>JAEEPS010000018.1 GCA_016284875.1 Salinivirgaceae bacterium | reverse complement strand
ACTCTTTGTAGGCTTTCATCAATCCTTTTTCGACGAAATAAACATTCGAAGCGAACGCTCCTTGCTTGCAAATCATTTCCGCCTTGTTGTAATTCAACGCCACGCTATTTGCCTGAACCATATCCATCTGTTCGGCAGTCAGCAACTTCGACCATTCAGATATAAGATTTATTTCATGCATAATTGGATGTTTATATAATTTTGTGTGAAATTAGTCATAGTTTTATATTTTCCAAAAAATAAGTTTACATATTTTTGCAACTGAAAATTGGGGGGATCTTTGCAATCATTATTTCATGTTGATGCCAACAATTGCTTGTGACGCTTGTAAAACGAACAATAACAATATGAAACAAAGTAAAAACACGGTATTGCTGGTCGACGATTCGGCCACTAACAATCTGTTGCTGCAAGTGGTTTTTGAGCAAAACGATTTTGCGGTTGAAGTGGCGTTCTCTGGTAAGGATGCGCTGAAAATTCTGAAACGCAAACACATCGACATTGTGTTGCTCGATCTTATGATGCCTGGCATGTCGGGGTTCGAAGTGCTGACTGCAATTAAGGAAAATCCCGAGACGAAAAATATCCCGGTAATGATTGTGAGCGCCGACAGCGAACGCGCCGACGCCGACAAAGCCCTTGAACTGGGTGCCGAATATTACTTTGAGAAGCCGCTGCAACTGAACGAGATTGTTGAGAAAGTGAAAGGCGCTCTCGCATAACATTCTCACTCTCAATACAGCAGCAAAGCAATGAACTACCTGCAGGCCGAAGGCATTACAAAATCGTATGGCGACCTGGTGCTTTACAACGGCATCAGTCTGAGCGTTGAGAAAGAGCAGCGCGTGGCCATCATTGCCAACAACGGCGCGGGAAAGACATCGCTGCTGCGCATTCTGGCGGGCGCCGACACCCCCGACAGCGGAAGCGTTACCATACGCAACGACCTGCGGCTGGGCTATCTTGAGCAAAGCCCAAAACTGAACCCCGAACTCACTGTTATTGAAGAAGTTTTTGAGTCGTCGGATGTGACGCAGCAAACCATCAAAGAGTATGAGATGGCCTGCCGCGACAGCAACACCGAACGGCTGGCCAACGCCACAAGCGCAATGGACGCCGCCAAAGCGTGGAACTACGAAGCACGCATAAAGCAGATTCTCTCGCAACTGAATATCAACAACTTCGAGCAGAAAGTGGGCCAACTGTCGGGCGGACAGAAGAAACGTCTGGCGCTGGCAAAAACGCTCATCGACGACCCCGACATCCTGATTCTTGACGAGCCCACCAACCACTTGGACCTTAATATGATAGAGTGGCTCGAAGGGTTCCTGAACTCATCGAAATCGACGCTGATAATGGTCACTCACGACCGCTATTTTCTGGACCGCGTGTGTGACATCATCTACGAGATTGACGACCATCAGATTTTCAAATACCGCGGCAACTACTCTTACTTCCTGGCCAAGCGCGAAGAACGTATCTACAACCAAAACAGCGAGATAGAGAAAGCACGACAACTCTACAAAAAGGAACTGGACTGGATTCGGCGGATGCCGCAAGCGCGCGGAACAAAGGCCAAATACCGCATCGACGCGTTTGAAGACATCAAGGCCACGGCCTTCAAGAACACCCGAAGCGAATCGATGCAAATCGACATAAAAAGTTCGCGGCTGGGTACGAAAATCATCGACCTTTTCAGCATCGACAAGCGCTTTGGCGACAAGGTGCTGCTCGACGATTTCACCTATCAGTTCCGCCGCGGCGAGAAAATCGGCGTGGTGGGCGCGAACGGCGCTGGCAAGACCACGCTGCTGAACATCATCACTGGCAACGAGCCATACGACCGCGGCCGAATTGAAATCGGCACAACCATCAAAATCGGCTACTACAAGCAGGAAGAAGTGTCGTTCGACGAGAACAAGCGCGTGATTGAAGTGATTCAGGATGTTGCCGAAGACATTGCCGTTGGCGAAGGCACAAGGCTGTCGCCCACGCAGTTTCTGAACTATTTTCTGTTTCCGCATCAGATGCACTACGCCTACGTGAGCAAGTTGAGCGGCGGCGAGCGCAAGCGCCTTTACCTGATGACGGTGCTGATGCGCAACCCCAATTTCCTGATTCTCGACGAGCCGACGAACGACCTTGATATTGTGACACTTAACGTGCTGGAAGATTATCTATCGAAGTACGACGGCTGCGTGCTGATTGTGTCGCACGACCGCTTTTTTATGGACAAGGTGGTTGACCATCTGTTTGTGTTTGAAGGCGATGGAAAGATTAAGGACTATCCTGGCAACTACACTCAATACCGCGACTGGAAAAACAGTCAGGCAAAAGCCGAAACGGCGGCCGCCAAGCCCGAGCAATCGCAGCAGAAGCCGCGCGAGCGCACCGAATCCAAACGCCGTATGACATTCAAGGAACGCAAAGAGTTTGAGCAACTTGAAGCCGAGATTGAGCAACTCGAAACCGAAAAAAGTCAGATTGAAGCGGCACTGTCGGGCGGCGAGAGCGACGCAAAGAAAATCACTGAACTCTCAACCCGCTTCGACGAAGTGAGCCGCCTTCTCGATGAGAAGAGTGACAGGTGGATTGAGTTGAGCGAGATTGAGAGTTAGGAATTAGGTGTTAGGCACTAGGCATCAGGCATTAGAAAATTACGAATTACGAATTATGAATTACGATTAACCAATTCACCGATTATCAAAATTCTGTAGTCTGTTGTCCGTAGTCTGAAGTCCCCAAAAAAACTCACAAAAAAAAATGAACCATTTCACTCATCTGCAAGAGTTTATCCGCACCACAGAAAACTGGAAGGATGTGATTCACCACAAGCCTTACTGCGTGCGAATATCGCCCTGCCCGTTCAACAACAGGTGGAACTTGCTGATGTACAATATGCACCACTGCGATTTTAGTCTGGATGTGGTGCGTGAGTGCCGCGGCACGGTGGTCGACGACGATGGCAACATCATCTGCGCCCCATACACCAAATTTTTCAATTTCGATGATGAACACGCCGACGCAATCGACTGGCAATCAGCCATTGTGCGCGAAAAAATCGACGGCGTGCTAATCAAGATGTTCAAGCACGAAGGCCGCGCCTACTGGCTCTCGAACGGCGGTTGGGACATCTGCCACATCGACCTTACGGGAACACCTTTCAATAATGCTGAAGAGATGCTCAATTCGCTTCTCGACGCTGCTGACCGCCAATGGATTGACCGTGTTCCCGATGGCTATACGCTTATGTTTGAGATGGTTAGCCCGTTTAGCCGCATCATCTGCTTCTACAACGAGACCAAACTTTGGTTTCACGGCATCCGCGACAACAACGGCGACGAAATGACGCCTGAAGCGGCCAAAGAGCAATTCGGCATTCCGTTCGACGTTCCGCGGCAGTATCCGTTCCACTCGCTTGAAGAAGTTCAGGCCGCCATCGGCAGTTGGCAGAGTTACTCGCAGGAAGGCGTGGTGGCATGTGATAAGGATTTCAAACGCTTGAAAATCAAGTGCGAAGACTACATCAACAAAAAGTTCGGCAACGATGCCAACTCGCTTCGGCAACTCTGGCACATTTGGGCCGACGGCAGTTTCGACGACCTGCCCGAAGGCGAGCAGCGCTGGCGCGTGATGCTGATGAAGGATGTGGTTGACAATCAGCAATATCGGTTTGAACAGATTTGGAACGCCGCCAACCGCCTGCTGACAGAATGTGGCAACGATTACAAGCAATGTGCCTGCAAAATCAGCGAAAGCGAAGAGTCACCCTTGCGCAAAAATCTGCTGTACACGGCCGCCCGCAACACCAAAGACGATTTTCTGCAAACCGTCGAGACCAACCTGAAGCAGAACTACGGTCATTTTCTGAACATTATGGCCGAATGTGGTGCAAACTTGACAACAATTCTTTCGCGCAAATACGAATCCAATTTTTGAAAAGATTATGACTCTCGCCGAACGCTACCGAAAAGTGATTGACTGGTTCAGCCTGAATATGCCGACAGCGCAGACTGAACTGCACTACTCGAACGCCTACGAGTTGCTGGTGGCGGTGATTCTGTCAGCACAGTGCACCGACAAGCGCGTGAATCAGGTCACCCCTGCCCTTTTCCGCCGCTTTCCCGACGCCAAAGCAATGGCTCAAAGCACGGTTGACGAAATTTTTGAGTTGATAAAAAGTTGCTCGTTCCCCAACAACAAGGCCGCGCACCTGCTCGGAATGGCGCAGATGCTGACCTACAGATTCGACGGCAAGGTTCCCGACAATATTGAGCAGTTGCAGCAGTTGCCTGGCGTGGGCCGAAAGACCGCCAACGTGATTCTGGCTGTCATCTACAACAAGCCCGCGCTGGCAGTCGATACGCACGTGTTCCGCGTCTCGGCACGCATCGGCCTGACGGTAAATGCCAAACGCCCCATCGACACAGAACGACAATTGGTTGAAAACATCGCGCCCGAACTATTGCCGATTGCGCATCATTGGCTAATTTTGCACGGACGCTACGTCTGCACCGCTCGCAAGCCAAAGTGCGAAAGTTGCGGATTGTCAGACTGTTGCGCCTATTTTGAAAACGAAAACAAAAAGTGATGAAACGCCGCCTGCCGAAACTGTCAATAGTAACCTGCTTTCTGCTGATTCTGTGCCTGCTGGCCACATCGTGCGCCACACAGAAGAAGCGCTACAAAGGCTACGCGCCCTGCCCGTGCGAGAAAAATCATTGATTGGATTATTAATTTTGCAATTGGTCGCAAATTACAAAATCAACCAGTCGCAAATTTCGAACGAAAAAAGGCAATTTTGGGTCATTCTCCTAAAAAAGCAAAAACCTCAACTCGTTAGGAGTCAAGGTTTTAGTTTTTTATCATTTTCACTTTGCGGAAAGATAGGGATTCGAACCCTAGGAACAGTTACCCGTTCACCGCATTTCGAGTGCGGCCCGATCGACCACTCCGGCATCTTTCCTTTCCCTCAAAAGCGGTGCAAATGTAGTCAATTATCGATACCATTGCCAATTTGCGCGGGAAAAAATGCATTGTCAATGCAATTGGCGATTACCAATTGAGAATCAAATCCTTAATCCTTCAATTTGATTTTCAACAGCACTGTTACAGCATCGCGTTCCTCGGGCTCCAAATCTTTCATATAATCTGCGTTGCGCTCCAAATATGCGCGGTATTCGGCTTGGGTTTTCTGTAAACGGGCATCCAAAATGTCATCGTGGCCTTCAAGAATCTCTGCCATCTGGCTATTTTTGCTTAATGCGTAGAGATATTTTCCATCAGTTTGGAAAACTTCGGACTTCTTGATAAGATTGATTACAAAACCTGTGGCAGAATCTTCCAAATCTTCGTCTAAATTAACTGACACAACGTTGTTGGTGCGCTTGTCGAGTAACAATCTGTAGCGAGTCTTGTCATAGTTGTAGATGAAAGACACAAACTTTCCCGACTCGCCCAAACCGGTATAATTTCCATCGTAATCATATGGATTGAAATTGTTGTTTCCTATCAAATCTTTAACGTTTTTGATTGTCAGCGGATTAGGCAACACAAAATCAATGCTTTGCTCTGTATCGCCACTGACCGTGTAGAAATGGTTGTCGTACAAAACAAAGAAATGAACGGTGTCATTGTTGGCATAATAGGTTGGTGCATAACCAAATGAAATAAAAACATTACACTGCGGAACCGTAAAATGCTTCGACTTGACATTGAATTGATTGTCAGTCAGCAATAAGGCTGGGGTCGTGTCCGATGAAAAACTGAACGGGACAATCATTGCATAATCTCCGTTGCTTAATCTTAGTAAGTTATAATTCATAAACGATTCGTCGAGTTCACACATTTTGCCCAAGAAAGTGCCTTTCTGGTTGTATTGGCGGACTATGCGGTCTTGGTCGTAAATGCAGAGCGTATCACCAATGCAATACATTGAGTTTAAATAGTTTATTTCGCCAGGGCCATTGCCTTTGATTGTTCGGCGCGATACTATATCTCCTGTTTTGTTCTCGAAGCACAACAAATCTAAGTTTCTGGGCTCCAGCATATAAGTATAGTTATCAGCAAGGGCTAATCTTTGATAACCGCCAAGCGACCATTTGTCGTCCATTTGTAGGTTCATAACAGAGATAGATTCAACATTTGCGGCAAATGATTCATTGTCAACTGTTCCGGGAAGTTCAATACTGGTAGAAACTGCGGTTTCTGTTTTGTTGCTATTGCAGGCCATCATTGTAGCGCAGATGGCGGCGATTGATAAAAGTTTGTGGCTCATCGGTTTATGTTTTTAGTTCAATCCTTCAATTTAATTTTCAATATCACTTTGGCCTCATCGCGTTCCTCGGGTTCAAGGCCTTTAAGGTATTCAGCGTTACGCTCCAGATAGGTGCGGTACTGGGCTTGGGTTTGGCGAAGGCGTGCGTCCAAAAGGTCGTCGTGGCCTTCGAGCATTTTGTTCATATTGCGGATATTGCACTTCGTATAAATGTAATTATCGTTGGTTTGGATGATGTTAGTTTTCTTGAAAAAGTCAACCACAAAGTCGGTAGTGCTGACGGATGGTTCTTTGTTATCAACTATTGATACAACGCTGTTTGTACGTTTGTTGAGCATCGCTGTGTATTCGTATTGGTTGCAGCGATACGCGAAAACGATAAACTGCCCCGATTCGCACAAACAGCCGAACATCCCGTCATACTCAAAAGCATTGGCAAAAGCGTTTTGTGCATCATTAATTGCTTCAAGTGTCAACGGATTTGGAACAATAAGTTCAATGTTTTGTTCAGTGTCACCGCAGAGTGAGTAAATGTAATTGTCGAATGACAAAAAGCACCGAACTGTATCGCCTTTAACATAGTAAGTTGGTGTTCTGTTCATAAAAAACGGCTGTACAATTAAATGCTCCGATATGATATTAAACGATTTGTCAGTCAAGAATATACCAGGTGCCGCATCCAAAGTTATTGTAAAAGGCGAATTCAACAGTGCATAATTCCCGTTATTCAGTCGAACAGGTTGATAACCTTGCATATCCATATC
Organism: Salinivirgaceae bacterium; assembly: GCA_016284875.1. Taxonomy (GTDB): domain Bacteria; phylum Bacteroidota; class Bacteroidia; order Bacteroidales; family SZUA-534; genus RUG13583. Next base: position 40,174 of record JAEEPS010000018.1, on the reverse strand, counting down.
GAATTCGTACAAATCGCCCAAGTAATTTAAGTTGTGGTCGTATTGTTTAATATTTTTGCCAGTACATACGCAGATGGTGTCGCCAATACAAAATGTTGTACTTAAAAATGTTATTTCTCCTGGGCCGCGACCTTTAATTATTCGGTCCGATAGTTTCTCGCCCGTTTGTCTGTCAAAACAAGCCAACCGAAACCGTGTTTCTTCAGATATGTATATGTAATTGTCGGCAAAAGCCAATTTGGGGTAATCGGTAATAGTCCAACTGTCGTCCATTTGCAAGTTCATCACCGAGATTGACTCCACGTTTGCGGCAAAAGCCTCGTTGTCAACGATTCCTGGGAGTTCCACGCGGTTGTTTGTTTCGTTTTGGTTGTTGCAGGCGGTCATAAGAGCCGCCAGCGCAATGGCGGTAAAGGTGAGTTTGTTCCTCATAATTGAAAGTTTTTGATTGTTTATGTTATTTGTTGATTGTAAACACACAACAAATTTATTGAAAGCCAACAGAAAAACAATAGTGTAATGGGGGGAATGTTGTTGTTTGGCGTGAGGAAAATGAGGATATCTACCTCATAAAAATAGCAAAACCCCTGCAAACAATTGTCTGACAGAGGTTTAAAAAACTTGTGACCCCGGCGGGATTCTAACCCACAACCTTTTGATCCGTAGTCAAATGCTCTATACAGTTGAGCTACGGGGCCCTAAAGCGGTTGCAAATATAGATGTTTTTTGAATTGTTGCAACTTGGCAATTGTTTTTTTTAAATAAAAAGATTTGCCGCTGCAACAATATAAATTTCAATCACTTAACACTGGCATTTAATGTCTTGATTTTCTCATAGAGCGTGTCGCTCACCGTTGCAAGCGGCAAACGAACGACATTTTTTGCTTTACCTTGCAGTTCAAGATAGGCTTTTACACCCGACGGACTGCCCTCGGCAAACAGGCTGTCGATAACTGGCAGGAACTTCAGATGCTGCTCGCGGGCTTCGCTGAAACGGCCATCGAGAGCAAGGTGCACAATCTTGCTGAACTGTGCTGGGAACGCGTTCTGAAGCACCGAAATCACGCCTGAGAATCCGCAGGCAATGAGCGGCAGAGTCAGTGCGTCGTCGCCCGAAATCAAGATGAAATCCTTCGGGCAGCGGCTGGCAAGTTGCATACACTGTGCCACATTGCCCGACGCCTCTTTCACGCCCACAATGTTGCGGCAGTCGTTGGCAAGGCTCACAACCACGTCGGGCGAGATGTTGATGCCCGTGCGGCCTGGCACGTTATATAGAATTATCGGTTTGTCAACATTGTCGGCCAAAGCCTTGAAGTGGGCGTACACGCCGCGTTGGTTGGGCTTGTTGTAGAACGGCGCAACCGAAAGCAGTGCCGCGATTTTGTCGTTTTTGGCATATTCCTTGGCCTGCGCAATCACATCGGCGGTGTTGTTGCCGCCACAGCCCACCACAATCGGGATGCGGCCCGCAACCTTGCCGATAATGAAGTCGAGCAACTCGTCTTTCTCTGATTTTGAAAGAGTTGCGGGTTCGCCCGTGGTGCCCAACGCCACAATGTAATCGGTGCCGTTGGCCACTTGCGACTCAATAATGTTTTCAAGTGCCTGATAATCAATTTTTCCATCGGTGCTGAATGGCGTTACCATTGCCACGCCCACACCTCGCAATTGTTGCATCATATTGATAATCAATTAAATTTCTTTAGATAAAACTGTATCTGTTCAAAATAGTATTTCGCGTCTTTTGTGTCGTCGATGCTCAACATCAGGTCGAACGGCTGACGCTCGGCAAAGCGGCCGATGCGGAATCGGGCAGCCGTACGGTGCAGCATCAGCCTTGTCGGATAGTAATCGGCCGAATTCAGGTCGATGAGAATGTCGAACGCTGTTGCCTCAAAATCGGCCACCAAACCGCTTTTAGGGCGATAAAGGAAGTCAAGGTCGGCATCGGTGAACAGGTTGAAATGGCACTGCTGCTGATAGGCCGACAGTTCCTTGCGGTTCGGCACGTAGCCCAAAGCCGTCACACCTGCCTTGAAGCCTGTGAGTTGGCTGTAGACGTTGTTGGCGTCGGCAAGGTCGGAATCTGACGAAACGGCAAACAACAGCCCCACTCTTGCGGCTTTCTCGAGCGGGCACGGCACGGCCACGCGATTGGGCGCATCGTGCTCACCAACAATGAGTTGGCTCAATTTCAGCCGAATGGGATTGTACCGTTTCTGCATTGTGCTGTTATTCAGGCAGATTCATTCCGTGGCAGTTCTTGAACTTCTTGCCGCTGCCGCACGGGCACGGGTCGTTGCGGCCAACCTTCTTATCCACTCTCACGGGCTGCACTTTGCGGTCCTCGGGGCGTTGCTGCTGACCTTGTTCGGTGCGGCCTGTGTTGAATCGGCTCATATCGAGTTGGCGGCGCTGCTCAACCTGACGAACCTGCTCGGGGTCCTGAATTGGCAGATTGCCCTTCATAATTATCGAAACAAGTTCGGAATTTATCTTCTCAATCATCGCCTTGAACAGGTTGAACGACTCGAATTTGTAAATCAAAAGCGGGTCTTTCTGCTCGTAGGTGGCGTTCTGAACCGATTGCTTCAGGTCGTCCATCTCACGCAAGTGCTCGCGCCAAGCGTCATCAATAGTCAAAAGGCTGATACTCTTTTCGATAGACGTTACCAAATCCTTGCCTTCCGACTCGTAGGCGCGTTTCAGATTGGTTACGATGTTGTAGGTCTTGCGGCCGTCGGTAATCGGAATCACAATGTTGGTATATGTCTGACCTTGAGTCTCATACACGTTCTTGATGACAGGCCAAACGCGCTGCTGTATCTGCTGCGATTTGCGTTTGTATGCGTCGATGGCAGCCTGATAGAGTTGGTTGGCCAGTTCGGCGGCACTCTCGCGGTTGAAGGTTTCCTCGTCAAACGGCGTGTCGATTGAGAGCGTGCGCACGTTCGAGAGTTTCAGTTCCTCGTAGTCGTTGGCGTCCTTGTACTCGTTGGCCATCTGCTCGCACACATCGTAGATGTTGTTCACGATGTCCACCTGCAGGCGGTCGCCGAACAGAGCGTGGCGGCGGCGCTTGTAGATAACCTCGCGTTGGTTGTTCATCACGTCGTCGTACTCGAGCAGGCGCTTACGGATGCCGAAGTTGTTCTCTTCCACCTTCTTCTGCGCGCGTTCGATTGATTTCGAAATCATTGAGTGCTGAATCACCTCGCCTTCCTCAAGTCCCATCTTGTCCATCAGGCCAGCAATGCGGTCAGAGCCGAAGAGTCGCATCAGATTGTCCTCGAGCGAAACGAAGAACTGCGATGAACCAGGGTCGCCTTGACGACCTGCACGGCCACGCAACTGACGGTCGACGCGGCGTGACTCGTGGCGCTCGGTGCCCAGAATGGCCAAACCGCCCGCCTCACGCACTTCAGGCGTCAGTTTGATGTCGGTACCACGGCCCGCCATATTGGTGGCGATGGTCACTGTGCCGCGTTTACCAGCCTCGGCCACAATCTCGGCCTCACGTTGGTGCTGCTTGGCATTCAGCACGTTATGCTTGATGCCGCGCATTTTCAGCATTCGGCTCAAAAGTTCTGAAATCTCGACCGATGTTGTACCTACAAGCACCGGACGCCCTGCCTCGTTGAGTTTCACAATCTCGTTGATGACGGCATTGTACTTCTCGCGGGCGGTCTTGTAAACCAAATCATCGTAGTCGATACGCTGAACTGGGCGGTTGGTCGGGATGACAACCACGTCGAGTTTGTAGATGTTCCAGAACTCACCGGCCTCTGTCTCGGCAGTACCGGTCATACCCGCAAGTTTGTGATACATACGGAAATAGTTCTGAAGAGTGATAGTTGCGTAGGTCTGAGTTGCAGCCTCAACCTTCACGTTTTCCTTTGCCTCGATGGCTTGATGCAAACCGTCGGAATAGCGGCGGCCTTCCATAATACGACCCGTCTGCTCATCGACAATCTTAACCTTGTTGTCCACAACCACATACTCAACGTCGCGCTCAAACATCGCGTAAGCCTTAAGCAACTGATTTATAGTGTGGATACGTTCGGTCTTTATTGAGTAGTCCTGCAGCAGTTTGTCCTTCTGCTCAACGAGTTCGGCTGTCGGCAGATTCTTGTGCTCAAGTTCAGCAATCTCGGCGCCGACATCGGGCATCACAAAGAAATTCTTATCTTCCAAATCACTCGAAATCAAATCAATACCCTTATCGGTAAGTTCGATGGCGTTCTGCTTCTCTTCGATAATGAAATACAGGTCATCAGTAATCAAGTACATATTCTTGCTGTTGTCCTGCATATATAAGTTCTCTGTCTTCTGCACCATCACCTTCACGCCCGGCTCGCTCAGATAGCGTATGAGCGGCTTGTGCTTCGGCAATCCTTTCTGCGCACGCAGTAACAGTTTTCCGCCCTCTTCCTCGTTGCCTTCGGCGATGAGTTTCTTAGCGTCGGCCAAAAGTTTCGTAACCAGATCGCGCTGAGCCTGATAGAGTTTCATCACCTGCGGCTTGAATTGGTCGAACAGTTGGTTGTCGCCCTTTGGTACGGGGCCTGATATAATAAGTGGTGTACGGGCGTCGTCAATCAACACAGAGTCCACCTCATCGACAATGGCGTAGTTGTGGCGACGCTGCACAAGGTCGTCTGGGCTGCCAGCCATATTGTCGCGCAGATAGTCGAAACCGAATTCGTTGTTGGTTCCGAAGGTGACATCCGCCTGATAAGCCTTGCGGCGCGGCTCACTGTTGGGTTCGTGCTTGTCGATGCAATCAACGCTCAATCCGTGGAATTCATAGAGTGTGCCCATCCATTCGGCGTCACGTTTTGCCAGATAGTCGTTCACTGTAACCATGTGCACACCTCTGTGTGTCAGTGCGTTAAGGAATACTGGCAGAGTTGCAACGAGTGTTTTTCCTTCGCCGGTAGCCATCTCAGCAATCTTGCCTTTGTGCAGTGCCACACCACCAATAAGTTGCACATCGTAGTGCACCATATCCCATGTGATTGGCGAGCCGCCGGCTGTCCAGGTGTTGAACCAAATGGCTCGGTCACCGCGGATTTCAACGCTGTCGCGACGTGCAGCAATGTCGCGATCGAACTGGGTGGCTGTGACCTCGACTTCCTTGTTCTCTTTGAACCTGCGCGCGGTGTCCTTCATAATGGCAAAGGCACGAGGCAGAAGTTCATCGAGCACATCAGTAATCTTCTCGTCGATTACTTCTTCAAGTTTATCTATTTGATTATAAATACCTTCCTTCTTTTCGATATCCTCTTCTTGCTCAACCTGCTGGCGCAAATCGGCAATCTGTTTGTTCTCATCGCTGATGCGGTCTTGTATAATCTGTTGAAGTTCAATACTTTGCTGACGCAACTCATCATTAGAGAGGTTTGCCAGTTTGGCATATTCCTCATTGGCTGCGATAACGTATGGCATTATCTCTTTGATGTCTCGGTCGGATTTGTTCCCGAAAATCTTCGTCAGGAAGCCGTCAATTATTCCCATATATTGTTGTAATTATTTGTTTATCAAATGATTAATTATCAAATACACATTTTTTGCAAATACGGCAAAAGTAAAAGTTTTTTGGCACGAAATTGCGTTTTGGGAAATAAACATATAAATATATTATTTGCAGAAAATGTGAACAACAACATTGCTTTGCACACGAATCCGATTTTATCTGAATAGTATTATTCTATAGGTGTCGCCTTGCTCGAATCTACCGACTGACACAATTCCGTTTGATGCAAACAAAAAAAAAGACGGAGCCCATCAGAGTCCCGTCTTTTCCCCTATTCTATTAGTTCTTAAAAGTTCGCAATTCTCACCGTCTCCAGCGCAATGGCCAGTTCCTCGTTTGTCGGGATTACCAGCACTTTGACTTTCGAATCGGGCGTTGAGATAACAACCTCCTCGCCGCGGATTTGGTTCTTCTCGGCATCGAGTTCAATGCCAAGATAGGTCAGATAGTCGCAGATTGCCTTGCGGGCGGCACCGTTGTTCTCGCCCAGACCTGCGGTGAAGGCGATTGCATCGACGCCGTTCATTGCGGCAACGTAACTGCCAATGTATTTGGCCACGCGGTAAACAAAGCAGTCGAAGGCTATTTTGGCGCGCTCGTTGCCAGCCTTGGCGGCGGCCTCAAGGTCGCGGAAATCGCTCGACACGCCCGACACGCCCAGCACGCCCGATTTCTTGTTCAGAATGTTCAGAACATCGTCAACCGAGCGATTCTCCTTGTTGGCAATATACTGAACCACAGCAGGGTCAACATCGCCGCAGCGGGTGCCCATCACAAGGCCTTCGAGCGGTGTCAGGCCCATACTTGTGTCGACGCACTTGCCGCCAACAACAGCCGAAATGCTCGCGCCGTTGCCCAAGTGAGCCACAATCACCTTCGACTTGTCGGGGTCGAGTTTGCCGAACTCAATGGCGCGGCCCGAAACGTACCAGTGGCTTGTTCCGTGGAAGCCGTACTTGCGAATGGCGTATTTCTCGTAATACTCATACGGAAGCGAGTAGAGATAAGCCTTCACGGGCATTGTTTGGTGGAAGGCTGTGTCGAACACGGCCACCTGCGGGGTGTTGCCCATCAGAGCCTCGCAAGCCTCAATGCCAATCAGATTGGCAGGGTTGTGAAGCGGGCCAAGGTCGAAGCACTCGCGGATAACGCGTTTCACATCGTCGTTAATCAGAATCGAGCCACTGTAATACTTGCCGCCGTGCAGCACGCGGTGGCCAACGGCCTGAATCTCGTCCATACTTGTCACCACGCCGTATTTCGCGTCAAGCAGAGCGTCCATCACCAGTTTGACGGCTGCCTTGTGGTCGGGCATCGGCTGATTGACAACCAGTTGCTCCTTCCCTGTCGGCTTGTGCGTGAGCGACGAGCCGTCAATTCCGATTTTCTCGCAAATGCCCTTCGCCAGGACACTGCGGGTGTTCATATCAATGAGTTGATATTTGAGCGACGAACTGCCGCAATTCAAAACTAATACATTCATAATCTTACTTTTATCATTTAGGATTTATGATTTAGGAATTTTGATTTTTGATTCATTAAATCTGTTAAACCCGTTAACCTTTTAACCTTCTCTACCTCAACTTCCTAAACCTTCTAAACCTTCTAAACCTTCTAAACTTTTTATTCCTGCAAAGCGATTGCCTGATTGCAGGTGATTGCGATAACATTGACCACATCCTCAACCGAGCAGCCGCGTGAAAGGTCGTTGATTGGGGCGGCCATACCTTGCAGAATCGGGCCGTAAGCCTCGGCGTTGCCCAGACGCTGAACCAGTTTGTAGCAGATATTGCCCGTTTCGAGCGACGGGAACACCAGCACGTTGGCCTTTCCTGCAATGTCGCTTCCAGGGGCCTTCTTTGCTGCCACGCCAGGCACAATGGCAGCGTCGGCCTGCAGTTCGCCGTCGATATCCAGTTCGGGTGCCATCTCTTTGGCGATTTTGGTAGCCTCAATCACCTTGTCAACAACCTCGTGCTTTGCGCTGCCTTTGGTCGAGAAACTCAAAATAGCCACTTTCGGGTCGTCAATGCAGGCGATTGCCTTGGCGGTCTTGGCCGACTCAACGGCAATCTGCGCCAACTCGGGCGCTGTGGGAACCGGAAGCACAGCGCAGTCGGCAAATACCATAATGCCGTCCTGACCATACGTTTTGTCTTTCAGTACCATCACAAACGCGCCTGAAACGCACGAAATGCCAGGTTTTGTCTTAACTATCTGAAAAGCAGGACGAAGCACATCGCCAGTAGCGTTATCGGCACCAGCAACCTCGCCTTTGGCCATACCCACCTTCACCATCATCGCGCCCAGGTAGAGCGGATTCTTGAGCAGACGGGCGGCCTCTTCGGGCGTCATTCCCTTGTTCTTGCGCAGTTCAACCAGTTTGTCGATAAACTCCTGCTTGCGCGGGTGGTCCTCAGGGTCAACAATCTGCGCTTTCGCGATATTCTTCAACCCGAAATCGGCGGCTTTCTTCTCCAGTTCGGCCTTGTTGCCAATCAGAATAATGTCGGCAATGCCCTGTTCGATAACTGCGTCGGCGGCCTTAATGGTGCGCTCCTCGTAGCCTTCGGGCAGAACAATTGTCTGCTTCTGCCGCTTGGCGTTCTCTTTGATTTGCTCTAAAAGATTCATATTGTTATGTTTAAAAATTACGTTCAATGCCGACAAACATACCAATTTTAGAGTATTTTTGTTATTCGGATAACGAAAATATGTTTATTCACTAATTATCAATCGGATATGATTTGGGCTGACTACCTGACGAGTTACAAGAACTTTCTGAAGTTGGAAAAATCGCTTTCGGCAAACACCATCGAAGCCTATATGGCGGATATTCAGCGGTTTATCAACTTCTCGAAAGCACCGTCGCCAGCCGACGTCAAGCCAATCGAAATCCGCGCCTTCATTGACGAACTCGACGCCGACGACGGTATGAGCGCGCACTCGCAGGCTCGGATTCTGTCGGGCATCAAATCGTTTTTCAAATACCTGCTGATTCACGACATCATCGACTCCGACCCGTCGGAACTGATTGAGACACCGAAACTTAGCCGCAAGTTGCCGACCGTGCTCTCACCCGAAGAGATTGACCAGTTGATTGAAGCCGTGGACCTTGACAGCGAAACGGGCTACCGCAACCGCGCCATTCTTGAGACGCTCTACGGCTGCGGAATGCGTGTTTCGGAACTTATCAATCTGAGAATCACCGACTTGCATTTCGACGAGAGTTATGTAAAAATCAAAGGCAAGGGCAGCAAAGAGCGTTTGGTTCCCGTGGGGCGCTGCGTGAAAGACGCCATCACGCTCTACATTCACAACTACCGCAACACATTGGATATCAATCGCAAAGACGAGAATATTCTGTTCCTGAACCGCCGCGGCAAGAAAATGACGCGCGTAATGATTTTCACCATCATCAAAGACCTTGCCGCCAAAATCGGACTGAAAAAGACCATCAGCCCGCACACTTTCCGCCACTCGTTTGCCACGCAACTGCTCGAAGGCGGCGCCGACCTGCGCGCCATTCAGGAAATGCTCGGCCACGAGTCAATCACCACCACCGAACTCTACACCCACCTCGACCGCGAGTATCTGCGCGATACGATTATGCGGTTCCATCCGCGGTCGTGAGTATTACCATAATATATATGGTGCGCCGCACATTCTCAACCCCACTCCCACGCAAAACCCTCATTTCCAGCACATTCCCATCGTCAGGAAAATATTTTCTACGAAAATCACTTAAAAGAATTTATTTGGAATAATACGGTTCGCTTTTTGTTTATTTCGGCTTATATTTGCGGCAAAAAGGCAAAATATAGTTATAACTTTTTAAAATATTAATTATGAGTAATTTAGATTTAACGAAGTACGGCATTACAGGCTCAACTGTAATCGCACACAATCCTTCTTATGACGAACTCTACAAGGCAGAAATCAATCCTGCTCTTGAAGGTTACGAAAAAGGTCAGGAAACTGAACTTGGCGCAGTTAACGTTATGACTGGCATCTTTACTGGCCGCTCGCCGAAGGACAAATACATTGTTGACAACGACGAGAGCCACAACAACGTTTGGTGGACATCGGACGCCTACAAGAACGACAACCACCCAATGAGCGAAGACGTTTGGAACAAGGTTAAGGAAATCGCAAAGAAAGAACTTTCAAATAAGAAACTTTATGTTGTCGACGCTTTCTGCGGCGCCAACGAAGCAACCCGTCTTGCTGTCCGCTTCATTGTTGAAGTTGCTTGGCAGGCTCACTTTGTTGAGAATATGTTCATCCGCCCGACTGAAGAAGAGTTGAAGAATTTCGAGCCTAACTTCGTTATCTACAACGCATCGAAGGCTAAAGTTGACAACTTCAAAGAACTCGGCCTGAACTCTGAGACTTGCGTTGCTTTCAACACCAAGAGCCGCGAGCAGGTCATCATCAACACTTGGTACGGTGGTGAAATGAAGAAGGGTATGTTCTCAATGCAGAACTACTACCTGCCTTTGAAGGGCATCGCATCAATGCACTGCTCGGCCAACACCGATATGGAAGGCAAGAACACCGCTATCTTCTTCGGTTTGTCTGGCACTGGCAAGACCACTCTTTCAACCGACCCGAAACGTCTGCTCATCGGCGACGACGAGCACGGCTGGGACGACGAAGGCGTGTTCAACCTCGAAGGCGGCTGCTACGCTAAGGTTATCAACCTTTCGAAAGAGAACGAGCCTGACATCTACGGCGCCATCAAACGCGACGCTCTGCTTGAGAACGTTACTGTTGACAAGAACGGCAAAATCGATTTCGCTGACAAGAGCGTAACCGAGAACACCCGCGTTTCTTACCCAATCGACCACATCAAGAACATTGTTAAGAAAGTGGCTGGCAAGAGCGCAGGTCCTGCTGCTAAGAACGTCATCTTCCTTTCGGCTGACGCATTCGGCGTTCTGCCTCCTGTTTCAATCCTGACTCCTGAACAGACCCAATACTACTTCCTGAGCGGCTTCACCGCTAAACTGGCTGGTACTGAGCGTGGTATCACCGAGCCGACTCCGACATTCTCGGCTTGCTTCGGTCAGGCATTCCTCGAGTTGCACCCGACAAAATACGCTGAAGAGTTGGTTAAGAAAATGAAGAAATCGGGCGCCAAGGCTTACTTGGTTAACACTGGCTGGAACGGTACTGGCAAACGTATCTCGATTCCTGACACCCGTGGTATCATCGACGCCATCCTCGACGGTTCAATCCTGAAGGCTGAGACCAAGAAGATTCCGTTCTTCGACTTTGAAGTTCCGACCGCTCTGCCGAAAGTTAATCCTGCCATCCTCGATCCGCGCGACACTTACGCCAACGCATCGGAATGGGAAACTAAGGCAAAAGACCTGGCTGGCCGCTTCATCAAGAACTTCGAGAAGTACACAACCAACGAAGCAGGCAAGGCTCTGGTTGCCGCTGGTCCGAAATTGTAATTCATATTACAAAAATATTTATTCAGAAACCCTGCCGTTTGGCGGGGTTTTTGTTTATGGATTGTTCAATAAAGGGGAAATGTGTAAAGAGTAATGAGTAAAGTTGAGTTGGTTGAGAAGGATTAGAAAGTTGAGAAATCTGAACAGCAAAGCGCAAAACCCTCTAAACTAAACTTCTAAACTCTAAACTTCTAAACTTTAAACTTTAAAATGAACGAATATATTTTGTGTGGAATTTTATGCCTTGCGGCCTATCTGATAGGCTCAATCCCGACGGCCGTGTGGCTTGGCAAAGGCATCTACGGAATCGACGTGCGCGAGCACGGAAGCGGCAACGCCGGAACAACCAACACCATCAGGGTTTTGGGAACGCGCCCGGGACTGATTGTCTTCGCCATCGATATGCTGAAGGGCTTTTTGGCGGTGTGTCTGGCACATTTTGCAAGTTACGAGTGCGGCACTGAGCCGTTTGTCAACCTGCAACTGCTGCTTGGCGTCTGCGCCGTTCTGGGGCACATCTTCCCGCTCTACGCGCACTTCAAGGGCGGCAAGGGCGTGGCCACGCTTCTTGGCATCGCCATAGCACTCAGTCCTCTGTCGGCGCTTGCGTGCTTCGCGGTGTTTGTTGTTGTGCTGCTCATAAGCAAATACGTGTCGCTCGGCTCAATGCTCGGCGGACTCACCTTCCCTATTATGATTATTGGTGTTTTCAAGATTCACATCGTATCGCTTATGGTGTTCGCAATTGCTGAGAGCGTGCTGCTCATCATCACACATAGAAAGAACATTGTCAGGCTGATACATCACGAAGAGAATAAGTTTTCGTTTACAAAGCGGTGTCAATAACATCGTACTGATTACACAGAAATTACTGATTTTCACAGTGATGTAGTAATAACTTTAATATTTCACGAACAAAAAAAATGCGGAAACATTGTCTCCGCATTTTTTATATCGTAATAGAATTATACGTCTCTCCTATCTTATAAAATTGGTGAATTTTCCGCGCTCGCGCTTGGGGAATTTGGCTGTACCTGTGGCAAATTGCTTGAGCATATAGGCCATATTGTCGGCCAGTGTGCGCATTGTCTGAAGACCTTCGGCATCTTGAGACACCTCACCTTCGCTTGCCCCATAGCCAATGTTCCAATATTGCGATGTAACTATCGGCATATTAAGCATTTGAAACGGCATCAGCAAAGTTTGGTACGATGCGGAGGCACCACCGCGACGGCAAACGGCAACGGCTGATGCTGGCTTGCCTTGAAGTTTGTTCCCGGCCGAGTAGCACATCCGCTGCATAACCGCAAGCAACTGACCTGCCGGCTGGCCGTAGTACACTGGTGCACCAACTATAACAGCGTCACACTCAGCCATTTTATCGATAATCTCGTTGCAGACATCATCGTCGAAAGTGCATTTGCCAAGTTGCTTTGCATGGCATTGTCCGCAAGCGATGCAACCGCGCACAGGGCGATTGCCTATACCAACAATCTCGCTATCTATCGAATTCTTTTTCAACTGATTGGCAATTTCGGAAAGCAACGTGAAGGTGTTGCCGTTGCGTCTTGCACTACCATTGATTAACAGCACTTTGAGTTTTTTATCAACGCCAGCCGCAGCCGGTGCGCAGGAAGCCAAGGCACTCACTCCCGACGCGCTTATGGCTGCCGTAGCAGCCAACGCACCCATTTTCTTCAATGCCTCACGGCGCGAAATCAACTCCTCGCCGTCTTCTATTACATTCTTTTCCATATACTTATCGTTTTTATGTTCTTGACAAAATTAGAATTATTCTAATATGTTTGGTGAAAATGGTGTTAGTTGTTGGGTGTTGGTATAGTGCTAAACTTCTAAACCTTTAAACGATTCACCAATCCCGTCCCTCGTCCACATAAGTATTCCACTTATTTAAAATCGGCCACGAAAAATCGGTTCGCGTTGTCGGCTAAAATTTTACCTTTGCGGCTCATTTTGCGAATGCATTATTAATAACAAAAAAAACAACTTTAAAATGGACACAAAAAAGTTAATTAAGTTATTGATTCCGTTTGCTTTGTTCCTGATTGCCTGGTGCGTCCCGACATCGTTCTACGGAATTGATGCTCTGACTCTGGTTCAACAACGCGTGATTGCAATGTTCATTCTTGCAGCACTTCTGTGGATTTTCGAACCAATTCCGAACTGGACAACATCAGTGCTGGTGATTGTGCTGTCGCTGCTGACCGTCTCGAACAAAGGCATCGGCTACTTCTGCACACCCGAAGCAGGCGAATTGGTGGTTTACACCAAAATTATGTCGGCATTCGCTGACCCGGTTGTTATGCTGTTCCTCGGCGGATTCGTGCTGGCAATTATGGCATCGAAATACGGACTCGACGTTACACTCGCCCGCATAATGCTGAAACCTTTCGGCACAAAACCGAAATGGGTGCTGCTGGGCTTCCTGGTTGTAATCGCCGTCTTCTCAATGTTTATGAGCAACACCGCCACCGCCGCTATGATGCTGGCTTTCCTGGCTCCTGTGCTTGCTGTTCTGCCATCTGACGACAAAGGAAAAATCGGCCTTTCGCTGGCTATTCCTGTGGCTGCAAACCTTGGCGGCATCGGCACACCTATCGGCACACCGCCTAACGCCACTGCCGTGAAGTTCCTTGGTGACGCAGGTCTCGACGTTTCGTTCGGCGAGTGGGCGCTGCGTATGATTCCGTTCGTGATTATTATGATTCTGTTTGCCTGGGTTATGCTGCAGGTTCTGTTCCCGTTCAAGTCGAAGGAAGTGGTGCTCGACATCAAAAAGAGCGACCGCAAGAGCGACTGGAAGACCATTGTGGTTTGGTGCACATTCATCGGCACAATCCTTTTGTGGGCAACCGAGAAACTCACTGGCATCAACTCTAACGTGGTGGCTCTCATCCCGTTGGCCGTGCTCACCTGCTGCGGAATCTTCACCAAAGAAGACATCAAGGAAATCAACTGGACAGTGCTCTGGCTGGTTGCTGGCGGTTTCGCCCTTGGCACCGACCTTCAGGGCACAGGCCTTGCCAAAGTGCTGATTGAAGCCATTCCGTTCGGCACAATGGGCGTTGTTGCAGTGTTCATCATCGCGGGCCTTGTCTGCTACTTCCTTTCGAACTTCATCAGCAACTCGGCCACCGCTGCGCTGCTCATCCCGATTCTGATTGTGATTGCCGAAGCAATGAGTATGCCCGAAGCCGCAAGCCACGACACCTTTATGGCTCTGGGCGGCACTCAGGCAATGATTTCGTTCATCGCCGTCTGCGCATCAATTGCAATGCTCTTCCCAATTTCAACACCACCGAACGCAATCGCTTCTTCGACTGGTTTGGTTGAGACGAAGGATATGGCCAAAATCGGCGCCATTGTGGGTATTGTAGCATTCGTGCTGGGTTACTTCTGGCTGACAAAGATTTTTCCGTTCCAAGCCTTGTAAGCGCTTGACGTTAAGAATTATAAAAAGCACCGCGGCTATGGCTGCGGTGCTTTTTTTATGTTTGATTCACACTGAATACAGAAACGATGCCCAAGATGCCATTTAATGGCTTATTATAGCCCCGTCGGGGCGAATATATCCGCATTAAAACCTCTTATACAAATTAGCCTAAAACAAAAAAAGCCACAGGCTTGTGACCTATGGCTATAACATTGATACCGTTTGGTGTGCTCTACGGCCGCTTAACTGGGCGGACTGAGCAACCCGCATAACGAGAAATACCGCCACAACCTGGCCCGTAAGATGAAAAAGCGTAACTATTGTACTCGAAGTAGCAAAACGTTGCCATAAGCGGATTGTGTCCTTGGATTGAACTCGACCAATAACGGCCTTCGGCTTTAATATCATCCTTCCATACGCTTTCTTCTATAGTTGAAGGAAAGAAAATATGAACATCAGATAGAGAATACAATGACGATAACGGACCATCATCAATAATCTTCAGCCCCTTGTGGTCACTGCTTTTTGCCTTGTAGGCAATAAAACCGCTTACATTATGTTCCTTGTAGTTTGATGTCCACTTCCAAACAACATTGGCGATGAGTTCGTCCCAATCCGCATTGGTTGGCATTGAGTAGCTTGCACCTAACGCGGCGTTGGCGGCATCGTCGGCGGGTTCAAGTGTGGTAAGTGCATCTGCGAAGCCATCTTTGCCACAATTTGAATCGTTACAGTATTTTGTAAGCGAACTGTCAGTACCATTGCAATATTTATAGGTTTCCATACTATAATCGGTTTTGGGCAAGGTTTCACCCCACGCATAACAATCACCTATATCCCAAACTTTTTTAGCACCTATATTCATTTTGCCCCATAGGGTTCCGCTTGGAAGACCCAAATCAACCACTTCAGGCTCGTTGTCATCATCTTTTTCGCAAGCCACAAACATTGTTGCCGCCGCTGCGAGAAATGTCATTGTTAGAAATAGTTTATTCTTCATAATCAGATTAGTTTTAAATAATGTTTGAATTAAAGCACTACAAATGTAGTTTTTTCGGGTGATAATAAGCGATAAACGTAAAAACTCTCACAAAAGCACCAAGGTTGCGGCTTCGGTGCTTTTTTTGTTTAGTTTTGATAACCACGAAACGCACTAAAAACACGACTTTGGTTTGTGTTTGCGTTTTTAGTTTGTGTTGATTTATGGAAGAACTTGAGCAACAATTATTTGGACTGATTGACCAACGGGGCAGCGACGCGCGGAAGGTGCGCCAAGCGTGCGAGTTTGCCCGCGAATGGCTGTCGGGCACGGTGCGCGAGACGGGCGAACAGGCCTACACCCACGCTCTGCGGGTGGCGCTGATTGTTGCCGAAGAAATCAGCCAGAGCAACATATCGATTATCGCCGCACTGCTGCACGAAACAGCAATCAACGACGAGAAGGTGAGCCGCCAGATTGAGAGCGAGTTCGGGCCGCAGGTGCTGTTCATCATCAGCGAAATGCTGAAAATCAGCCGTCTGCAAAAAGAGAAACTGCAACTCAACAGCGAGAACTACATCTCGCTCGTGCTCACCATCACCAAAGACGTGCGCGTGATTCTGCTCAAACTAGCCGACACGCTCGACAAAATCCGCCAGATAAAACTCTACGGGCCCGAACGCCAAATGAAAATCGCGCAGACGGCACGCATTCTGTACGCACCCATCGCCCACCGTTTGGGGCTCTACCACATCAAAACCGAACTGGAAGACATATCGCTGAAAATCATCGAGCCAGAGACGTACTACAACATCGCGCGCACGCTGAACGAGACCAAAATCCGCCGCGAAGAGTATATCAGTCGGTTCAAACAAACTGTTACTGAAGCACTTAACGAATCGTTGAGCGGCCACGGATACACTTACGAAATAAAAGGGCGGCCCAAATCGGTGAACTCGATTTATGGCAAAATCAAGAAGCAAAATGTCGATATATCAGAGATTTACGACTTGTTTGCCATCCGCATCATTCTCGACGGCGTGCCGCCTGAGAAGGAAAAGGAAGCCTGCTGGAACGTATATAGCATAATAACAAACATTTACCAGCCCAACCCCACCCGTCTGCGCGACTGGATTTCGACACCGCGCGCAAGCGGCTACGAATCGCTGCACACAACGGTTATGGGCCCCGACAGGCACTGGGTTGAAGTGCAGATTCGCACGCGCCGAATGGACGAAGTGGCCGAAAAAGGCAACGCGGCGCACTGGAAATACAAGGAATCGGGCAAGGACGAGTCGCACGACAAGTGGCTCGGAAGCATCCGCGACGTGCTCGAGCGCAAAGACAGCGGCTCGTTCGACAGCGAAATTGGCGACAAGAGCCTGCAGCCGAAAGCCGCCAACATCTTCGCCTTCACACCACAGGGCGACATCATCAAACTGCGGCAGGGCGCCACAATTCTCGACTTCGCCTACTCTATCCACAGCAACCTGGGCAACACCTGCACGGGCGCGCGCATCAACGGGAAAATTGTGCCGATACGCTATCAGATTAGCAATGGCGACACGGTTGAAGTGCTGACATCGAAATCGCAGAAGCCTAACCTTGAGTGGCTGAACATCGCCGTCAGCCCGCGCATCAAAGCCCGCATACGCCGCGCCATCAACGAAGAGACGTTCAAGCACGCCGAAATGGGTCGTGAAATGCTCGAACGCAAGGTGGCGCAACTCAAAATCGACCTGAACGACCAGGTTATCCTTCAAATGATTACGCGGTTCAAGTACAAGCACGCTCTCGACTTTTATCAGGATATTGCCGACGAGAAAGTTGACCTGCACGCTGTGCGCGATTTCCTGCTGACGCTGAAGGCCGAACCCGACAGCCACCCGACCGAGACGCCCGACAGCAACGGCGAGTACACCGCCACGTTCGACGACTCGGACGACGCGCTCATCATCGGCCGCGACCTTGTGAACGTCGATTACAAACTGGCGCAGTGCTGCCACCCCATCCAGGGCGACCGCATCTTCGGCTTTGTGACTGTGGACCGCGGCATACAGATTCACCGCCTGGGCTGCCCCAACGCCAAAGACCTGCTTGCGCGATACCCGTACCGAATCATCAAGGCGCGCTGGAACGACACCGAGCGGCAGTCGGTTTTCAACGCCGACATCATTGTCACGGGCATCGACAAACTGGGCGTTGTGAACCACATCACCGAAGTGATTGCCAAAAGCGAGACATCGAGCCTGCGCTCACTCAAAGTGAACTCGAAGGACGGCATCTTCAAGGCCTACATATCAGTCTTTGTGGGCAGCACCGCCCAACTCGACGCGCTACTGCTGAGCATCGGCAAGATTAAAGACGTGATTCGGGCGGAAAGGGCGGAAAGATAAATTCTGACGGCGCACCTTATTATATGACAAAGAAAACTGAAGATTGATTGCTGTTTTTGGTGTTCGTTTTCTCCGTTTATGTAAGAAAAACCGACAAACGCCAATTAAAATCGGCCTAAAACGATTTTTTTTGCCGAAAAGAGTACGTCGGTAAGAAAATAATTCGTAATATTGCAACGTTTGAGTAGTGAAATTCTGACGAGAATGAAACGAAATGACAAAAAGAGTAGTGAATTAAAAATGAAAAATCCGGCGAAAGCTATTTAATAATTAACTTAAAAAATTTTAGAAAATGAAAAAGATTTATCTTTTGAGTGCAGTTGCTTGCTTAGTTGCATTCAACGCAAAAGCAGACGGCAATTCTGATCTTGATCTTTTCAAGGCTTCAAATTCTTCAGTGAAGGATATGGTTTTTGATCAAGTTTCAAATTGCGCTACTTTCAAAGTAAACGATGCTGGTGATCCATGGAGTGCTCAGTTCAACCCTCCAACCTGGATTAAACCTAGCAAGGGTAGAAGCGAGGCTTTTGAAATTTGCTTCGACGCAATGTATGTAGGTGAAGGTACTACTGACCAACCTAACACTGGTAATATTACCTTCATCCAAGGCCGTCAATTTGGTGGTTTTGCTGGCAGTTTAGCTGAATTGTGCACCGCACTGGGTATTGCAGAGCAGGATGCTGCTTGGAAAATCCAGAACGAAGTTGATCAGTTGATCGTTGAAACTTACACTGGCGCTGCTGAAGATTTCGCTGGTGGCAGATTGACTCGTAACGTAACATTCTTCCCAACTGCAGAATGGCAGCACTTCTCAATGACTGGTACACTTGGCCGTCACGCTGCTGACTCAGTTGACCTCGAGTTTGAATTTGGTAGAGTTCCTGGTACTTACTCAGTTAAGAACTTCCAATTCATTGTTAAGGGTGAGCCATTTGCACAGTACTTCATGAGTGCAGCTCCTGTTGCTATCGCAGAGACAGCTGCTATCAAGGCTTATGTTGCTAACAACGTAATCAACGCTTCTGAGGCTGCTGACGTAGTAGTTTACAACATCAACGGTGTTGCTGTTAAATCTGCTAAGAACGTAACCAAACTGAGCGTAGCTGACCTGAAGGCTGGCTTGTACATTGCTAAGGTTGGTAATGCAACAATTAAGTTTGTGAAATAAATTTAATCTTTAGCAATTGCTGGATTCGAAGGCTACCTTAATGGTAGCCTTCTTTTTTTGTGTCCTACTCTACCGGCCTGGTATTAATCTAGCAAAGGCTTAAGTGCATCGCACAGATAGTAGAAACAGCCATATATGTCCAGTCACTACAACATACTTCGCTGCCTCGGCTATTCCTTTGATTTCACCATGCTCTCTTCGGCTACGCAATTTCTGACAATCAAATTGCAAACTAAGACGATAAATACGACTGTGGCATCTGAATAATAGCGTATTGTACTAGTTTTTAGCCGGACAACACACAAATGATTGCCAAACGAAAGACTCTACAAGATTGTTTTATGGCAGGCAAAAGACTTTGTAAGATTGTTTTTGAAAAAATAGAGGCATAAAAAAAGAGGATACAGCCATCAGCCATATCCTCTTGTTCAACATAATCATCCTAAACTTTCGGGACTCAATTACTTGCCTTGAAGTAACTCTACGCTGCGGTTCACAAACACGTTCAAGTCCTCGCCTTTCAGCATATTGTTGGCCAACAGTGCCAAATCGACAAGTTGTTTTACAAGCGGTGTCGATTTGCCGAACTCTTTGAGTTTTGCGTCCTTCTCATCGCGCAGAGTGTCAATCTGTTTGCCAAGGTCGGCAATCTGGTCTTTCAGAGCCTGCGGTATTTCTTCCTCTTTCTTGTCTTTCTTCTGAGCCTCAAGGTCGGCTTTCTGCTTGTTCAAAGGCTCAATCTTTGTGTCGATTTCAGCCAGAGCCGAGCCCAACGCATCTTTCTCTGCGTCAAGCACTTTCGTAATCAACGGGTGAGCCGTGTTCACAACCAGGTTGAAGTTGTCGGGCATATCGGCGTAGTAGTTCATTCCGCTCAAAGCGGCAGTGTCCTTCATACGGCGCATAAACTCGTTCTGCGTAATCATCAGCGGTTTGGCGTCAGCGCCAAGATCTTCAAACTCAATAATATAGTAGCCTTTATCGGGTGTTACAGCGTTGAAAACCTGAATCAGATTGTTGCGGTCGGCCTCCTCGATTTTGGCTTGCGGTTGGTCGTCCTTCTGAATCAGACGGCTGATTACATCGGCATCGACGCGGGCGAAACGTGTCTTCTCCAACTTCTGCTCAAGCGAGCCGATAAAGTGCATATCTAACTGACCGTCAAGCATCAGCACGTCGTAACCTTTGGCTTTTGCGCTCTCAATGTAGGTGTACTGCGCATCCTTGTCGGTGGCGTAGAGATAGACTTTTGTGTCGTTCTTGTCGGTTTGGTTCGGCTTGACAAGTGTTTCGTACTCGTCGAGCGTAAAGTATTTACCTTCAATATTTTTCAGCAGCACAAAGTTCTTTGCGCGCTCGTAGAATTTCTCGTCGGTCAGGATTCCGTACTCGATAAAGAGTTTCAGATTGTCCCACTTGCTCTCGAACTGCGGGCGGTCGTTTTTGAAGATTTCTTCCAGACGGTCGGCCACTTTTTTGGTGATATGGCTCGAAATCTTCTTCACATTCGAGTCGGCCTGCAGGTAACTACGCGACACGTTCAGCGGAATGTCGGGCGAGTCGATGACGCCGTGCAGCAACGTAAGGAACTCAGGCACAATGCCTTCCACACTGTCGGTTACGAACACCTGATTGCAGTAGAGTTGGATTTTGTTCTTCTGAATCTCGATGTTGTTCTTGATTTTCGGAAAATACAGAATACCAGTCAGATTGAACGGATAATCGACGTTCAGGTGGATGTAGAACAGCGGGTCTTCGTGGCCAGGATAAAGTTCGTGATAGAAATTCATATAGTCTTCATCCTTCAGGTCGGCAGGCTTGCGAGTCCACGCGGGCGTGGTGTTGTTGATAATCTTATCTTTGTCAGTATCAACCATTTTCTTCTCTTTGTCGCTCCACTCCTGCTCCTTGCCAAACGCAATCTGAACGGGCAGGAACTTGCAGTATTTGGTCAGCAATTGGTTGATGCGGCTCTCGTCAAGAAACTCTTCGCTGTCGGCATCGATATGCATCACAATGTCGGTACCAAAATCTTGTTTTTCAGCATCTTCGAGCGTAAACTCAGGACTGCCGTCGCAACTCCATTTCACGGCTTTCGAGCCTTCCTTGTACGATTTTGTGATGATGTCGACGCGCTCCGAAACCATAAAGGCGCTGTAGAATCCCAAGCCGAAATGGCCGATGATGGCACCGATATTGTCTTTGTACTTATCGAGAAATTCGCCAGCACTCGAGAAGGCTATCTGATTGATATACTTATCGATTTCTTCTTCGGTCATACCAATGCCGTGGTCGGAAACCACAATCGTCTTGTTGCCTTTGTTCACTGTCACGCGGACGGTTTTGTCAGTCAGTTCGCCCTTGTAGTCGCCCTTTGCGGCCACGGCTGTCATTTTCTGCGTGGCATCGACGGCGTTTGCCACAATCTCACGAAGGAAAATCTCGTGGTCGGAATAAAGGAACTTCTTGATTACTGGGAAGATGTTCTCACTTGTAACACCAATTTTACCTGTTTGCATAGTTTTATGTTTTTTAGTTATGAATTTCAATTTTACGCGCATTCAGGTTGTCAAACACTGTGCCACGCGCAACTTTCGGCAACTTTGGCACACAGCGCTGCCGCAGGCTGACAAAAAGGCATTTTCAGAACACACGTTCACAAAAAAAAGCCCGCGATTAAAAACCGCAGGCTTCAATCATTATTACAAATTATTTATCAAACAATCAACTCGTTACCAACCTTGCGGGCGCGCTCAGGCTTGTCAAGGTTGATGCCTGTGGCAATGCCAATCTCAACCAACAGATTCCAGCCAGCGCACAGCATCACGTAAGGCTTAAAATCGCCAGCAGCAGGAACTTTGATAGTCTCGAACGGTGTGTCGTGGTCGGCAATGGCAATCACCTTAAGGCCAACACCCTTCTGAAGAACCTCATGGAATTTCTCAATCTCCTCCTCAATCGGGTCAATCACAAACACAACATCGTTCGGGTTCATCACCTCCTCAATGCCGTGAACAGCGTATGTTCCTTCAAGGAAATCCGACTTGCGGCGGGTTATCTCATTGGTTTTCAGAGTCAACTCCTCTGCCACGCCATCGTTGTAACCCGAGAAATAGATTGTTTCGGCTTGCCGCACAGCGTTAATCACACCGGCAGGAATTGGCAGTGTGAGAGCCTTCTCAAGCAATTCTGGCAGTTTTTTCAACTCAGCCGTCTTGTCTTCGCCTTTAAGGTTCCAAAGTATTGATTCATAATACAATGCCTGTTCAACCACGCTCTTTGTGGCAGCCACCGCCTGTTCCCATCCGCAGTTCAGAATATGAGTGCTGACGCACGCCTTCTCAATCATTGTGTCGGGGCAGGCGGTCAAGCCGAAAACGTCCTTTTTGCCTGATTCTGTGAGTTTTTTGGCCAACAGAATCACCTCTTTGGTGCGGCCCGAGTTCGAAGCGCAGCAAACAGTATATTTCGACAAATCGTACTCGTATGATTGGCGCGAACCATCGGTTTGAACATTGATGTCCATACCCCAGCGTTTGGCCTTGCGCATAGCGTTTTTGGCTGGGAAAATGCGGCTCGACCCCTCGCCTGTCAGATACAAGCGCTGCGATTTCTTCACCTCCTCAGCCAGTTTTTTTGTTACCGACGGGTCGAATTTCTTGACGGTGTCAATCGTACCCATCATCTCTTGCACCAACGCGTAGTCGGCGTACTTTTTATTAGTTAAGTTCATAACTGGTTTATTTAAAATCGATTATACAATTCATTTATTTTGTTGTTGAAATCATCAGTTTCGTTGCGAACCTGCTTGATGAAACTGTTCTCCTCAAGCGGTCCGATGGCGGCAATCATCTCCTCGCTGTTGCGATAGGTCTGCTTGCGGTAGATGTTGTCGTAGTCTTTCTTGCGGGTCACATATACCTGGTCGCAGATGTATTGCTGAATGCCGACAGCGCGTTTCAGCACATCGCGCCACATATCGTCGGTAATTGTCTCTGTTTCAAGCAGATAGCAAAGCGATTGGTAAGCGTGACGCAGTTTGTCGACAGTGTAGCGCTCCCAAATCTCATCGTAGCGGTTGTGGATGGCCTCCCACGAGTCGAGTTTTCCGTTGCGGATGTCGGCGCGCAGTTGGTCCAAATCAGATGTCTGCATCAGTTGTCCGCCCAGGTTCGACCAGGCTTTCTCGCGACGGCCCTGAATCAGTCCGCCAATGGTGCTGAACGTTGCCTGCGGATTGTCCTGCAAATATTTCATCACGTTCTTAACTGCGTAATACACAAGCATATCGCCGTATGATTTGTAGGCATCGTACACCTTCAAAATCCTGACGCGGCGTTTTCCCTTCTCCATATTCTCACCGAAAACCTGCAGATTATCAACCTCTTTGCGGTCGCCGCGAAGCAATCCTTTGCCCACCTCGCGCAAAGCCTTCTCGCTCTGACCGTCGATGTTCTTGTTTTGCGTGCGCAGCCAGGCTTTGGCGGTCCAAACCTCGAGCAGTTTGCGACCCGCAATGACCTCCTCCATACTGTCGGGCGCGTATGCGTCGAACTCGATATGCTGGAATTTGCGCTTGCGAAGGTCGCGCTTCTGATACTTCCAAGCGTTGCGCGCCAAAGCATACATATTATACATCCACCAGAAGGCGGGCATCACCTCCAACTCATTGTGACTCACATTGTTATTAACGAGTGAGAATGGCAGAGGAATATTCATTTCTGTCGGATAGTCGGCCTTGCTCAGCAACGTGAACGATGCGAACTTGCACGAGTGCTTGACGCTCGAGCACAAGCCTGGCCAGAATCCGCGGCCTGCCTCAATCTCGTTGTCGTTGGTGCGGCTGTTGTGGTTCGACCCCATTGTGGCGCCAGCGGCGATGTTGGTCTGACCTTTGAGCACTGCGGCCACCAGAAACGAGTTGTTGTGGTGCTGCTCGTGGGCTGGGAAGATGAGGTTGTTCAGCACCTCGCAGCACGAAATTGTACTGTTATCGCCTAAGAATGAATGAATTAGACGTGCTCCGTATTTCAGATTGGAGTTGTTGCCCAGCACAAAACGCACAGCAATGCACGAATAGAAAATGTGGCATCCGTAGCCCACAATTCCGTTCACCAGAACAACGCCCTCGCCTATCTGCGACGGCTCCTCGAGCGATGAGTTGATGGTCACGTTTTTCAGTTTGCTTGCACCTTTTATGTAGCAACTGTCGCCCACTTTCACATCCTTGATGATGGCCGAATTCTTTATCACACAATCAGTTCCGATGGTTCCGTAGTAACCGCGGTGCGAGTCGAAACGGTTCTGTGTCAGATAAGATAGTTTGGCCTGCAACGGCTTGTCATCGATGAATTTAGCGCTCAAATAGGCATCGGCGGCTATCATTCCGTCGAACGGATAAACCTTGCGGCAGCCAGTCTCGTTCATCAGGTCGAGACAGATGCGAACTTCCTCAGGCTCACCGTCTTTCACAATTCCATTGCCGAATTTTGCGTGGTTGGTGCAGCACATCTCCTGAATGTTGAAGATGATGCAGTTGTCACCTATAATATAATGCGACAGATAGTGAACATCGTGGATTGCCACGTTGTTGCCTATATCGCAAGATGTTATCACACTGTTGGTTATACCCACTCGCAGACGCAAATCGTGGTATTGCAGCATGGCATCGCGAACCTCGCCAATGCGCACCAAGCCGTAGAATTTGTTGTTTTTTATCTGCCTGGGGTTGAACTCGTCGGTAACCAGGAAATTATCCCAGTTCTCGCAACTGTTGTTGTTCTTCACAAGGCGCTCAATCTCGTCGGAACGCAGATTGCGCCAGCCGCCAGCAGGCTTTGTGACCTGTTGATTTCGCAAATAATATTCGTCCTGACCTTCGGGAAGATATTCTTTCTCAATGAACGACAACTTCATCTCGTCGCCCATCAGAAGTTTCACTGTGTTTTCGGATTCCATAGAAATCTATTTTTCTCAAATATATTCAATGACTGACAAAAAAACGATAAACACCGCCATTTTTTATCAGCAAAATTCTTGTTAAGAGATATACGTAGATAGAGATAAACTTCGGCATTATTGAAAAAGCGCTATCTATCAGCGTCATATCCCCACTTGTCACTTACGCATCTTTTCCACCTGATACATTCCAATCAGAATCATGGCCGTGCCGAGCATAGCAAACGGCGTGATGCGTTCGCCGATTACAATTGAGGCGGTGATTATGGCTACAACTGGATTGAAATATATATAGTTAGATGCCTTTACCACCCCAATGCGCTTCATCACAAGGTTCCAAAGCACATAGCAGACCAATGAGGCCACAAGGCCGAGAAAAAGCAGATTAAGCCAAACTGCTGGCTTGCGGAAAATGGCAATGTCGGTAGTCAGACCAGAAAAAAGCAGCACTGGCACCAGCGTGAGCAAGCCGTAGAAAAACACCTTGCGGATTATAAACAGATTGCTGTATTTTGGTGCTAACAATTTGGTAATGAGTGAGTAGAATGCCCATGCCCATGCGGCCACAAATGCAAGCAAATCGCCCACGGGCGAGAGTTTCAGCGCAAATTTGCCATTCAGAACCACAAGCACCATTCCTGCAAACGCCACCAGAGAACCGATTATCTGCCGACGGTTCATCCGCTCGTCGCGGTTGCCTATGCTCAAAAGCAATGCCGTCAGAATTGGTGTGGTACAAACAATTAGCGACACATTGGTGACGGTTGAAATCTGCAAGGCTGTGTTCTCGGCCATAAAATATGCCGAGCCGCCCGTAACACCCAGCGCAACTGCCAGCAACTCATCTTTTAGGTTGTCGCATAACAACTTACGCGGCGCAATTGCCCAGATGCAGATGTAGGCTATCAAAAAACGGTAGAAAAAAGCGTCGATTGGGCGCAAACCATTGATAATAAGCACCTTGCTTGACACAAAAGTTGTACCCCATACGCAGACAATGGCAAAGGCGAGCAGATTGAACAGCAGGAATCTGTTTTTGCTCATCGGTGTATCCATAGCGCTTGTAATCAGGCGTTTGCGTTGCGTTTTGCCATCACTTTCTTTAGCGCTGTGGCCAGTTGGTCGGGGCACGAGGTGCTTTTCATTCCGCACTGAACGCCCTCAAGTCGGCCGATAACATCAGCCACAGGCATTCCCTCAACCAGACGGCCTATGCCCTTCAGGTTGCCGTTGCAGCCGCCGTAGAACTGCACGTTGCTCAAAACATTGTTGTCGTCAATCTCAAAATCAATCTGCTGGCTGCAAGTGCCAATGGTTTGGTAACGGTATTTCATTAGTATTCAATTATTTCATCAACAGACAAATCGCTGGCAAATGTCAGCGAAAAAACTAATTCTTCGACTTTGCCGCCCCGTTTTTTTTCGGTTTTGGCCGTTTGTATTCAATTTTCGGAACATAAATCCACATATCGTCCTCAAATTTCATTCCGTCGTACGACATGTCGGGGCTGAAAAACATGGGATTGTCAGTATCCTGTTCGCCCAAGACGCTGAGATGGTCCATCACAATCATATCGAGTTGGCTGTCGTACTGAATCATCATCGTGGCGCGCTTATTATACTCAAACACAAGGCGTTTGCTCTTCTTCCGCCCCACTTTCACCATCATTTTTCCAAACCGAGGCTGGCCTTTGTCGTTGAATGTGAGCGGCTCAATGGCCTTTTTAGTTGTGTATAACCCGCAACCGTCCCACCCGAGTAAGGTGTAAACCACTCCGTCGCGGCACTTGACATCAACAATGCCATAATACATCATGCCAAACCAATTCTGCGGTGTAAGAGTCAGGTTGTCAATATTTTCCATCTTATCGCTGCAATCGTTCAGTTCGAAAAGACGCACCTGGTGAGCCGACTTGTCGTTGTACTGGATGAAACCCGAATAGTGATAGTTGCCTGCATCGCCCACCGAAAACCAAGTGAAAATGCGCAGTCGGCCATCGTTGGAAGTCACAATGCTGACGTTGGATTTAAGGCTGTCGAAAGGATATTCGAATGATTTTTCCATTTTCAAGGCCGAGCCGAGCATCGCGCCTAACTTCGCCTCGAGCGAATCCTGCAGGGCGTCTTTATAGCGGGTGGCCGCCAACTCCGCAGCCACATCAACCATTTGCGCCTCAAGCCTGAAAAATGTGCTGTCAGCAACTGCCGACGCCCGTGCCGCAACTGCCGACGCCAAAAGAAAAACGATAACCCCCAACCGACGCATCTTCCGATTTTATAATTGCACAATCATAACGCAAAACGCCTGCAAACATTGCACAAAAAAAGCCTACAAGAGCAGGCTTTTTTTAAGTTTGGAATCTTATTTCGATATCATGTTCAAATCGTCCATGAGCATGTCGCGATACGATTTGCCGATTGGAATCACCTTCGGCCCTGACTCGGTGCGCACCACAACGTTGCCTTCCTCAATATAATCTATCTGACTGATATTCACTATATAAGAGCGATGCACGCGTTTGAATTTCGACATCGATAGTTTGTTTTCGATGGTCTTCATTGTGCAGTGGATTGTAAACTTATCGTTGAAGGTGTTCACCGTCACGTAGTTTTCAAGAGCCTCAACCCAAAGAATATCGTCGTAGCGGATACGCACCAGAGTGGCGTTTTTCTTCTTGATGAAGATTTCATCGGGATATTTCGAAACGCTGTCGCGCTCCTGATAATGAGCCTGCGCCTTGTTCACAGCCTTAAAGAATCGCTGGAGTGCAACTGGTTTGAGCAGATAGTCAACCACATCGTACTCATACGACTCGATGGCGTATTTCTCTTGTCCTGAGACAATTATAATCATAGGAGGCTCATCAAGAGTGTTGATGAAATCGAGACCATTCATCTCGGGCATCTCCATATCAAGGAAAATCAAATCAATTGGGTCAGGAAGGTCAAAGGCTTTGAATGCCTCAACAGGCCCTTCATACGAACCCACAAGGTTCAGAGAATCAACCTTTTCAACCAAACCTTCAAGCACTTTACGGCTCAGTAAATCGTCGTCAATAATTATACAATTCATGTAATTATGTTTATTTTTAGTCACACAAATATATAGCAATTACAATAAAAACAATCATCCAACCAACGAAAATCAACTTTAATCAACAAAAAAGTGCAGTTTGCCCTCTGTGATGACTCATTTGCAATTGTTTTAATACCTTGCAATCTGAATTGGATTCTAAACGTGTACAAATATGAAACGGCTTGCCGCAATTCTATTCTGCTTGATACTGCCAGTGGCGCAATTGTTGGCGCAAAAGGCTCAGTGTGTGCCAAATACGGTGATTGTGAAATACAAAAACTCGAAAGCCGCACCCGACCGAAATTCCGAATTTGAATATTTATGTAAAACTCAAGTCAGGAAAAACACGCGGATGTTCAGCGTGAGAAAAACCGACAGCCCGTCGGCCGAATTGAGCAGAATTTTCCGCATTGAATACGATGGCGATGCCAACCCGATGGAGATGGCGCGCAAACTGGCGCAAAGCGAAAACGTTGAATACGCGCAACCATACTGGATTCCCGAACTGCTTGAATCACCGAACGATCCGTCGCTTGCTTCACAATATTTTCTGGAGATAACGCACGCGCTCGAGGCTTTTGATCTGACTCACGGCGACACCAACATCGTCATTGGAATCATCGACACTGGCGTTGACATCTATCATGCCGACCTGGCCGACAATATAAAAATAAACTATGCCGACCCAATCAACGGCATTGACGACGACATGGACGGCTATGTGGACAACTACCGAGGCTGGGATTTGGCCTGCAACGACAACAACCCCGTCAGTTCGGTCAGCCACCACGGAACGGCTGTGGCGGGAATTGCCGCCGCCGTCACCAACAATGGCATCGGCGTGGCTGGCGTGGGTTACAACACCAAATTTCTGCCTATCAAGGTGGCCGACGACGAGAAAGGCTCCCTAATTGCCTGCTACGAGGGCATTGTTTATGCTGCCGACCATGGCTGCAAAATAATCAACTGCTCATGGGGCAGCCCGTCGAAGAATCTGCTTTGCGACGATGTGATTAAATACGCGCAAAGCCGTGGCTGTCTGGTAATTGGCGCCGCAGGGAACACTGGCACCAACGTGCGCTACTACCCTGCTTCAAGCGACGGAGTGATAAGCGTTGCCGCCACCAACTCGGCCGATGTGAAGTGGAACAACTCAACCTACAACAGCCGCGTTGACCTGTCGGCACCTGGACAAAGCGACTACACAACATGGTACGGCGACAAATACCAATACGCCAACGGCACATCGTTCGCCGCTCCGTTGGTGGCTGGAGCCGCCGCTCTTGTGTGGGCAGTCCATAAAGATATGACAGCCACTCAAATTGGTGAACTGCTGCGTGTTACCGCCGACAACATCGACACCATTCCCGAAAACGTGCCTTACGCAGGACAGCTGGGCTCGGGCCGCATAAACATTCTTAAAGCATTGACTGACAGCACATCGCCGTCGTTGCGGATAACCAACTGCAAATTCACAGCCGAAGGCGGCGATTTTACACCTGGAGCAAAAATAACGGTGGGCATTGACGTGCGGAACTATCTGCAAACAGCCCGCAATGTCACCATCAGGCTCGAATCGCCCGACGGCAACGCAACCATTGGCAACGGCGTTTGGCAAACCGACTCCATTGGGCCAATGGGCGACGTCAGCAACCTGCTGTTTACCGCCACTTTGTCCGACACCGTTTCCGAGAACCGCCTTGTGGTTTTCAGATTCCAATTCGAATCCGACGGATATTCAGCATGGCAGAACGTCGAACTCATTGTCAATCCGACATTTAAAGACATTGCATGGGGCGAAATGCAAACCACAATCGCCGACAACGGAAAAATCGGAATCTATGACTACGACGCTCAATGGGGCAACGGATTCATCTATCAGAACTGCTACAATTTAGTTAGCGACGGCGCGCTGATTATGGCTCTAGACAAATCGAAAATAGCAAGCGCGTTCCAGACCGACAACGAATTTGCAGCCGTCAGCAAACCAGAAATCACAACCAACGGCAGCACGAGCCATATCCGTTCAACAATCAAACCAAAGGCAATCAGCGGAATAAGCGTTGAGCAGGACTTCATCTTCGACAGCCGCAACCTGCCAACAGGCTTTATCTGCGACTACAAAATCATCAATTCGCGAAGCGAAGAATTCGACAATGTCTGCGCCGGACTTTATTTCGACTGGGACGTTGTGAACAGCCTGACAAACTGCGCCGACTACGACCCGGAGCGTAAAATGCTCTATATCTACAACACCGGCGATATTGGCCTTTATGGCGCCATCTGCCTGCTTGACAGCGGAAACGCCGTGCCCTACGTTTTTGAAATCGACAATCAGCACAGCAACAGCATCGACATAAAAGATGGCTTCAGCAACGATCAGAAATGGGAGGCCATGAACTCGTCACGCCCCTCCTCGACCAGCAGCAACACCGATCTGGCTCTAATGCTGACATGCAACAATCAGGTACTCAAACCAAACGACACCATCAGCCTGCGGTTTGCAATTCTGGCGGGCGAAAACATGCATGAACTCAACAAAGCCGCTGACAAGGCCATTGAACTGTATCGGGTTGAAAAACAGCCTGAAGTTTCCATCACCGACGCTGCCGCGCAGTGGCTTAAAGTATATCCAACAGCCTTTGAATCAACACTATACATCGAAAGTGCA
Organism: Salinivirgaceae bacterium; assembly: GCA_016284875.1. Classification (GTDB taxonomy): domain Bacteria; phylum Bacteroidota; class Bacteroidia; order Bacteroidales; family SZUA-534; genus RUG13583. The sequence continues at coordinate 9,472 of JAEEPS010000018.1, read as the reverse complement.
AACGGTATTGCCAATGTCAGCATCTACAGTGCCTCGGGCATTCTGGAAATGCAAACCGCTTGCTCGGGCAACACCGCAACCATAGACGCAAACCTGTTAAAGAGCGGCATTCACATTGTCTGTGTTACTGACAGCAACGGACGGAAAGAGCATAGAATGGTGGTTAGTTTAAGGCACTAGGCACTAGGCATTAGGCACTGGACATTAGAGATTAGGTGTTGGGTGTTGGATGGTTTTAGCAATAAAAAAAGCAACAAGGGAATCGGGAATGATTAGCCATGTTGCTTGTCTCTTACAAGTTTGTTATGCTCGCAACAAACTGATAATCAATATTCGTCTTCATTGAAGAAGAAGTCCTCCTTGCTTGGATAGTCGGGCCAGATGTCCTCGATGCTGTCATAAACATCGCCATCATCTTCCATCTCTTGCAAGTTCTCAACAACTTCCATTGGAGCACCAGAACGGATTGCGTAATCAATCAATTCTTCCTTTGTTGCAGGCCATGGAGCGTCCTCCAGTTTCGATGCCAATTCAAGTGTCCAGTACATAATTATAGGTTTTTAAAAATTTGCGCAAATATGAAAAAAAATTTCATTGTGTGTCGTTATGCGCAAAAAAAATGTATTCACAACACAATCGAATGATTGCCAATATTTTAACACTAACAAAACGGCCGCATTGGAGCCTTAATAGCGCAGAGCGATGGTTTGACGCGACAATTGGCGGCGGAAAAAGACGGCTCCCATTGTATAAAAATCGAGCGATAGCGTTACCTGCTCATTTTCAACAATTTCGCTCCAAGCACGCTCCATATCAGCGTTTTTATGGATGTCGTCGATTACGATCACGGAATCGTTTGTCACAAACGGCAGACATTGGCTGAAATAGTTGAGAGTAGGCTCGCCACGGTGGTTGCCATCGATAAATACAAAATCGAGCGACGGCAAACTCTCCAGCGCTTTAGGCAGAGCATCGGAAAATTCAGCATTTATAAGCGTTATATTATTGACTCCAAGCAAATTAAACCCATCGGCGGCCATTTTCGACAGATTTGGACAACCCTCAATGGTTACAAGCCTGCTACAATTGGCTGAATGTACCAGATAGAGCGAACCGATGCCTAAATTTGTGCCCAACTCCAGAATATTGGCGCTGTGCACGGCTGAAGCCAGATTGCAGAGCAGACGCCCATCGCGGGGCGATGTGGAACTGTGGCGTGCAATGTCGCACACACGGCGGCGGCCATTACCGAAACTGCTCCCCGAACCATAATCGGTTACGGCCACCTCGCTCCTATCGGTCAGCAACTGACGGCGGCGCTGCTCAACCGTCTGGACCCACTCCGCTTCCAACGGACTATGCAACCCGTTGGTTATGAGCGAAAAAAGAAACGGCGAATGAACCCTGTGCCCCTGACGGTCGCGTGCCCGTAACTGCCAGCACAGATAACTCTTTATGTTGTGCCATGTAATCATTCAGGCTGCAAAGAAAAGTCTTTTGAATAGGAGCATCAAAATAATAGCGAAAAAAGGAATAAAAAATAAAAAGGCTCAAGAATCACTCTCAAGCCTTTCTTCCTGATCGCTATCATTAACTTAAAAATCTGAAAAATCGCTGTTGTTGCTTTCCACTATCGCCGTGCACTCCATCTCGATGAGCCAATCGTGGCGGCAAACGGCTGCCTGCACAAAGATTTTTGGAACATCGGGCAGACGGTAATCAGCCCAGGCCTTAATGGTGGCATAATCAGCATAGTCGCGCAGATAGATGACTACCGATGCCAAGTCGGACAACGTGGCGCCACCCTCAGTCAGCAATGCCTCAACATTCTCGAGCATGCGGTCGGCCTGCTTGTTGACATCTCCCTGATAAACCACTTCTCCCTTGTTATTGATGCTTGCCGTTCCGCTGATAATCACATGATTACGATCGCCATAATGAACGGTTGTGCCACGCTCGAATGTAACGCCGTATTCTGATGTACGATTCAAGTTGTCTTTGGCCATCAAATACTGTATCTGCTCAGGTTTAAAACCTTTAAGCGCGTATGCGTCAAGAATGACCGTGCATTTCGGGTCGGCATGACGGCCACCGATACCTGTGCTTGCAATATAGTGAGTATCGCTCTTAAGTCCTTCTTTCTCAAAGAATTCACGACGGGCTTTCACAACTCCGCCGTAATTGGTGTCGATGTTTTGAACAAACAACCATGTGCGCATGCAATTATCGGCAAGCGACACATTGTGTTTCCGCAACACCTCAATATAGTCGGAGAACAGTTTTCGGGTCTGCTCCTCAGTTGTTCCTTGCGAACTGTGAAGATAAGTGTTCCAGATATGTGAATATCCGTTGTGCTTGACAATGAATGCGTCGTGCGACGATTCAATCTCGACATCAGTCTGGAAAATACACCATATTGCGACCTTTGCCCCGTTGAGCGGCGCCTGCTCCACAATGGATACCGCACAAGGCGTGTTGTTTAGCGATTTCTGCAGCAATTCAATCTGATTATGAGCGTCGCTGAGGAAATAACGCACAAAAACAGGCTTGGCCGATGTTATGCGCGTGGTGTTGAACTCTTTGAATGCTCCCTGAATATGATTTAACTGCTCTGCAAACGACATATTACGGCGTGTGACCTGAAACATGACATGATATTCTGTGGGTTTGCCGTTTAGCGCGAAACGAGCCACTAAAGCGTCTGCATTATATAAATCCGAGGTAAAATGTGTGTACTTCAAAACTATGATATTTTTAACAGCGCGAAGTTAAAAAAAATTGCAGTCTCAAAGGTTTTTGCCATAAAAAATTCACCAATGATTTATTTTTCACACACACTTTTCATTCCGCGCAATGCGAATGGCGGCAATAGTTTCAAAAACTTGCGGATTCGCCTTTGTTGAAAGCAAAATCCGCATTCCACTGTTCAACCTTTACAGAATTTATGTTAAATTTGAAATTGGTTTGCCTTCGGGCCAACCGTGATAGGTTTTACTAAATGTCGATTGATATGAATCTACGTAAGTTATTCACTATGCTGTCAATGCTGTGCTTCATGTCAGCCTCTGCAGCCGACAGTCTTGTTGTATATTCTCAGATAAACGTATATCCATACTATTTCGATTCGGAAGATGGCAACACTGGCGTGCTACCCGAAGTGCTGACCAACATGCTGGGCGGCAAATACGAAATGAGTTACTACACGCTCACTTGCGAATCGTGCGACGACAACTTCGCGCCCGACATCATCTGCTGCCCAGCCGACGAACCCGCTCCCGAAGGATACGCCAAATACGAATTGCCTTTGCAGATAAACTATGTGGTCTGCTTCCGCCGCGGCGAACCCATTGAATCCATTTTCAGCCTGTCGGACAAGAAGGTCATCATTGTGCGCAACGACTATCCGTTTGAGGCACTATACCGCCACCGCACCTCACACATTCTGAACGTAACTTCAGTTGAGGAGGCTCTGAGCATACTCTCCAATGGTTACAACGACTGCGCCGTGCTGCCCCTTTCGGCGGTCATGCCTGTGCTGTCAGAAAACCGATACAACAACATCGATTTTCTGCCGACACCTTATATTGTCAAACCCTTGGCTTTTGCCGTCAAAAAAGAGTCAAAAAAACTTGACAGCACGGTGAGCGTGACGCTGCAGAACATGCTCAAGGATGGCAAATTTGAATCGATAAGCGAGCGATGGCTGCACGACACTTCACGCATTCACTATATGGTGCCAAGGTGGATTTTGTTTTTCGTCATCCTTCTGATCGTGACCGTTTTGTGCATGTATTTATGGATTCGCACACTCTATGACGAGGTGGAGGTTTCGGCACGTGAGCAGATTGACACAATGATTCACAATCCGCTGTCGCCGCTCGTAATGCCATCGGGCAACGCGCTTTTGCAGACATTAATGGAGAGCGCACCATTCTGGTTCGCCATCAGCAACAAGGACGGAATAATTGTACGGGCAAGCCGCGCCTTCCTGCATGGTGTGGCACAGATTGACGAACTTCCGAAAGACGGCATAAAATGGGCTGACATTTTCGACGAGCAGACAACGGAAACGATTCTGAACACTGAGAAGCAGATTTTTGAAGGTCAAGTCAACGCGGTTCTGAACACCATTGAATACAAATCGAAGTATTTCAACGCCTCGTGCTGGACCATCAAGCACCCGTTCAAGTACGACAACCAGCCCGAAGTGTTTGTCATCACGGCAGTGATTTCGCCAGTGTTCAACACCAATCTGTTCTATCACAACATGTTGCCCGAGGCCATGGTTCAGGAAATCATCGACGCTTCGTCCGACATCATCTATCTAAAATCGATTGAAGGCACATATCTGCAAGTGAACAAGGCTTTCTGCGACTACACCCAGATGCCGAGAGAGAATATCGTCGGGAAAAACGACATCGAACTGTTCGGCAAAAAAATGTCGGAATACCATATTGCCACGGACAACTATGTGCTTAAATCGGGCGAATTGTGGACTGAGCAGAGTTGGCACACCGACTCGCAGTGCGTCGACCATAAATTCGACAACATCAAGATGCCACTCGCAACCACCGACGGGCGGATATTCGGCATTTTGGGCTACACACGCGACATCACCGACATTGAGCGATTCATGAAACAGGTGAAGAACGCCAACGACAAACTTCAGGAGTCGGACCGCCTCAAATCGTCGTTCATGGCCAACCTCGGACACGACATCCGTATACCTATTAAAACAATCATCGAATACAGCGACCTCCTGGCCGACAGTGACCTGACCTACGACCAGCGCATTGAGATTATCGAGATGATTCAGTCGAACGGCAACCAACTCATTGACCTTGTGAACGATATGGTTGACTACTCGAAGATTGAGGGCGGATTCATTCAGATTAAATACTCCGACTTCAACCTCAACTCGGTGGTTGCCGATGTCTATAATCTGGCCAACAGCAAGAAGATGCAACTCAACAAGGACAACATGATTATCTCGCTGCTCATCGACACCATTGAAGATGACATCATTGTCCACTCCGACTCGTTCCGTCTGAAGCAGATTCTGAAAAACATGCTCACAACATTCATCAAATTTGCTGATACTGACTGCATTTACTTCGGCTACCGAACAGCCGCCGACAAGGTGTTCTTCTTTGTCAATACCGATACGGGCGACATCACGCACGAGGAACTTGAGGCATACGCCAACGAGCACGAAGGCAGCGATGTTTCGCTGTCGCAGATTGAGGAGTCGTACGGCATTTCAATCATCATCGCGCAGAGGGTGATTACCATGATGGGCGGAAAAATGTGGGTTGAGAATATCAACTCGGGCCATCCGAACTTCATCTTCTACATTCCTTACGAACACGACGAAAGCATGTCGACAATCATTTACGACTCGAAAAACAACATTCACGAGATTCCCGACTGGAGTGGACACACCATTCTTATTGCTGAAGATGAAGAACTTAACTTCATTCTGCTTCAAGGTTTGATGCTGCGCACCAAGGTGAAGGTGATTCGCGCCAAGAACGGAATTGAGGCCATTCAGCAATACAAGGACAACCCCGACATTGATATGGTGCTGATGGACGTGCGGATGCCCGAGATGAACGGTCTCGACGCTTCGGAGCAGATTCTTGAGTACGACCGCAACGCTGACATCATTGCACAAACGGCTTACGCCATTCCTGAGGTGGCCGAGCGCTGCAAGAAAATCGGTATTCACCGCCTGCTCGAGAAGCCAATCGACCAAGGCGAACTGCTTGCCGAGTGCGACAAATACATGCATCACAAACACGCTGCGAATGATAATGAATTGATGGATTGATTTTTATGTTGAACTGTTGAATCGGTGAATCGGATAATTGAAAGACAGTCGATTAACCGATTAGCCAGTTCACCGATTCACCAAACAAGTTTTATGGACAGATTGGATTTTTTGCGCGCCGAACTGAATCGGCACAACTATTTATACTACGTAAAGGCCGAGCCTGAAATCGACGATTATCAGTACGACCAGATGATGAACGAACTGATGGCGCTCGAGAAGGCCAATCCTGACCGCTTCGACCCCGACAGCCCAAGTCAGCGCGTGGGTAATGACATCAATCAGAATTTTCAGCAGGTTTATCACCGATTTCCGATGCTCTCGTTGGGCAACACTTATAACAAAGAGGAAATCATTGAGTTCGATGAACGGGTGCGTAAAGCATTGGGCCACAGTGTGAAATACATCTGCGAACTGAAATACGATGGTGCTTCAATCAGTCTGACCTACGAGCACGGACGGCTTGTACACGCCGTAACGCGCGGCGATGGCGAGAAAGGCGACGATGTGACGGCCAACGTACGAACCATCAAATCGGTGCCGCTGCGGCTGCCCGAAGGCAACTATCCCGACTTATTCGAAATCCGTGGCGAAGTGCTGATGCCGCGTGCCGTGTTCGACAAACTGAACGAGGAGCGCGAGGCTTCGGGCGAACCACCGTTTGCTAATCCGCGCAATGCGGCTGCAGGCTCGCTCAAAATGCAGAATTCGGCGCAGGCCGCCAAACGCCAACTCGATTGTTGGCTCTATTTCCTGTTTGCCGCCCAACTGCCCACAAATTCACACCTTCAGAATATGGAGTGCTGCCGCAGTTGGGGCTTCAAAGTGCCGACTTTTGTTGCGGAATGCTCGTCGATTGACGACATTCTCGCCTTCATAAACCATTGGGACACAGAGCGTCACAATCTGCCGTTCGATATCGATGGAATCGTAATCAAAGTTGACAGCATCAGCGACCAACTTGAGTTGGGCAACACCGCCAAGACGCCGCGTTGGGCCATCGCCTACAAGTTCAAGGCTGAGCAGGTGCAGACCAAACTTCTGTCGGTGTCGTTCCAAGTGGGGCGCACGGGTGCCGTCACGCCTGTGGCCAACCTTGAGCCTGTGCAACTTGCAGGAACCACCGTCAAGCGTGCAACGCTGCACAATGCCGACATCATCAAACAACACGACTTGCACGTCGGTGACACCGTGATGGTGGAGAAGGGCGGCGAGATCATTCCCAAGATTGTTGGTGTGAACACCGATTTGCGCCAATCCGATGCCGCGCCCGTCGAGTTCATCGAATGCTGCCCCGAGTGCGGCACACGGCTTGTTCGCAACGAGGGCGAGGCCGCCTGGTATTGCCCCAACGATTCGGCTTGCCCGCCGCAGGTGCGCGGCCGCATCACGCACTTTGTCAGCCGCAAGGCAATGAATATCGACACGTTGGGCGAGGAAACCATTGATATGCTTGTATCGAACGGCCTGATAACCAATGCCGCCGACCTTTACGATTTGACTGTCAGCCGTTTGCTGCCGCTCAAAAAAGACGGCCGAGTGTGGGCAACCAACATTGTGAACGGCATTGAGCAGTCGAAGCAGATACCGTTTGAGCAGGTGCTGTTCGCCATCGGAATCCGCTTTGTGGGCGCCACAGTGGCCAAGATTCTGGCGCGTCAGTTCGGCTCAATCCAAAACCTGATGCAGGCTTCGTTCGACGAACTGAAAACCACCGACGAGATTGGCGACAAAATTGCGCAAAGCATTATCGACTATTTTGCAGAAGACGGCAACCGTCTGTTTGTCAATCGGTTGATTGGCTACGGACTGCAGTTCGAGATGAAGCGTCAGGAAGCCAAAAGCGCCAAACTTGCGGGGCTGACCATTATTGCAAGCGGCAAACTCGAGCATTTCAGCCGCGACGAGATTAACAAGGCGATTGAAGAACACGGCGGCAAGCCTGTTACATCGGTGTCATCGAAAACCGATTATTTAATTGCTGGTGAGAATATTGGCCCCAACAAACTTGCTAAGGCGCGCGAGTTGGGCATTCCAATCATCACCGAGGCGGAGTTCCTGCAGATGATTGCTGATGATGGTGACAACGCGCCGAAAACTACAGAACTACAAGAAGAAAAATCTGCCGACACAAAGCCGCCCGTTCCACCCAAAGGTAGTGGCGAACAGTTGAGTTTGTTTTGATTTTATTGATTACTAATTAATTATAAATTTTATTTTTATGATAAAACAACTTTTATCGTCGTGCCTTATATGCGCGTCGGTCATTTCGTCAGTTGTCGCTCAGGAAATCCCGCAGATTGGCAATGTCCTTAACCGCGACAGAATCTCGCTCAACGGCGATTGGCACTACATCGTGGACGTTCAGGAGGAGGGTTATTATGACTACCGAATGAACCCGACGCCGTGGGGTTTCTTCCTCAACGCCAAGCCGCAACGCCCCGAAGATTTGATTGAATACGACTTCGACAAGGCTGCAACAATGCAGATTCCGTCCGATTGGAACACCAAGAACGACCGCCTGTTTTTCTATGAGGGCACGGTGTGGTTCAAGAAGTCGTTCAACTACACCCAAAAGCCCGGCAAACGCGCCCTACTCTATTTTGGCGCGGTGAATTATGAGGCTATTGCTTATCTTAATGGCAAAATTCTCGGCATTCACGAAGGCGGTTTTACGGCGTTCAATTATGACGTTACCGACTTAATCAAGGACGGCGAAAACGTTGTAATTGTGAAAGTTGACAACAAGCGCAAAAAGGAAAACGTGCCGACGCAAATTTTCGATTGGTGGAATTATGGCGGCATTACACGCGATGTTTTTCTCGTGGAGACCGACGAGGTTTACATCCAAAATTACAATTTTGACCTCGACAAATCCAACAAAAACCAAGTGTTTTTCAGCGTAAACCTCAACACGAAATCCGCCGGAAAAACGGTGGAAATCTCAATCCCCGAACTCAAAATCCGTCAGTCGTTTACGTCCAACAGGAACGGCGTGATAGAGGGCGCAATTAACGTCAAAAACCTGACACTTTGGTCGCCCGAAAATCCCAAACTCTACAACGTGGAACTCAAACTCGGCGCATCAATCCTGAAAGACCAAATCGGATTCCGCACAATCGAAACCCAAGGCAAAAAAATCCTCCTGAACGGCAAGCCGATTTTCCTGCGCGGCATCTCTATCCACGAGGAAAAGACCAATGGCGGCGGTCGTGCAAACAGTCCCGAAGACGCAAAAAAATTGCTCTCGATGGCGAAAGAATTGGGCTGCAATTTTGTGCGGTTGGCGCATTATCCCCACAACGAATATATGGTGCGCGAGGCTGAAAAAATGGGCATTTTGGTATGGTCGGAGATTCCGGTGTATTGGACGATTGATTGGCGCAACCCCGGCACGCTTATCAACGCCAAGCGTCAACTCACAGATATGATTCTCCGCGACCAAAACCGCGCCAACGTCATCATTTGGTCCATCGCCAATGAGACTCCGCACGGCAACGACCGCGAAAAATTCCTCGCACAACTCGCCTCTCACGCCCGTTCGCTCGATTCCACACGCCTGATAAGTATGGCGATGGAGGTTTTGTCGGCGGCTAATTATCACAACAAATTGCAGGACAATATGAACAAATATGTGGATGT
>JAEEPS010000098.1 GCA_016284875.1 Salinivirgaceae bacterium | reverse complement strand
TGCCGCTAGCGTTCATCCTGAGCCAGGATCAAACTCTTCATTCTAATTAAAATCTTCAAATAAATTGTCCGACCCCGTCGTCTCTTGAATTGAATCTAGGTGCTTTCTTTCTTACCTCTCTTTTGTGCTCATAATGTCATAGAACTTTCGGCTTTCGCCTTATCGGTTTTCCTCGCGGAAACGGACTGCAAATGTAATGCGTTTTCCGTTCCCTCCAAGAACTTTTTTCATCTTTTTTCGAACCGGGGTTTGTTTGTCCTCTCAACCTCCATTCTGTCTCCCGATTTCCCCAATCCGCTTTTAAGAACCTGCTCCCTTTCGAAAGCGGGTGCAAAAGTAGAGAAAGATTATTTACTAGCAAGGGGTGTTGTGAGATTTTTTGAAAATATTTCACGCGAAGACAAAACGAATGAACAACAATGTTTTATGGCATCCGCATCTTCAAAAAGGCTCCAATAATACCGCTTTCGCACTCGAAAAATTCGAAAATTCAGAACTACAAACAGCGCAAATTCGGAGATTTGGACATGAAATGGGCAAAACACGATTAGAACAACTCTCTTTACATCCTCTCAAAAAAATATGTAGTGAGTACCCAACACCTATAATATATAGACATCACTATAGGGCAAAAAAAAGGGGACGCAATTGCGTCCCCGTACATTAGGCAGATAAAAATTACTTTTTAACATTAGCCTTAACCTTCGCAACAAACTCTGCAGTTGGTTTGAAAGAAGGAATGTAGTGCTCTGGAACAACGATAGTAGTGTTCTTTGTGATGTTGCGGGCGGTCTTCTTTGCTCTTTTCTTTGTAGCGAAGGTACCGAAACCTCTCAAATAAACATTGTTACCACTTACCAGTGAGTTCTTTACGCTGTCCATAAAAGCCTCAACTGCTTTCAACACTGTTACTTTCTCAATTCCTGTGCTCTTTGAGATCTCGTTTACTAATTCTGCTTTTGTCATAACAAAAATATTTTATAATCAACAAATTAAATTTTTGGTTTGGCAAATATATGAAATAGAATATTGTAAACAACCTTTTTGTCATTTTTTCTGAAAATAATTTTTTCGGTCCAAAAAACTGGGGGCGACATGCATTTTTGCACCAAAGGAAACAGTCAAACTTTTCTTAAAATGCTACCTTTACAGCCGAAAAACACAAGCGATATGCTCAAACGCAGAACAATATTGGCGGCTTTTTTGCTGCTTTCGATGTCGGCTAGCGCCCAAAATGCCGTTCAGGAAACCGACACCATACTTAATTATACCGATATCAACGGCTTGAAACAAGGTCACTGGATTGCGAAATATCAAAACGGAAAGACAAGATACGAAGCCTATTTTGTTGATGGGCAGCCAATTGGCGAATTCAAGAAATATGACTCTTATGGCAACCTGAACGCCATTCTGAACTATAGCAACGATGGTTCGAAGGCCGATGCGAAATTCTTCCATCGCAGTGGAAAAATCAGTGCCACAGGCAAATACATCGGACATGAAAAGGACAGCATCTGGCTATACTATGCCGACAACGGAATCCTCTACCTTCAGGAATCATATAAAAAAGGTGTGAAGGACGGGCTGTTCATTCAATACACATCGGAACGCAAGAAAATTGAGGAGGTAACGTGGAAAGACGGCGAAAAGCACGGTCCATGGCGCAAATACTATGTGACGGGGGCCATGATGTTTGATGTGAACTACGAACACGGCAAACTCAACGGCGAAGGCAAAGTGTATTACGCCAACGGCAAACTCCAGAAAAAAGGCAAGTATGTGAACGACCTGATGGAAGGCTCATGGCTGCAATTCGACGAGCACGGCAACTACGTAAAACAATATGTGTATAAGCACGGTTACTGCAAGGAACTTGCCGATGAGCAGAACCGCACCATCAACGAGATGGAAAGCCACAAAGACGAGTGGGAAGACCCTGCGGAGCACATGAACGATCCAACCTGGCTAATGCGTTGACAATCATGAGTAAAGGCAGAGTACTGATGGCTATGAGCGGCGGAATTGACAGCACAATGGCCGCCATCCTGCTCACCGAACAAGGCTATGAACTTGAAGGTGTGACATTCCGCTCGTGGGACAGTATCTCGAAAGCCTGCATGGAACGCGAAACTGGCTGTTGCTCAGTTGATTCAATATTCGAAGCCAAACACATTGCCAACAGTTTGGGATTCAACCACCAGATTCTCGACATCCGCGAACTGTTCCGCCAAACGGTTATCAGCAATTTCATCAGCGAATACATGAAAGGCCGCACGCCCAACCCGTGCGTGGTCTGCAACAAATACATCAAATGGGGCGCGCTGCTCGACCTGGCCGACAAACTCAACTGCGAGTTTATTGCCACGGGCCACTACGCACGCATCGGCTGCCTTGAAGGACGGCACTTCATCAGTAAGGGCATCGACACCACCAAAGACCAGTCGTATTTTCTCTGGCAACTAACACCCCAGAACCTTGCCCGCACGCTCTTTCCGCTGGGCGGATTCACCAAGCAGCAGGTGCGCCAGATGGCTGCCGACCGAGGCTACACCAAACTGTCGCAAAAGCGTGAATCACAAGAGATTTGCTTTGTTCCCGACAACGACTACCGCAATTTCCTGCAGCAAAATTCGCCAGAATATTCTGCTGTCGGCCCAGGCAACTTTGTCAGCCCTGACGGACGAGTTTTAGGCCAGCACAAAGGCTACCCGAACTATACCATCGGGCAGCGCAAGGGGCTCGAAATCGCATTGGGGCAGCCAATGTACGTTTCGCGCATCGACGCCGCCAGCAACACCGTAACTCTCGGCACTCGCGACGACCTGTTGAGCACTCGTCTCACTGCATCTGACTATAATTTCACGAAAATTGAGGCTCCGCAAACACCTATCGAAGTAATCGCACGCGTCCGCTACCGAAGCAAAGGGGTGCCTGCAACCGTTGTGGCCGCAGGTGATAAGATTGTTGTGGAATTCAGCGAACCAGTGGAGTCTGTCTCGCCTGGCCAGTCAGTGGTGTTTTACCAAGATGACGACATGATTGGTGGAGGGATAATCGATTGACACTCAATTATCTAGCCGCCAATCACGCCTATTTATCCCGCAAATTCTCAACCGAATTGTCAATCCACTCTTGCTGATAGGCTTTGCGCAGGCCGTTGTACCACTTGTCGCCGCGGGTGTAGTCGAGAACTTTCACCTTCGGGTCGGCCGACGGATGCTCGCGGAAATCGCGGCGGGCCAGTTCAATGCCCAGTTTTTCCTGACTCTCGCGGGTCCACATCGACTCATAATAGCGACGGTTCAACTCGTTGAGCAGGTTGAGCGATTTCTTCAGTTCGTTGATTTCGGCATAGTAAACAACAGCCGCGTCAACCAGTCCACCATATTGATTTTCAAAAACATAATCGTAAACTGCCTTGTGACGGATTCCGAATTTGTTGTTGCAACTGTCGGTAAAGAACTCGGTGGCGGCCACATAGGTCTCGAGAGCCTTTGCAAACTCTTTCTGCTCAAGCATAGGCTGCACCGAGTTGACCATCTTTTCGTACTCGCAGATGGTTTCGATGTCTTTCGATCGCTCTTGCACAACCGAATCGGTCAGGTTGCACTTGTAGTTGGCACGAGCAATGCCCGCCGCCTTCGACAGCGACGTGCGCGCCTTGATGAACTCTTTCTGCTTGATAAGTCGTTCAGCGGCACCTACTTGCACATTGTAGTCGAACCAAGCCTGACTGCACTCGCCGTCGCTCAAGGCCGCCGAAAGGTCAGCCAAAGCGGTCTGAACTTCAGCAACTTTAGTGATTTTGGCGTCTTCGGCCACAGCCAGCGCTTTCTGATACTGCTGTCCTGCCTTGCCCATTTGGAACATCTCAACATACGAAATGCCTAAACTACAAAGATTTACGACATACATTATTGATGCGTTGCGGTTTTTGGTTGTCCAGGCGGTATCGGCCGTAATGGGCTGTTCCTTGTTGATTGCCAGTGCCGCAGCATAGAAAGCCAACGCTTCGCGCGGCTGCTTTCGGGCCAGAGCATTGTCGCCTTCAGCCATCAAGCCGTCGTATTTCTGCTGATAGGCTTCGGTGCGCAACTCATCAGCCAACGCAATTTTCTTCAAATCCCACGTTTGGCGGTATTTTTCGGCTTCGTCGAGTTGCTCAAGAGCAGAGTCGGGATAACCATCGTCGAGCGACGATTTCGCTTCTTCCAACATCCGCATATACTTGTGCGTACGGCTGTCGAACGCCAGTTTCTCAAGTTCAGCAGAGCAACTGACTGCAGTGTGCTTTCGGCAGATGTGGGTTGCCTGATCGAAGGCGAAAAGCGCTTCGTCGGGCTTATCCATCGACACCGATTTTCCGTACGCAATCCATGCCAAATACAAGTCGTTCAGCAATTTACTCTCTGCTTTAGCATCAATGTCGAAAGTCGGATACTCTGCGCGCAAATTAGCGGCCGAATCGGCGAGCAATGTGCTCTGTTTCAAGTCTTTGGCATCATAGCATGTCTGCGCTTCCGCGATGAGTTTTGCGTGAATGGTGCCATAGAGTTGTGCCGACAGTTTGTCAAACTCTTCGAACCGTCGGATTCCCTTGATGCGCTTGCAATAGTCTTTGCAAACTGAGAGCATGCGGAAGCCGTTATCAACATCCTTGTTATCAATAAATTGACTCACCGAATCGATAAAAATATAGATGACGCGCTCTGCCAATTTGATGGTGTTGTAGCGCGTGTCGGAATCGGGATTCATATCAGTCACAATGCGGGCGCAAGTATCCAATACTTTGTAGTAAAACCCTGACTCATAATCCATTGAAGCCAACTGATAATGCGGTGGCGCATAGTTAGTTTTTGCCTTGATGGAATTAATGAACATCTCTTCGGCGCGGTCGCCCTTGCCCCACCCGAGCAATTCCATGCCCTTGTTGTGGTAGGTTTCCCACATGTGCGACAGCGCATATTCCACCTGTTTCTTCACGTCGCGGTTGGCCTGTTCCGCTTGACGCAGATGTTCCATCAAATCAATTGGATTATAGGATGATAGGTCGAGTTTTGTATCAAAATGACGTGATTTTATGTCGTTGATGACAGCCGTGTTGTTGATGGTGAACTGCCGCGCCTGCTCAAGTGTTTCGATGGAATCGGGACGGATGGCCGCCAACTCTTGTTCCATCATTTTCAGGCGGGCGTCAGTGTTGTAATAGTCATCGATAAGGCTGATGAACTCATCGGCCTCACGCACACCCGACTTGTTGAAATGAAGTTCGACCGACACAATACGCAGTTTGCAGCCTGTGAGCGGCTCTTCCTCAACGTAATAGTGGCGAACCATGTTCTTTTCTGGCTCAAACGGCTCATTATCAACCGTCCAGCGCTTCACTTCACTACCCGCGCCCGAAAGAAGCACAAATTCGGCACTGAATACTTGCGGCAACAGTACGCCATTGATACTGAAGCCTTTATACTTGCAATCGTTGTTCAATTTAAAGCCGCGGTTGTCGATGGTTATAAGCAACTGTCCACCGATGCGGGTAATGCGGCTTTCCAAATCGAGTTTGTAGGTGAGCAAACGGTCGCCGCCATCGGCAAAAACAATGTCGAGCAGGCCGTCATCGCTGCGGTTGTCACCATTAATCTCGACCGAAACAGTCTGCGACTCGTTGAATAAAGTTGATTGAGGATATGCCGCCTGACCGACGACAATCATTAAAAAAAATGCACAAGCAAAACGTTTCATCTGATGCTCAAATTACATTTAAAAACCTGGATATCAATCACATTAACAAGTAAAAAGTGATTAAAACCAATGCACAATGTACGGATTATATCAATCGATTTTGGGGCATCGGCCTTTTGTATTCAACGATGGGTTGTTAATAGCGAAGAGTTTTGGCGATTGGCGCTGGAATCAACAAAAAAAGCGGCTCTTTCGAGTCGCTTTTTGGTTGATATACAACTGCTTATCTATTAATAGAAATAAGAATCGGTTGTGTTGTAAATCTGTTTCGGACCAATGCGGTTGACCTTGCCAAATTTCGACAAGTCGTTGACATTGAAATCTTTAGGATTGCCCATAATGCCAATCACAACTGGTTTGCCCTTAATGTTCTCCTCATAGAACTTCATTATGTCGTCCATTGTGAGCGACTCAATCTGCTTAATCATTTCATCCATAGGCTCGCCATCAAAGCCAAGCAGTTTGTATGCGTCTTTTGCGAACGGAAGACTGCGTGGACTCGGGTTCGATGTCTGGCAAACCTGCAACAGGAATGACTTTATGTTGTCGATTCGCCAATCGTGACGCGGCATATCTTTGAGCAAATCCATGAACACGGTCACCGCTTCGATTGTCTTGTCGTTCTGCGTACCGATTGTGCCATAGAAGAATATCGGATTTCCTGCCACAGTCGGCGACATCGGTCTTGCACCTGCCGAATAAGCCATTGAGCGTTTCTCACGTATCTCGGTCAAAACCAATCCGTTGAAATCGCCCGAGAAATACTGGTAGAACGCGTTTGTCATCACCTCCATCTCCTTCGAATATTTGAGCATTGGGAAGTAGAAGTAGATTTGCGCCTGCTTGGCGTCGTTGTTGGCATAGAAATAAACTGTGTTTTCGCTGACATCGGCAATTTTTCGGTCCTGCGGCGAATCCGATGGTTTCTCGTGAGCCACCAACGGCAAATGCTCGCTCAAAATCTTATGAACATCGTCGAACGGCATTGAACCAGTGTAATAGATTCTGGCCGCATAGTTGGCCGCACGCGTGATGTCGCCAGTAAGGTCGGCAATGGTCATATCGTTGACAACATAATCAGTCGGCTCCTTGATGTATGGCGAATTATCGCCGTAAACCACATAAGACAGCAGCGGCTGCTTGCCCGACGACGGGTCCCAACGGCGAACATAGCGAGTTGCCAAAATATTGTTTTTCAATCTGTTCAACTGTTTCTCATCCAACTCGGGCATCAGAATCAGTTTCGAGAGCAGGTCGCAAGCGGCTGTGAGTGAATTCTCCTCACCTTGAACCTGAATTGTGAGATAATCCTCATCGGCGGCAACAGCATAATCAACATTCAGTTTGGCGAACTGCTTTTTCAGTTCCTGCGACTTGTAGTTGCCCATTATGCCCGCATCGTTCATCAGCGAGGCAGCATACGCCAGTTTCGGGAAAACATTGGTTCCCGCGCCATAGCGGATTGTAAGGTTGAAAATGTCGCTGTGCGGGTTGTTAGTGTAATTCAACTCCGACAATTCGTTAATCTTCTTCGTCTGAACGTTTGCAAGACTCAATTTTGTATCGGTCACGGCACCTGCCCTGACATATTTGAACTGCTGGGCAAACATCGATTGTTGGCCTTCGGCCTGAATCAGAGGCTTATACAATGGCTTCGAGATTTTGTCTTTCGGCTCGTTCGATTTCTCTTTTTCAAAATTCAGCACCAAATAATTATCGTCGAGATATTTTTTTGCAAGAGTCTTGATTTGCTCGGCTGTCACGGCCTTGATTTTCTCAACTCTGTTGACAATGTCGGTTGGGTCCTGTCCATAGATAAATGATTGAGCCAGCAAACTTGCCATCGATTCATTGTCCTCCATCATGAGTTCGGTTTGAACGCAGAGGTTGGTTTTGGCCAATTCAACATCCTCGTCGGTGAACTCGCCGTTTCGCACTTTCTCAATAGCCGCCAGAAGTTTCTTCTCGGTCGATTTGTTGGTGGCATAACGACGCTGGCTGTTGTCGTACAATGGCACACCCTCAATAATCAGACGTCCCTGCTCTTTGAACGACAGCACACCTGCATTAACCGAAGAAATCTCACCGTCGAGCACCAATTTGTCGGCAACGCCTGTCTCATTACTGTTTGAAATCAGATTCATCACCACTTCCAACGGAATCTCATCCTCGCTTCCTGCCTTTATGCCATTGAAAACCATATAAACAACTGGCGAATAACCAACGTAAACGGTTTTCTGCATACGCCCCTGAATTTTCTCATCAGCGGCAACGATTCGTTCAGGAACAGGACCTGCGGGCAATTTGCCGAATGTGGTTCCAATTTTGCCGATAATAGCGTCAGCCTTAACGTTTCCTGCTATGACAAGCACCATGTTTCCAGGCACATACCACTTCTGATAGAACTCAATCAGTTTGCTTAACTGCGGATTCTTCAAGTGCTCGCCCAGTCCGATAACCGAACGCGCATATGGTGTTTTGCCGAAAATTGACTCAAACATCTTTTCCTGAACCGCACGACCTGCCTCATCCTTGCCGCGATTGTACTCCTCATAAACGGTTTCCAACTCGGTCTGGAACTCACGGAAAACAGGATTGATGAAACGCTCCGAGGCCAATGTGAGCCATTGGTTCATACGGTAGGCTGGAAATTTATTGACATAGCAAGTGTAATCGTACGATGTCCATGCATTGGTTATTTTGTCGCCAATCAACTCGCAGAGATTGCAATATTCAACTGACGAACTGATTTTTGCGGCCTCAATCGTCAACTCATTGATTTGCATGCCGATTTCGTTCTTTTTTTGAGGGTCCTGCTCGGCAGCCATCTCATCGTATTTGGCGATGATTTGGTTGTAGATTGGTTCCTCTTTTGCCCAATCGAGCGCACCGATTTTTTGTGTACCCTTAAAGAGCATGTGCTCCAGATAGTGCGCCAGACCAGTGTACTGTTCTGGGTCGTCGTATGAACCAGCACGCACACCAACCATACCGAATACATCAGATTGAGTCTCATCCTCCCAAACATAGACCGACAATCCGTTGGCCAGTTTGAATGTTTTTAGTTCCTGTGCATCAGCCATTTGCCCGAAAGCAAAGAATGCAGCAAGAAACAAGAATTTAACGTTTTTCATAAAATACATCATTTAAGTTTATATCGCAAAAATATCAAAACAAAGACCAAAAGTTGCGCTTTGAAACAAAAAAAAGCCGTCAAAAAATGACGGCTTTTTGTCGAAATATGAATTACTCAATTATTGTTTAATCATATCGGTAGAACCAGGTTGATACCAACCCAATTCTTCAATGTATATGAAATAGCCGGGGAATGAAATGTTTCCTTCGTCATCGTAAGTTCCCACGATAAGGTCCTCTGTTGGCTCACCATTTTCATCCAAACCATAGAAATATACCCAGCCCAAACCAGAATCTGGATCTAGCTCACCATAATTACCAATAGCCGGCTCATAATCAACAATTATCTGCTTCTTTTCAAAATCGACTGTGGCTGTAACGGTTTGCTCGCCACCCCACCAATTGTAGATATTGATTCTGTTATAGGTATTCTCAACCCACGAGATTTCCATAGGATATTGATAACTATCGTCTCCATCGTCAAAAGCCGCATATGCGCCAAACAAATAATCATCCTTAAACGGAGGAGGAGCAGGTGTGGTGAATTTTGTCACTTCACTGTATTTGACTTCAGTTCCTACAACAAAATAGGATTTAGCATAATAATCAGTGCTACCAGAAACATTAAGCGTTTTCATTTCACCTGGTTTAACCACAAATTCCTGTTTATCGGAAAAATCCTCTTTGGTAGCAAACAGTATTCCGCTATACATTTGCGACAATCCTGCTGTATCGCCATCGATTTCATACGAAACTGTTACCGACTCGAAAGTCACATCGGTACATTCCGGAGCCGGAAGGTTCACATCGTGAGTATATTTTGCATCAATGTCGTCCTTAACCAAGTCTTCGCACCCTACAAAGGCAAGTGCAACCATTGCCGCCGCTGCCATTGAAAAAATATGTCTTTTCATCAGATACAAATTTTAAGTTATTATTGATTTTGATCTTTTTCATCAATTTCGTCGTTCTCCTGAATCTCACGATACGGGATTTGGTACGTCCAATCCTTGGCACCCGCTGCAACCACAAATTCAAAACCCGTCATGTGGTTTGAGCATTTAGTACGATCAATACCTTCATACAGACGTTTCAAATCGAAAAATGAGAATCCCTCGCCTATAAGTTCAATGCGGCGTTGAATCCATACATCGTTCACTGTTACAGAGGTTTTGTTCCACGCTGGATCACGTTTTTCCATCAGTTCTTTCAAAACAGTGGCAGCCTTTGCGCCATCGCCAAGATGAGCATAAGCCTCAGCCTCAATCAGAACCATTTCCGAGGCTCTCATATAAACATAATCCATTTCCCAATTGGCATCGCCACCGAATTTCAGGATTGCATACGGTTGGCTAGCACCCGGAAGTTCAGGATTCGAATATAACGAGCCTTGGGGATCGTTGAACCAGTTTGCTTTGCGCAAGTCGGTGTCGCTCATCTGATTATACAACCAATCAGAAATACCATGACCAGAATATTTAAGACCTGCATAACCCGGAACAAGGTTGCTCATGTGAGAGAAGAACGATGCAAGGCTTGTGTTCGTTTCCGAGTTGTGGTCGAATCCCCACATCCACTCTCCATTGGTAATATCGGTAAAGCCGTCTTTCAGACCTTTCTCGTCCATAATATCATAATTGGTACGGGCTGCTTTTGCTGCATCAGCGGCTTTCTGCCATTGCTGCGACATCAGATAGTAACGGGCCAAGAGTCCGTTAGCCACGCTGGCATCAATAAAGTCTTTGCCACTGGCTCCACCAGGACGCTGATAACCTGCATTCAACAAATCAACTGATTTGGTTAAATCGCTCTCGATTTGGTCAAACACCATCTTAACTGTATTACGGCCTGCACGATCTTTTTTCTCTTCGTCACTCAAATTATCTATCTTGCTATAGCGCATTGGAACACCCTTTGCATCATAATCAAATGTATTTGCATCTTTCAGATATTGCTGATAGAGTTGAATCAGATAATAATATGACATTCCGCGTACAGCATAGGCCTGTCCCATAATTCCCTTTGCTTCAGGAGTCTCCGGTTCCTCGGTAAAGAGGTCGAGAATCTCGTTTGATTTCTCAATCATAGTATAGAATGTAAGCCAATCGACCAATGTGCGGCGATAAGTACTCATTCTATTGTCAAACTGATAATCATAGCCGAACCAGTGGAAATTATAGCATGTAATGTCCTCGCTCATCATATCGGTTGAATGCAGAACTGACATGTATGAGAAATCGTCGTGCGGACTGCTACTGCTACCCGTTACATTAAAAGACACCATGAATGACCATATACCATTCAGGTATGCGTTCAAAGCGTCAGGGTCAGTCTCGATCAATGATGCTGCTGTTCCGGCATCAAGTTCTGAAGTTATTTCTCCGTCAAGGAATTTTTCACCGCATGAGTTCATGGTTACTGCTGCAACCACCCCAAGCATTAATGTTGATATACGTGTAATTTTCATTTCTTTAAGTTTTAAATCCCTGATTAGAATGTTATTTTAACTCCGGCAGAATATGTGCTCAAAGCAGAATATACATAGCCTGTCTCACCAGAGAAAGATTGACGCGGGTCTAATCCCTTACGTTTCGAGAACAACCAGATGTTGTCGCCAGTAATATAGAAGCGCATCTTCTCAATCTTGTATTTCTCAAGCAGTGAACTTGGAAGCGAATAGCCCAAGGTGATATTCTTGATGCTGAAATACGAAGCCTTGGTCAACCAACGGTCGCTTTGTGCGTTCGCATCTTGATCTGCGAAGCAGAGAGCCGGAACATCGGTATCGGTATGGCCCGGAGTCCAACGGTTGAACATGTCCTTATGGAAGTTGTTACCATTGTCGCCCGGATTCATAAGAGACTGATAGAATGAATCATAAACCCAGCCACCAATCTGATGGGCTGTCGAGATGCTTAAATCAAATCCATAAGCCTCAACGCTTGTTGATATACCGCCTGCCCACTTTGGAATAGCCGATTTACCGATTTCGTAATAAGAGGCATCTGAATTGCTATAAACTTTTGTCTCCTCGCCAGTTTCCTCATCCTTTTTCCAGTATTGTGCCTTACCATTAGTCGGGTCAACTCCGGCATATTTAACCATATACCAATCGTAGAGTGAGCCACCCTCCTTACGCCAATAACTACCAGCCTGATAACCTTCTTTAGGTTTGCCTTCGGCCAACTTGGTCAGTTTGTTCTTGTAAGTCATACCATTGAGAGTTACACTCCACTTGATATCGTTTTTGTTTACGATGTCATATGTAGCCTCCAACTCAACACCCACGTTCTTCATGTTCATCTCGTTCTTCCAAGTGTAACTTGGTTTTCCTTCAGATGATGGCAGAGGGTGCTGATAAATCATGTCGCGTGTCTCTTTGATGAAGAAGTCAACATTCAAATCAAAGCGATCGAAGAAACGCGATTCAAATCCTGCATTGAAGTTTGCTGACTTCTCCCAAGTCAAATCAGGATTGCCACGCAAAACCTTGGTCAAAGCAGGCTCACCGTTAACACGCTCTATTTCATACAAATCTTCATACACTTTTGCCAAACCTAAGTTGTTGTTACCTTGAGTTCCGTAACTAACTTTAAGTTTAAAACTGTTGATTTGCTCAATGTCACGCATGAAGTTCTCCTCCT
>JAEEPS010000001.1 GCA_016284875.1 Salinivirgaceae bacterium | reverse complement strand
ACACAAATGTATGAAAAATCGCGCATAAAAAAACAAGGGAACTCGCGCTCCCTTGTCTTTACAAATCACAAATTTTAAATACTAAATACTAACTGTCAATCAGTTGTATGCCGATTCGCCGTGCTCGTAAACGTCGAGTCCTTCCTCTTCAATCCGCGAGTCAACGCGCAGACCGTGTATCTTCTTAATCAGCAGGAACATAACCAGTCCGCAGCCGAACGACCAGCCTGCAATGGTAACCTCGCCAATCAACTGTGTCAGAACTGAATAGCCGCACTCGCTGTAGGCGAAAACGCCTGTCAGGATTGTGCCCACAAAGCCAGCCATTCCGTGAACCGAAACGGCGCCAACGGGGTCATCGATATGCAGACGGGTGTCGAAGAACTTGACAAAGAAGCACATAACCGCCGAAGCAATGGCGCCAATCAGAGCGGCGGCCCAGATAGGAACGCAGTCGCAACCTGCCGTTATGCCGACCAAGCCTGCCAGAATGCCGTTACAAACCATTGAGAGCGAAGGTTTTCCGTAGGCCAGCCAAGTGTAAATCAGGGCTATGATTCCGCCCACGGCTGCGGCAATGTTGGTGGTTACGAAAATGTGCGACATTGCCGACATATTGTCAAGGATTCCGCCGCCGTAGCAGTCGGCATCAACAATGCCTGAAGCGGCAACGGTTGAACCAGGGTTGAATCCGAACCAGCCCATCCACAGAATCCACACGCCCAGAGCGGCCAGCGCAAGGTTGTGGCCAGGAATGGCGTGAGTGCGGATAGAGCCGTCAGCATTCTTTGTGTATTTGCCCAAACGCGGACCAAGAACAATGGCGCCCGCCAAGGCAATGAAACCGCCGCACGAGTGAACCACAGCCGAGCCTGCGAAATCGTGGAAACCGAGTTCGCTCAGCCAGCCGCCGCCCCACGACCAGTGGCCCTGAATGGGGTAAATCAGCGCCGAAATGACCAGACTGTAAACCAGATACATCGAGAATTTGGTGCGCTCAGCCATTGCGCCCGAAACGATTGTGGCCGCCGTGGCGCAGAACACCGTCTGGAAAATGAAGTAGCACTCTTTTGGCAGATTGCCGCACGGGTTCTCAACGCCGCCAATGCCTAATCCGCCCCAGCCCAGGAACGAGCCAGCGCCGAACATCACCGAGAAGCCCAGAATCCAGTACAGAACCGAGCCTGCCGAGAAGTCCATAAAGTTCTTCATCAGAATGTTGGCCGTGTTTTTGGTGCGCGTCAGACCCGCCTCAACCAGCGCAAAGCCAGGCTGCATAAAGAACACCAGCATTGCCGCAAGCAACACCCAAATTGTATCGACAGGGCTAATTCCACTCTCGACAACCGCCTCGGCAGCAGGCGCCACAGCCCCAGCCGCCATCGAAATTGTATCAGAAATTATTGTTTCCATTTTTTTACTGTTTAATTGTTTAATCGGTGAATCGTTTAATCGACGCTTTGTCCGTTTTCCAATTCACCAGTTTTCTATTTAATTGAATGACTTTCAGTTCACCGATTCACCAGTTCACCGATTCACCATTATTTTTTATCCGCCAAAACCGTATCGCCATGCTCGCCCGTGCGGATTGACCAGGTGTCGTCGACAGGGCTGACGAAAATGCGGCCGTCGCCGACCTCGCCTGTGCGCGCAACGCTCATAATGGCATCAACGGCGGGTTTCACAAACTGGTCGCGGCAGATAATGGTAATCTCAATGCGCGAGATAATGTCGGTGCTGTACATCACGCCGCGGTAAATGCGGTCCTCGCGGTCCTGCCCAATGGCCTTCACTTCGGCGTACGAGAACCAGTTGATATCGGCCTGAAAGAGAGCCTCTTTCACTTCGTCGAACTTCGTCTTGCGAATGATTGCTTCAATCTTTTTCATTGTCTTAAAAATTTAATTATTAACTATTTAATTGGTAAGTGGTGAGAGTTTAGAGTTTAGTTTTTCGATAACCCTTCCGCTAAACTCTCCCCACTCCCCTCTACACTTTAAAAGGATAATCCCACCAAGAAATACATTCGGTTTGCTGTTGGGTTTGCGGTGATTTGCGCGAACACGGGCAGCGTAAATTTCTCGAATTCAATCTCTTTTGTCGCCGAAAGGCTAAGGTTGATAAGTGCGAAACCCTCGGCGCCGTAAAAGTCATTCTCCCAGGGTGTTACGCCTGCGGCTGCTTGCCAGTCGAGTCCGCCGAGTTTGAAAGGTGCGGCAACCTCAAAGTACGACGAGTAGGCGTCGTCGCCGTTCGATTTGGTGCCTATTGCGCCGTAAAAGTTTGTGTACCACCCGATTGACAGAAATCCAAAATCGTATGTCAGACCTGCCTCATAGGTGTGGATGGTTGAGTCGGCCGAATACTCGAAGTATTTCGTGTCGTCGTCGGCACACCAGTAGTCGGTTACCATTGCCGTCAGGCCGCCCACGGCGTACGACAGCGTGAAGTCAATCTCCTTGTAGCCGCTCCCGACAATGCTTGCCGAGCCCCACGCTCCGAGCGACAAACCTTTGTAACCGACTGAAAGTGAAGGTTGGATGGCTGCTCCGTCGAGTTTGCCGCCGCGCCATATATACGAACTTACTACATCGGCTCCAACTGAAGCCTCAACGCCGCCTTCACCCTCGGCGTAACTTGTTCCGGTCATTGCCATCAACCCGATGACAATCATTGTTTTCTCAATTGTTTTCATTTTCTTTGAATGTTTATAAGTTTTAAACTGCGATGGTTGTGTTGCCGCACAGCCATCAAAAAAGGCTGGTTTCATCGAAGCCAGCCTTGATTTTTCTCTAAATTGATTTATCTGCCAACGGCCCGGCTGGTTGGGCGCGCACAGCGTTTCTGATTATTGCGTTTCGAGTTCCAGCGGGAACCCTGCTGCAAATTCTGATTCATTCCGTTTTTAAAAGACTTTTTCATCTCGATTGCTTTTTTAATTAAACCTCATTTAATCGTTCTCTAAACAGTCCTGTTTTTATCGTTTTCTGACATGGCAAATATATAGCCGATTTTTAATTCGCAACTAAAAATTAGAAAATATTTTAATATCGTTAGTGTTTTTCTTATTTTACTTACAGATTATAATTCACAAAACGCTTTTAGCAAGATTTATTAAAAATGGTGCGTTTTTAAAACGTTTTCACTGACGATTTGAAATTGAAGCATTTTAGGCCAATAGAGTAAATTTTGAATTTTTGAGAGATTTTGAGCGATTTTTAAGGGGTGTCGGCGCGTAAAAAGTGGATTTTTAGGTGATAAGTACAAATTTTAAAGGGGTGTAAAAATCAAAAAGCATATAAAAAGTCCAAACCACTAAAATTATGGTCAAAATTTGGTTGTTTTGCGTAATTGTTACCGATTAAGATTAATTAGTTTTGGTTTTAAACTAAACAATCTAATTTTGTCACGATTTAAAACTAAAGATAAGTAATATGTTAAAAAATAGAAGTTATACCTATAATAATATAAAGCGATTGCAAACAGTTTTGACAATCGCCGCGCTGGCTGCTTTGGCTGCTATGGCAGTTTTCCATTCAAACAGACTGATTGTATTGGCTGCGATAGTGCTGGCTGGAACCTTAATTTTGGCAAATCTGCTAATCGATAAGTTTGTCAATCAAAAGATACTGGATCAGATAGACGGCTGTCTGAAACAACTCTCCACTGGCGAAGGCGTGGAAATATCAGCGAAACAGATTAAACGCCACCAAATGTTCAGGCGCATTGGCGGTGTGGCAAGGCACTATGCCGAACTGCAGCGCTACGCCGAGTGCATTGCCTCGGGGCGGAAATACGAATCGGCAAACGCCGCGGGCGACGAGTTCTATCAGTCAATCAGCAAGTTGAATCAGCACCTCGACAAACTTGTGAGCGAAGAAAACGACTGGAAAGAGCAGGAACAGAAGCGCAACTGGATGAACCAGGGCGTGGCCAAGTTCTCCGACATTATGCGGCAGTCGAACCGCTCGCTGAACGAGATTGCAATGGAACTGCTGCACCAACTTATCAAATACACCGACTGCAACCAAGGTGGTATTTTTGTGCGCGAAAACGCTGACGATGAGTTTCTTACAATGATTGCCTCATACGCCTACGACCGTCAGAAATTCCCCGACAAGAAGTGCAGCCTTGAAGATGGACTGATTGCCGCCGCCTACTACGAGAAGGCGCCCATTTTTATGACCGACATCCCCGACGAATATCTGGCAATCCGCTCCGGGTTGGGCGAAGCGTCACCGCGATGCCTATTCCTTGTGCCGCTCATTAGCGATGATAAAGTGCTGGGAGTTATTGAATTGGCATCGTTCAACGAGATTGACGAGCACAAGCAGAAATTCATTGAAAAGATTGCAGAGAGTTTTGCGTCAACCTTGTCGGCATCGCACTTGAACAACACAACCGTGAAACTGCTCGAAAAGGCGCAACAGCAGGCGCAACAACTTAAAACTCAGGAAGAAGAACTGCGTCAAAGTATTGAAGAGATGCAGACGCAGCAGGAAGAGATGGAAGGCAAGCAGCACGAACTGGAAGAGAGCGAGAACCTGATGCGCCGCATCATCGACCTTGTGCCCTACCCGATTTTCGTAAAGAATATCCATCGCCAGTATATTGTTGCCAATCAAGAAGAAGGAAAACTATATAATATGCCAGTGGACAGTCTGCTCGGCCACTCCGACGACGAACTTGTGAACGATATTGATGAGTTGAACGCCATCCACGAAAGTGACACCAAAGTGCTTGAGCAAAGGCAGATGATAAAACTGCCCGAGCAAACCATATCGCTTCCAGATGGTACGCGCCGCGTTCTGCAAACCATTAAAGTGCCGTTTATCAACAACATAACGCACAACCCCAACATTCTGGGCGTCTCGTTCGACCTTACATCGGTGCGCGAGATGGAACAGCAGTTGCGTAAAAGCGAAGCGAAGATTAAGGATTTGGAAAATAAATTGGCAAACAAATAGGTTTTCTCTAGAATAAAAATATACAGCACCAAAAAAACGGGGGGTCTATTTCCTAACTTTTTTCGCCACATTTGGAGCAAAAAACATCGGATATGAAAGTATTTGTATCGGGATGCTACGATATGCTGCACAGCGGACACGTGGCGTTTTTCAAGGAGGCGTCGGCATACGGCGACCTTTACGTTGGAATCGGCTCCGACCGGACCATTGAAGAGTTAAAAGGCCGCAAGACCATCAATTCCGAACAGGAACGACTATATATGGTCAAATCAATACGTTATGTGACTGACGCATGGATTAACAGCGGCAGCGGACTGCTCGATTTTGTTGATGAACTGCGCCGCCTGAAACCCGACCGCTACGTGGTGAATGAGGATGGTCACTCGCCAGCCAAAGCCGACCTTTGCCGCGAGTTGGGCATTGAATATATTGTGCTGCGGCGCACGCCCGAAGCCGGACTGCCCGTTCGCTCGACAACCGCATTGCGCGGCGGCACAGTCTGCCAGTTGCCATACCGTCTCGACATTGCCGGCACATGGATTGACCAGCCTCAACTGTCGAAAATCCGCCCCGGATGGGCCATCACCATCTCGCTTGAGCCAATTGTGGAGTACAACGAGCGCAGCGGAATGTCAACTTCAACGCGCAACGCCGCAAAGCAACTCTGGCCGTACCAACTACCACTCGAAAAGCCCGAAAAACTTGCCGAACTGCTGTTCCGCTACGAGAACGAACCTGGTCGCACTATCATTTCTGGTGCGCAGGACGCCATCGGAATTTGCGTTCCGGGACTAGTACGGCACTACTACAACGGTGTTTACTGGCCCGAGCGGATTGAGCGCGTGGACGATGAATCCATCCTCACTTGGCTCGAAGACCACATCTACCTTGTCACACTCTGGCCTCGCCCCGACGGCACCGACCTGCTCTGCAATACTGACATCACGCCCGCAAAAATCAGTGCGCTGACCGCCGCTGCCGACCATTGCTGGACAGCCATTATGGAGCGCAACCTGACTGATTTCGGAAAGGCCGTCACCGATTCGTTCAACGCGCAGACGGCAATGTTCCCGAATATGGTCAATGATAAGATTCTGAGCGTGATAGAACAGTATGAACTCGATGTTTTGGGTTGGAAACTGGCAGGAGCGGGCGGTGGCGGCTATCTGGCTTTAGTTTCCGACAAACCCGTCAGCAACGCAATGAAAATCAAGATTAGGCGGTGGATTGAATAAAATGAGATTAGGCATTCGTGTAAATGAGGATTTTTACATCTATGGCCACATCTTTTAAAAAATTTTAGCCTTGTAATATACCAATCAATTAAATATTCTATATTTGTAAAATTCTAAATTTTAATTGACTATGAAACCTCTGATGAAAATTTCGCTTGTGGCCGCATCACTTTTGGCTATTACTCTATCATCAAGCGCCCAACAAAATGAATCTTTCAAGGTTGTGAAGGTTCAAGGTGAAATCCACCGCGTCAAAACTGGCAACATTCTCTCTATTGGCGAAAATGTGCAAAGCAATGAGAATCTCAGTTTTAAAGACAATTATTCCCGCGCCATGGTTGTGAACAACAAGAAAGGCTGCATGATTCTAAGTGCCAATTCCAACAACGGCGGTCCTCAATTTTTGCCGGCTCCCAACAACATGAGTGTGCGCACATCACTGCCCGCTCAACCATCAGAAGTGTTGGACTTTTACTATGGTTATGTTGCCATTACCGGTGCCGACAGTCTGAAAATAGATGGCGATAAACTTACCATCGATGCCGACAGTTATTTCACCATCAATTATGAGAAAAACGGCAAATCCGTGAACGAAAAGATGGCATGGAACAATGGCAAACTCTCTCTTCCATCGGTATTAATGAGCGACAAACCCGAGAAAATTGAAATTTGCTACAACAATGAATTTGGTCTGAAAAAGAAATCGGAATTCAAACCAATTTATGTTGACAGCCGGACTCTCCGCGAAGAAATTCGTCTGATTTTCGATGCTTTACAAGGCGATAAAGCATCAAAAATTACTGCAACCGTAAGTTTTATAAATGACTTTTACGGAAAAACAACCCCGGAAACGGTTGAGTCGTGGATCGATAACAATGTCAAATAATGTTTTGATAAACAACGCTTTTTTGATGATATTCATATAATCAATATTATTATATTTGCAGTGTGAACTTTAATAGTACGACTATGAAAACAATAACAAAATTTACGTGCTTTGCCGCTTTAGCAATGGCATTACCGTTTACAGTCAGCGCTCAAAAGGCTGAAGACTACAAGGTTGTGAAGGTTCAAGGCGAGATACATCGTGTAAAAACCGGCAATGTTCTTTCCATTGGAGAGGATGTGATGAGCAACGAAAATCTGAATTTCAAGAATAATTATTCGCGTGCGGTTGTTGTCAACAAAGATAAGGGTTGCATGATTTTGAGCGCCAATTCTGAGAACGGCGGTCCGCAGTTCATGCCATCGCCAAACACCATGAGCGTTCGTGCCGCTCTGCCCGCACAACCGGCTGAAGTGCTCGAATTTTACTACGGAAATGTTGCCATCACTGGTTACGACAGTTTGAAAATCGATGATGACAAACTGCTCATAGGTGATGATAGTTATTTTACTGTGAATTATGATGTTAATGGCGAGAAAGTGAATGAAAACATCATTCTGCAGAACGGCAAACTGGTTCTGCCTGAAAGCCTTTTAAAGAACAAGCCCGAGAAAGTTGAGGTTTGCTACAACGATGAATTTGGCGTAAGCAACAAAAGCGTATTTACTCCTGTTTACATCGACAACGATGTTTTGAAAGAGGAACTTTCGTTGATTTTCAACACCTTGAAGGTTAAAAAAGATGGTAAACTTTCGGCTTCGGTTAATTTCGTGAATGATTTTTACGGAAAAACCACATCAGAGGCCGTTGAATCATGGATAAACAACAATATGAAATAAGATTGTCTCAAAATATGAAAATGCCCGATTGTTAACTCAGCCGGGCATTTTTCATTTATGGAAACATCTATCTTTTATATGGCAACTATTTGAATTACAGTATGAAAAAAGCAGTAACGTTTTTCTTGTTAGTTTCGGTTTTTGGAATGGCTGCGGCGCAGAATTGCAATGTTTCTGAAGCAACAAAACTTTTCAACGACGCGCAAAACGCTAATGATGAGGATGCTGCCGAACTATTTGAAAAGTCGGCTAAGATTTTCAAGTGCAGCAACCAATTGGACAATTACCTCATTGCCTCATACCAGGCAGGCGTGGCCTTCGTCAACACCGACCAATACAACCGCGCGGTTGATGTGCTTGAAACCGCAGTGACCGACACCTACGGAAAAACCGATTCTGCGTCTGAAGTCAACGTGCTGATTTTTCACACTTTAGGTGAGGTTTACTACGGACTCAGCAATG
This sequence comes from Salinivirgaceae bacterium, assembly GCA_016284875.1. Lineage (GTDB taxonomy): Bacteria > Bacteroidota > Bacteroidia > Bacteroidales > SZUA-534 > RUG13583. The sequence continues at coordinate 127,804 of JAEEPS010000001.1, read as the reverse complement.
CCCAGCGCTCCATTTTTTACTACAACAAAGTGCTGAATCTGATAAAAGGTGAGGATTCTGAAACATTGGCCATCTGTCTGTTTAACATCGGCAACTCATATGAAATGGCACTCGACTACGAAGCGGCGAAAAAGAGCCACCAGCAGTCAATCTATATGAAAAAACGATTGGCCGTTGCCGAAAACTCCGATTTTTATCAGGCCTACTCGGCTTTAGGCGAGATTTATGAACAAATGGGTAATGCCGATTCCTCAATGTTCTACTATCGTGAAGCCGGCAAATATTCGAGCGGTGAAATCTCGGAAGAAACAGCCATGCTAAAATTCCGCGAAGCACTGAACTGCTACAACAACCGCGATTTTTCGACGGCTGAATCGCTTTTCAGTGAAGTACGCAACACTTGCGAGTCGCTTGATCTAAAAGGAGATTTGTTTGTGAACAGTTGTTTTTATTTGGGTCTTTTGAGCGAGCAACAAGATAATTATAAACGGGCTGAACTATTTTTAAATAAAGCGCTGTCAACCAAAACTTTAAAGGATGATACATATTATAACATCCTTTTGGCCATTGCCCGAACAGAACGCAATATGGGTAATGACAATGCTTCGCAAAAGTTACAAACCGTGGCTGATGAATCGAAAAATGCTGAATTGCGCAATCTTGCAAAAATCGAACTGGCAAAACTACATGAACAAAAGAATGAGATAGATAAGGCAAAATCATTGTATAAGAATATATTATCTGATTCTGATAGTATAAAGCAGACTATTGTTTATGTGCAAGCAATTATGGGTATTGGCAACTGTCTTGCTATTGAAGGAAAGTCTGAAAGTGCTATTAATCAATATTTAAGGGCTAATCGGGTTTTGAACGGAAAAGACCGCGAACTTGAGATGGCTATCTACGAATCCATTGGTAATGAGCATTTTAATGCTGGCAATGCAGAAAAGGCCAACACCAACTATCGAATGGCTTTCGCAATAGCAAAAGAACTTTACGGAAACCAAAATCCTAAGGCCATGACGGTTGAAGAAAAAATAGCGGCCGTTTATATGAGCCAGGAGAAATTTGCCGACGCCGTTGAAATATACAAGCGCAGCCTTGCCGCAAAATCGGCCAATGGTCTTGACAATAGCCCACAAACCATTGATTTATATACTAATTATGGTAGCGCGGAATATAATTTGGCCAACTACACTGAAGCCGGCAATATTTATGAACGCGCTTTGCAGATAATTAAAAACGAAAATGTTGCCGATAACAAACTTGATGTTTTCTACAACAATTATGGTCTGTACTGCAAGGCCATCGGTGACTACAAAAAAGCACTGGAATACACAAAGTTGTCACTCCAAATTAAACAAAAACTTTATGGCGACAACAGTTCAAAATATGCCAATACATTGAATAATCTTGGCACTATTTACAGTCGGCTAGGCAACTTCAGTATGGCATTGGAGTGCTTTGATGGTGCTGAAAAGGTTTTCTCCTCAACTGAAGGTGTGGCTTCGGATAAAATGGGCGAGGTTTACTTGAACAAAGGCAACCTATATAACCGATTGGGACAGAATGACTTGGCTCTTGATTATTACAACAAGGCCATGAATATTGAAACATCATCGGGTGGGGCTAAAAGCAAACAGTTGGCGCCCATTTACAACAATATGGGAACAGTCTACCAAAATCTTGAAGAATACCGCCAGGCATTGTTTTATTTCAGAAAATCAATCAGTTTGCTGAAAGAAGTCGGCGACAACAACACTCAGGAAATGGCCGAGACTTACAATAACCTTGGCAACGTGCTGTTGAAGAATGGTAACAACAGCGAGGCTGTATCTAACTACAAAACAGCACATAAAATTTATGACGGCATTCCATCAGTCAATCCCACTCTGATTGCCAATACCGACAACAACATTGCCACGGCCTATCTGCGTGCCGGAAAACTTGACTCGGCACAGGTTTTCTATTCTTCCGCAGTTAAAATCTACACAAACGCGTTTGGAAACAAACACCCTTACATTGCATTGGTTTACAATAGTATGGGCGATATCAATGTGAAACAAGGCAAATACGACGATGCTATTGACAATTATGGTAAGGCACTTGAATCTAACCACGAAATCTACAATCGTCAAAAAGATCGTTTGCCTGCAGAGACCGGTTTTTTCGACCAGAATGTATTTGTGAATTCCATCATTTCGCGTGCCAATGTTCTGACACAAAGATATTTAACCACAAAAGACCGTAAGGATTTGGAATTTGCTCTGGACCATTTCAGTCTGTCTGACAAATTGATAACCTCTATGCGCCGGGCGGCATTCACAAAAACCGACAAATTGGAGTTGGGTGCACTGGCCATCAAATGTTACGAAGGCGCCCTTGAGGTTTGTGCGGAACTGCTTATCGGCAATTTGAACACTGGTGAACGTAAAAAATACGAGGAGGTGGCCTTTTCTTACATTGAAAAAGGCAAATCAAACAATCTTCTTGAATCAATGGCCAGCCAGGATGCCATGAAACTGGCCCAAATACCCGATGACCTCCAGCAGGAGGAAAACCGCTTGGCTGCTGATGTTCTTTATTTTGAGCAAAAGTTAGCTGAAAAACCTAAAAACGCTTCGCAAATGCGCGATAGCCTTTTCAATGCCAACAAGCGTCACGATTCGTTTGTTAAAAAACTCGAGAAGAAATATCCTGAATACCACCAACTTAAATATGCCGACAACATTGTCAGTCTGCGCGAGATTCAGAAAAAAATCAGCAAAAACACCCAATTGCGGATGTATATGCTTAACGGTGAGATGATTTATGTGGTCTGCATCACTGCTGATGCCTTCAAAATTGCAACAAGCAAAATGACCGGAAATATTGCCGATACTGCAAAAATGTACCGGAACTCAATGATTCAATCATCGCAAAATTCTGCAGTCGATTTCAACAATTTGTCGAGTCAACTTTATCACAAACTATTCCCCGACACTCTGCCAGATGGTATTACCAATCTTGTGATTGTGCCGGATGGCGCTTTGAACCAGATTCCATACGAAACGCTGATAACCAATAAGAAAGAGGGTTCTGTGTTTGATTATTCAAACTACGACTATATGATTAAATATTATTCCATCAGTTATGCCTATTCAGCAACCCTCTATTTCCGTGATATCACTCGCAACCGCAACAACGGAACAAGTGGCTGGTTTGGTATGGCTCCAATCTTCACTAAAGGAAAGTTCACCGGTGTTGAACTCAACAGCAGCCAAAAGAAAGAAAAAACATTCCAAAATCTTGACTATGTGATTAACAACAAGATAGAACCGCTGGCGTCGTCGGAGCAAGAATTGCGCAACATATACTCAATGTTTGCCAAAGCGGGACAACCGTCGCGGGCGCTCATGTGGGGTTGCGCCAATCGCAATAATTTTGCAAGCGACTCCATCTCCGGTTATAAATACATCCATTTGGCCACCCACGGTTTCGTTAATTCAGAAAAACCGGAGTTGTCGGGCATTCAGTTCAGCGTTTCCTCAACAAATGATGGCGTGATGTATTCTGGCGATGTTTACAACCTTAGTCTGAAATGCGATTTGCTTGCCTTGTCGGCCTGCGAGACGGGTTTGGGAAAGATTATGAAAGGTGAAGGCATTGTCGGCCTGACGCGTGCTTTCCTTTATTCGGGCGCTGCAAACTTGTTAGTTTCACTCTGGAAAGTATCTGACAACTCAACCTCGCAAATGATGGTTGAATTCTACCGTCAGATGCTATTGAAAGAAAACAGCGAACTAAATTATGCCGCACTTTTGCAAAAAGCAAAACAGATATTAATATTGGACAAAAATTACTCACGTCCATATTATTGGGCGCCGTTTATTCTGATTGGTGATTAAAACAATATAAAAATGATACGAAAAAGTCACTTGTTGTTCACATTTGCTGCTATTGTTGGTGCGTTTACCGGACATGCACAAACCGACCTCTTCCCTTCATTTGATGGTATGGTGAGCAATGCTGCCCTCTCCCACACAGGCGATAAAATCGTTTTTATTATGGAAAAAAACGAGGGTAAAGTTGTTTGTGAATCCGAAAAAAACGGCGATTCGTGGAGTGAACCAAAACCCATTCCTGTTCTGACAAAAATGCTCAGCAATCAAATTGGCGGTTTTTCGTTTAACCACGATGGAACAAAACTCCTTTTCCACGCTAAAACCGAATCTTCGTTCGACATAATGTATGTTACTTGTGAAAATGGTGATTGGCAGAACGTTACAAAATTCGACGAACCGATAAACACAACGGCTGATGAGTTTTCGCCAACCATTTCGGCTGATAATAATTTTATTTTTTTCCTGCGCCCGAAAAGCGATGCTTCATGCAAGCAACTTGTAATGTATAGCCGCGAGAATGACGGACGATGGATTGGACCTCGCGAACTGCCGAAAGTCTTCAATACAGGTTGCCAAGAAACTCCTTTTCTGTGCGCTGACGGCCGTACTCTTTTCTTCTCATCAATGAGACCCGACACTACACCGCAAGGCAAAAAACTGCCCGATGATGTTTACAACATCTACCACACACAGTTGAAATCGGAGGTGATTTTCGAAAACGGCTGGACTCTGCCCAAATGCATGGTTGATGTGAGCACCGAATTTGATGACCTTTCACCGCAGATGACAACCGACGGCTCTACATTCATCAAAAACACCAATCCCAAAAAACCGTCGAAAAAACACCCCAACAAAACTTATCAATATGCTGTCGGCAGTGAATATAAACCCTATCCGACAATGCGACTCGTTGGAACCATCAAAGACAAGAACACTAACGAGCCTCTTTTGGCACAAGTTGTTGTTTCCGACCTAATTACATCGGCTGTTTTGGGTGAATATTCAACCAACGATAAGGGCCAATACTCAATTTATCTGAACGAAAACAACAATTACAAAATTGATTTTTTCAAAGACGGCTACTCACACTCTTACCATTACGAAAAACTCAACTATTTCACTCAAAACATTAAAAAACAATTTGATACAACGCTGTTTTCGACTGTTGAATTCGACCTCAACGTTTTCGATGAGGAGATGTATTATCCTCTGTCACCAAAAGTATCTGTTTACGACTCGGCAACGAGCGAACTGCTTGTCGACAGCCTGATTCCGATTGAAAAAGGCAAGTTCAAAAGCAAACTTAATATCGGCAAAACCTATAAAGTCCATATCAACTGCAAATACTACAAGCCTCACGACATCTACTTGAACACCATTGCCGACATTTTCTACAATGAGTTTGAGGAAGATGTGGAGTTGAGCCCATCGAAAACCGCCATGATTCTTGATATTAACGCTGGCGAAGGTGGCGATTCGGTAATTGTTAATGTTAAAAACTTGAGCCGAAACGAGACTCAATCGGTGGTTGCCAAACGCGACAAGGATGGAAACCTGATTGTAGAACTTCGTGAGGGCGACAGTTATGAGATTGATGTGGCCAAAAAAGGCTACACCTACAGCAGCACCAAAGTTGATATGTCGAAATCGAAGAAAACACAAAAACTCAACATCAAACTTGATCTGCTGACAAAGGATACCAAGATGACTTTCAACAATATAACATTTGAGGTCAACTCGGCCGAACTGAATACCGCTTCGTTTGCCGAACTGAACCGAATTATTGATTTCCTCAAGTTGAACGATAACGTTAAAATAGAACTTTCGGCCCATACCGACGATTTAGGCTCCGACTGGTACAACATGCGCCTTTCGGAAAAACGGGCACAGATGGCAACCAAATATCTGACGGATAATGGAATAAAAGAAAGTATGATTTTGGCTAAAGGTTATGGCGAAACCAAGCCGATTCTGCCTAATACATCTGACGAAAATCGGGCGCAGAACCGACGAGTGGAAATTAAAATTATTGAATAACACTTAAACCTTTGAATACGATGAAACGTTATATAACACTAATTGTCAGTTTGTTAATCGGTTACACTTCCTTTTCGCAGAAGTATAAGGATGTGTACGAGAGTTTAACTACAATGTCGGATAATGAAGCCTACCAAACTCTTCAGGAGTTCTCGCAAAGCAAGAAAAATGCTCACTCGGCTTCTCTATACAAAATGGCTCTGATCATTGAAAAACGTCTCGACACTTACGACCCGTTTTTGCAGGAAAAGGCTATCAATCAGAATGTTTACAATGCTGAACTTTATATTTCGTTAGCCAAACTGCATTTGGACGAAAAGGTGGCTCGACAAGACGGTCGTTATTTTGACGATGTAGTTCCTGCCAATCCGAAAAAAGGCCCGACACTCGAAGAGATAACGGAATCCATCAACAATCACATCGTTAAAATCAAGAATTTCAAAGAGGTGTTTACCGAAAACCGAACCAACCTCTACAACGCTGCCACAAAATACAACGAGTGTATCAGCATCTACAACGAAATAAATCGCAAAAACAGCAAGTTGAAAGACCTTTACTTTTTGGTTGACAACAATTTAACATCACAACTCGATGCGTTAAAAATCAATTTCGACTCAACACTCTATTATCTTGAAAAACTTCAGATTTCTCTGAAAAAACACCCAATGTTCAACTATACATTCAACTACACGTTGAATCCCATTCAGATTTACCGAATGCATGGCCTCACTCCTGCAAATTTTTTGGCGCAAAACATCGAACTCTGGGATTTCAACAGTTGGATCAATACATTTAAAGATGTGTATAAGAACGATATAACTTACTTATACAAAAACATTGATGAGACCGAAACGCTGAACAAAAAATATGTGAGCCTTCTTACTGAGAAAAATATTGATGGTGTTCCTGAAAACTACCGCGTTCCGCCTTATCTTATTAATAAGATTTACAAATACGACTACGAGTCGCTGGCAAATTCATTGCTTTTGTTTCAGGAGTCGCAGATTAACTATATGTACCAATTGTCTTCGTATCGCACTGATACTAACTTCTTTGCGTTCGGTTTCAACTATCCTTCAAACAACCATTTTACAAAAGCGCTTGAGTACCGCAAGGCGACTGACTCACTGCTTACTCTGCTTTATGGCAACATCAGCGATGAGGGCATAAAGAAGTACAGCAACATTTTTGAGAAAAAATACAAAGGCGAAAAAGGATTGCAAGAGTACGTTTTGAACCAACAAACATTTGATAATAAGTATTTTGATGGTGCAATCGACGATTATGCCGACCATCTTTTAAAAATGGGCAGCAAGTTGAATCCCGTAAACAAACACTTCTTGCTCTACAATGGTGACACCATTTTTGCACAAATAGTTACTGCTGAAAAATTGTCTAAAAAAGGTTATTTTGTTCATTCTAAACAAGATGCCGATAAAAATCAGATATTGTTGGCAGGAACGTTTGTTGGCAAAAGTGGTGATCATTCTGCCTTTGTTGCAAGCATCGACACACTGCACAACGTTAAATGGCTTAAAACCTTCAAGCCTGGCGAAGGAAACCGCTCTTGCCTATTTGTGACTTCGCTGAACGATGAGATTGCAGCCCTTGTAACCTCAACCACAAAAACTGGTGTAATTCGCAATTTCATGATTTTGCTCGATAAGGCAGGAAACCAAAAGCAAACTACTGAAATTAAAATAAAGGCTCTGCCGCGTAAACTTTTAGTTGATGACATCGATAATAAATATGTTGTATTGTTCTGTGGCACAAGCATTAAGCCGTTTATTAGTGAAACGTGCGACATGCACATTTGCTGTTTGGATTCCAAATTCAAAACCCTTTGGAACAAACAACTCAAATTCGACGGCTACACCTGCAACATCCTGAAAACCGACAACATCTATTACATCATTGGTTCTTTCAGCAAAATGTTGGATCTTGATAATGATGAAGTTAACCTGAACGGCGATTCGGGCCTTTTCATTTATTCAATTGATGCCGAAGGAAACTGGATTGACGGAGAAAACTACAAACCCAACCGCTCAATTTATCCTATGTGGATTTCGAAATGCGACAACACAACTTTCGAAGTTGTGTCGGCTCTCGACAACGAACCTCAAAAAGCAACGGCTGATAACAAAATAAAAGCCTCCTACATGAGGTTTACATTCGATGGTAAGGAAACTTACAACAGCATCGACAAACCATCGAAATAAACAGTTTGTCGCAATCCAAAAAACAAAAAAGTCGGATGTTTTTCCGACTTTTTTTATTTTGTTTTCTCTCTTCTAAATTCTGATTCCTATTACAAGAATGTCGTCAATCTGGCTTGCTGCTCCTTTAAATTCAAGATGTATTTTGTTAAGTATCTCTCCTTGCTCTTCCATCGGTTTGTTCCATATTTCGAGCAAATGACGTTTGAAACGAGCCTTCATAAATTTTTTCTGCCCATCTTCGCCACCAAACTGGTCGCAGTAGCCATCTGATAAGAAATAGTAGCAGTCACCCTTCTGCATTTCTATGGTCTGAGTCGTGAACATGATTCCTTTCTCATATTGATCCGACAATGCACAAGGAAATCTATCTACCTTGAATTCAGTCAGTTCACCATTGCGGATTTGAATCAGAGAATTGTAGGCACCAGCAAACATTAGTTTATTGTTTTCTTTGTCAACGGTCAGCAAACAAATGTCCATGCCGTCTTTTGCTGCATTCGGTCCTTTGTCGGCAAACGAACGCACAACGCTAGCACGCAAATCGTTCAGTATGGCTCCTGGATTAATTGTGCCACGGACTTTCACAATTGTGTTAAGTGAGTTCATACCCAACATACTCATCATGGCACCAGGAACACCATGGCCTGTGCAGTCGGCAGCCGTGATTACCAGTTTGTTATCGGCCTCGGCACACCAGTAGAAGTCGCCACTCACAATGTCGCGCGGCTTGAAAAGAATGAACGACTCACTCACATACTTATTTACAAAATCTGTATTTGGCAGCGACATTCGCTGAATTCGCGCGGCATAGTTAATACTGTCGGTCAGTGAATGGTTCTGTTCTTCAATCTTAACCAACTGTTCTTCAATTTGTTTAGTCTGCCGTTTAACTTCAAGGTCAAGCAAGCGGTTGCGCTCTTTCAGTTGGTAAGTGTAATATTTGATGATTCCGTAAACTATAGCCACAAGTAGCAGAACATAAACAATATACGCCACAACTGTGCGATACCACGGCGGTGCTATCTTGAACGTACAACTGGCCTCTTCGCTCTCAATGCCGTAAGCGTTGCGAGCCTTTATAGTAAAGGTATAAGTACCCTCATGTAAATGGTTGAAATCCACAAACGTCTGCCGCGTCCAAGCCGAAGAATCTCGATACGATGCGCTGCTCAAATAATACTTGAACTTGACGCTGTCAGAAATGCTGTACCACGAGGCCGAAAAACTGATTGTCAGCGAATTGTCCTTATAAGGTATTTTCAAGTTTTCTGTTTCGAGATTTACAACTTGATTGTTGGTTTTCAACTTCAATTCTCGAATGAGTCCGGGAAATTCCTGCGGTTTGTACGGCGCATTGACGCACATTACAAGTCCTTCTGTTGTTCCCAACCAAACAATATTATTGTCAGTAGTATAGATGGTGTTTACACGTCCGGCGTCAAGTCCGCGGAACTGCGTGCTGTGACTTTCTTTTTCACCTTTTAGATGGTAGGCAATGTTTGTTCCGTTCGAAACCCACGACACGCTGTCGAGTGTAAACATCTGGTAAATATCAAAACACCACGGATTTTCTTCGTAATTCTGAAATCCTTCAAATTCTTGGTTTTCAACGGTATCGCGTACGAATTTCAACAATGCTCCTTGGTTTACCAAACATATTTTTCCATCTATTTTAGTCGGAAAAGCAAGACCACGTTCAAGTCCGTTGTTTTCGCCAGAAGAGAATAACACTGGTTTGGTATCGGCTCCGTTAAAGGTTATTCTTATAACTCCCTGATTGGTTGTTCCCAACCACGCAACCAACAATCCATCGCTATTTATTTCAGTTTCAATCTTTTTAATGTCAAAATATTCTGCCCAGGTTTCAATATGTTTCCACATTGTAACCACATGCTTCCACTCACTCACTTCTCTCTTCAACACAGCCAATCCGTTGTTGAATCCAACTAGCAGAGTTTTTGAATAGTCATCATAAGCCATGCATGATACATCACAAAGTGTTGAATTTAAGGGAAATATCTTTTCAAATGTGTTTTTATCGGTCATCTGGTACACTCCGTCATCAGTTCCTACAAGCAACTCTCCTAAACAAACAGTCAAACTCGACACCTTGCGGTTCATTTTTGTCAATGGCAAATAGAGTGGTTCATCGAATGTTTTCAAATTCTTATTCTGCACAAGCAGACCATTGGAAGTACCTAAATAAAGTTTTCCCTTGAATTCCTGAACGGCAAACACGCTGCCATCAATTCCGCTTTCGGCCGAAAAATGTGAGATGTAATCGTTGTTGGGTAACAATGTTATTCCCTTACTGGTTGTTAACCAAAGATTTCGCTCACGGTCGCAGAATATTTTGTTTATCAAATTTTCATTTAATCCGTTTTCAATTGTTTTATGAGTTACAACTTTGCCGTCTGTGGTTACCACCAATATTCCATTGTCGTATGATCCCAATGCAAGCGTGCTGTCGCTCAGCATTACGCAACTTGTAACATTGAAACCTATGTTTTTCAGTGTTTTGTCGAAGTCTGATGTGTTGCGAGTAATGCTATTTCCATCCATTATCCACGAACCATCTTCATAACTGATAATCAATAGTTTGTCTTCTCCGATTTTTTCTATACCGAAAATACCGATGTTAGCGAATATCTCACCCCCTGGCACAAGTTTAAATTTCGTGCTGTCCAGACGGCACAAACCTATCTCGCGCTGACGCACATACAACTGATTATCAATGCAGAATGAATTATGAAAAACAGTTTCAGGTTCGAAAATATGAACATTCTCTCCATCGTACATGAAAATGTAATCGTAGCACTGATAATAGATTTTGCCGTTTATACTGAATATTTTCCAAATATCAGAAAACGGAAATAAAACATCTTTAACAGCCTCATAAAGAGACACATAATCGTAACTTGTGCCGTTCGACACAAGAAAACCAAACTCATTTTGTGCTCCAATGAAAATTGTGTCGCACGACTCTGAAACCAAAATCGAACTTACGCTGATTCCTGCCTTTATTTCGATGCGCTTCCAATCATGGCCGTCGAATTGCCAGACGGCATTGGTCGTTCCAAAATACATTATTCCGCGTGAATCTTGCGCTATGGCGTTGTTATTAGGGTCGTAAAGCGTTCCGTATTGCTTTGGCCCGTAATTTACAGGCGAATAGTTTTTAATTTGCGCCGATGCTCCGAATGCCATTGCAACAGCCGTTGCCAGAAGCATTTTTTTGAGTGCTCTCATTTTCTGAAATTTAATTATTTCAAATATGCACAAAATTTGGCACGTAAATTCAACGTTTCAAAAAAAGTTAATTGAGCCGTAATTTGTATGTTTGCAAATTGGTTTTAATAATTGTTTCGGACAAATGAAATTGATTGGCAGACGGTTTGTTTTTGGTTTGGCGGCCTTGGCGGTTTTTGGTTGCGCAAAAGTGTCGGCTCCTACTGGCGGACCAAAGGACATCGAACCACCAGTTGCGCTACGCAGTTCGCCCGTCAATTATTCAACCAATTTCAAAGGCAAAAAGTTCATTGTTGAATTCAATGAATTCATCGACCTGAAGAATGTCAGTCAGGAGTTGTTGGTGTCACCACCAGTGAAGAATAAGCCGAAAGTGGTGATGCGCGGTAAAAAAATGGTTGTAAGAGTAAATAACAAACTTGCTGATAGCACTACTTATAACTTCAACTTTTTCAATTCGATAACCGACTTGAATGAAGGCAACATTCTTCCTAATTTCCAATTTGAATTCTCAACCGGCGACACTTTCGACTCCACATACGCCGGTGGTTATTTGACCGATGCGTTCAATGATCTTCCAATTAGCGGGGTTACCGTTATGCTCTATCGTCATCTCGATGACTCTACTCCTCGCACTCAAATGCCTGAATGTGTGGGACGTACAAACCAAGATGGTATGTTCATCGTTCCTAATATGAAAGAAGGCGTTAAATATTATTTGTTTGCTTTGCGCGATTTGAACAATAACTACTTGTTTGATATGCCAAATGAGGCTATTGCTTTTTGCGACAGCACTATTTGCCCATCTTTCAAACCAACAATCATGTACGATACTATTCGCTTGATTGATAAGATATCACGTGATAAGAAAGATACTCTCTTCCGTGACTCTATACACTCATATACTGCCATGGTTACCACAATTGACAATCTAAAACTTCATCTTTTTACTGAAGATAATCATGTTCAGTATCTTCATGAGGTTTACCGCCCTAACAGACGCCAATTAGTGGTTGCATTCAACGATAAAGTCGATAGTGCTTTTTCAATTTCTCCAATTATTGATACATCGTTTTCTGAAAATTGGTGTGTTTTGGAAAGTCCTCTGCCAACTGATTCTGTGGTTATGTGGATTGCAGATTCTGTTCTTTACAAACGCGATACACTGCGGATGCAAGTAAGTTATACAATGAAGGATTCTTCCCAAACGGATTATCTAAAAACTGATACTCTTGAATTCATTGCAAAAGCCGCACCTAAAAACCAAAAGAAAAAAACGAGTGGTTTATTATCCAGACTGAAAGGGGAAGAAGAAAAGAAAGAGGAGGAGAAGAAAGTGTCGGAATTGGTTCTTTCTCATAACATTGAGCCTCCTTTTGATCTTATTAAACCTATTACTATTCAAACAAACTATCCGATTAAAAACTATAATGATTCTCTTTTTTCTTCATCAAAACTCGATGAGGAAGGAAAAGAAACTCCCGTTAACTTAAAAATTAGCCGTGTTGAAGGAACTCAACGAAAGTTCAATATTGATTTCAAACGTACAGAGTCAACTAAATACAAATTGCTGATTCCTTCCGGTGCTTTCACTGACATATATGGAAATATCAACGATTCTCTTCTCAATAATTTTGAGACACTAAGTAGCGAATTCTATAGCAGTATTATTATCAATATATCTGGTGTTCCTTGTAGCAATTCAATCGTCCAACTTCTCGATGAAAAGGAAAAAGTGCTTAAAGAATTCACCATTGATGGTGACACTAAACTGACTATTAATAACTTGGATCCTTCATCATATATCTTCAAACTCATTTGTGACGACAATAAAAATGGTAAATGGGATACTGGTAATTTCAATCAGCGCCTTCAACCTGAAAAGGTTTATTACTTTGATCAGATAATCGAAACCAAGTCGGGTTGGGACATGGAGTTTTCTTGGACTATTGAGTAATGCGCTGCCTGCTCATCATATTGTTAATGCTGTGTCAAAGCACCGTGTTAGGGCAAAATCTACCAACCTACACTTATGACAAATTTGGAGTTGGTGAAAAAATCAAACTTGATATTTACTATAACTGGCAATTTATTTGGCTTAACGCTGGTTGGGTAACTTTTGAAATCCGCGATACTTCTTGGAACAATAAACCTGCCTATCATCTTTTTAGTCAAGGAGCCACAAATACAGGATATGACTGGTTCTATAAAGTTCGTGATACCTACGAGGCTATTGTTGAGCCTGACAATTTTAGGCCTTTTTGGTTCAGGTGCAATACTTATGAAGGCGGTTTTTGGGACCAGGAAGAAGACTTTTTTAATTATCGCGACAGCATGGCAATTACAAAAACCGAAAATTCAAAACAGCCTTTCCGCATCGATACTCTGAAAATCACACCTGAAATAACTGATTTGATTTCTGCTATTTATGTTTGTCGCTCCGCCGATTTTGAAAAAATAAAGGCTGGAGATAAGGTTCCTATTCCTGTGGTTGTTGGAAACAAAATTCACAATCTCCATTTCAGATATTTAGGTATTGACCCTGTGACTACTCGCACAGGAAAAACCTATCGTTGCCGTAAATTTGCCGTAATGATGGTTGATGGAACAATATTCAGTGGCGGAGAAGACCTTACTGCTTGGTTCACAGATGACAAAAACTGTGTTCCTATATTACTTGAAGCAAAAATTGCCGTCGGTTCGGTCAAGGCTTTTTTGGTTGATATAAAAGGTAATCGCTGGCCTCTTAAATCACTTGATTAAATTTGTTTATAATCAGGTATTTATACTTATTAACAATTGTTATCTCTCAAATTTTCTAATATTTAAATAATCTGGAATTCTTACTGTACTGATTATCAAATCTCAAATATTATGTTAAATTGTTAATTTCTATTTTTCCTCTGTGTTGAAAATAATATTCATCTTTTTGTTGCATTTTTCGTCCTCTGCGTGCATATACAAAAAATCAGAAATTCAAATTTTATTTTTTGTTTTGACCCTAATAAAAATCAACACAGGCTTGGGTTTTAAACAATCGCTTCAGCGGTTCGATTTTAAAACATTTTGGTTTTTAACATAGTGTTTATAAAGTGCTTTAATCCATTGATAATTAAATGCTGCTTTTTGTGCCTTTTGTTAAATACTACTTATCTTTTTCCAAGTATTTAAATTTACAAGATGCTGTCTCAAAAACTATCAACCTTTTCACCGCCTTAACATTATCATCATATTTTTTCAATCAATTAAAATTATATTTTATATGATATTCAGTGAAAATGGTTACACTTTTCGTTACAGATTTTTAATTTTTTCTTGCTTCAAAAGTAATCGTTGTTTCTGTTTAATTAGTGCTTGCCTTTTCTTAATTTCGCAAAAAAATTTTTATGGAAACTTCTTTGCTTAATCAATTGACAGAAAACCAAAGCGATTTGATTGAAAAAATCAATGCTCTGAAGAAAAAGAAAAATGCAATCATTTTAGGTCACTTTTACCAACGGCCTGAAGTGCAAGAAGTTTCTGACTTCATCGGCGACAGTCTGGCACTTGCGCAAAAGGCGGTCAACACTTCGGCCGACATTATTCTGATGGCTGGTGTGCATTTCATGGCAGAGACTGTCAAACTTCTCAATCCTGACAAGAAGGTTTTGATTCCGTGCACCGATGCCGGCTGTTCTCTGGCCGATAGTTGCAAAGCAACCGACTTGAAAAAGTTTATTGATGAGAATCCTGGCCACACGGTCATTTCTTATGTGAACACAACAAATGAGATAAAGGCTTTGAGCGATATAATTTGTACGTCTTCAAATGCTGTGCAGATTGTCAATAGCCTTCCTGCTGACGAAAAGATAATTTTCGGTCCCGATAGGAATTTGGGAACTTTCGTTAGCAAGCAGACAGGCCGGCAGATGCTGCTGTGGAATGGTGCCTGCCATGTTCATCGCCGCTTTTCGGCAGCGAGAATTGCTGAACTAAAAAGTAAATATCCTGCTGCTTTGGTGCTTGCCCATCCTGAATGTCAAGCCGATGTGCTCGATATTTCTGATTTTGTTGGAAGCACCGCAGCAATCTTGAATTATGTGAAAAACTCTGATTGCAAGCAGTTTATAATTTCAACTGAGCCTGGCATTCTTCATCAGATGCAAAAGTCGAATCCCGAAAAGCAGTTCATCCCTGCCCCACCCGACGATGCGACGATGTCGTGCAACGAGTGCGAGTATATGAAGATGATAACGTTGGAAAATATTTATCAGGCTCTTTTGAATGAAAATCCTGAAGTGAATGTTGATGCAAAGATTCGCGATGCTGCTTTGCGGCCAGTTCAGCGAATGCTCGAAATTTCAAGTAAATTAGGAATTTAAGATGAAGTCAATTAAGAGTTTGTTCAACGGTCTTGCCGGTCAGACAATGATTTACGGTTTGGGCACTATTGTGCCGCGGTTGTTGAATTATCTTTTGTTGACGCCTTTTTTTACCCGTGTTTTCAATACTGAAGCATATGGCACATTTTCAGTGTTTTATGCTTTTTCTTCTTTTTCTTTGGTGATGCTGCTTCACGGTATGGAAACAACCTATTTTAGGTTCAGTGTCCACAACGACGAACAGAAAACCTACAATCACGCTCTTTTCAGTACTACACTTTTCGCAAGCGCCTTCTTGATTTTTATTTTGCTTTTCAGAAACCAAGTTGCTGGCTGGATTGAATACCCAAACAATGTCAACTACATTGTTTGCTTTGGCTTTATCATATTTTTCGATGTAATTACAGCAATTCCTTTTGCTCGTTTGCGAAATCAAAACAAAGCGCTGAAGTTTTCGATTATAAAACTTATCAATGTTTCAATCAGCATTTCACTAAACATTTTCTTTTATGTTGTATGCCGAAACAGCGATAATTCTTTCCTTTCGTCTCTTTACAATCCTGAAGTCAACGTTGGATATGCTTTTTTTAGCAACCTTGTTGCTTCTTTTGTTTCGTTTTTACTTCTTCTTCCTGAATTCAAGACTTTCCGCCCCGAAATTTCATTCGATTTTTATAAATCGATGCTTAAATACACATGGCCTTTCATTTTGATAGGGGCTTCTGGAATGATTAACGAAGTGTTCGATAAGATTTTCCTCAAATTCATTCATTGCGAAGGAATGAATCCTTTGGAGCAGGTTGGAATTTACTCAGCAAACTACAAGATCGCCGTCTTGATGACCATTTTCATACAGATGTTCAACTATGCGGCCGAACCTTTCTTTTTCAAAAAGTCAGTTGCTTCTGATGCCAAAGAGTCGTACCGCATTGTGATGGACTATTTTGTGATTTTTTGTCTGCTTATTTTCTTAATGGTAACAATGTATATAGATCTCTTTAAACACTTCATTGGCAAAGATTTTCATGGTGGTCTCGATATTGTTACAGTCATTTTGCTTGCCAATATGTTTCTCGGTATCTATTATAATCTTTCAGTTTGGTACAAGATATGCAATAAAACAATCTGTGGCGCGGTTATTTCCGTCATTGGTGCTGTTTTGACGCTGATACTTAATATTTTACTTATACCTATTTTGGGTTACTGGGGTTGTGCAATTGCAACAATCGCCTGCTACTTTGTGATGGTTGTGATATGCTATCTTTGGGGCCACAAAGTTT
Organism: Salinivirgaceae bacterium; assembly: GCA_016284875.1. Taxonomy (GTDB): domain Bacteria; phylum Bacteroidota; class Bacteroidia; order Bacteroidales; family SZUA-534; genus RUG13583. The sequence continues at coordinate 110,774 of JAEEPS010000001.1, read as the reverse complement.
ATCCCGTTAACTACAATGTTGGCAAACTAACAGCCTATACTCTGCTTGCTTTAGCGACACTTTACTGTCGGAATTGTTTTGCTATGGACAATAGTTTGCTTTCATATACAGTTAGTACATTGTTTATGCTGTCATATATTGGCATTTTATATTACTTTGAGCGGAAAAACATAAAGAAACTATTATGCGTGTAAAAATTATAAACAAATCGAATAACGCTCTACCTGCTTACGAGACTGTAAGTTCGGCCGGAATGGATTTGCGTGCTTTTATTGATGCAGATGTTGTGCTTAAACCTTTCGAACGTAAACTCATTCCTACCGGTCTTTATATTGAGTTACCCGATGGCTACGAAGCACAGATTCGTCCCCGCAGCGGCCTGGCCATCAAGAGTGGAATTACAGTTCTTAATTCACCAGGAACCATCGATGCTGATTACCGTGGCGAGATTAAGGTTATTCTAATCAATCTTAGTAATCAAGAATTTACAATTAAGTCAGGCGAGCGCATTTGCCAAATGGTGATTGCCAAGCACGAAAAGGCAGAGTTTATTGAAGTTGAAGAGATTAGTGAAACAGAGCGCGGCGCAGGCGGTTTTGGTCATACAGGAAAGTAATGCGTAAATTTTTAAAATACGGTCTCATATTATATTCAACATTAGTATGTTATGTTGCTTCATCTCAAGAAAAGGTTGATTCTGTTTATTTTTTGAATGATGCCGACGTAAGTTATACTTTTAACCTCTTTGAAGCAGATAGATATTTTTTGCAAAACAATTTCGATTTGGCAGAAAATTACTACCAGTTTTGCCTTAGTATGAAGCCTAACAATGCATTCGTCTTATATAGACTTGCATCAATATATTTGAATAATAACGATTTGGCTCGTGCTGAAGAGTATATCGACCGTTGTATTCAATTAGATAATTCTAATGAATGGTATCTCTATCTAGCAGGTAACATTTTTAATATTGCTAAAAAATACCCCAAGGCAGAATCTGTTTTTAACTCATTGATTGAGAAAAATCCTAATGAATTTGACTTTTATATTTGTTTAGCTGATGTTTATATACAAGAAAATCAGTTAAAAAAGGCCATCAAAGTGTATGATTTTGTAGAGCAAAAGTTCGGTATTGACGAGACTCTGCTAATCCAAAAAAAGAATATCTATCTAAAACTCAACAATAAGAAGAAAGCAGAATCTGAATTGTTGAAACTTGTTGAGTCTTTTCCAGAAGAATTACAATTCAAGCGTGTTCTTGCCGATTTTTATCTGCAGATAGGAAACATTAATAAGGCTATTTCAATTTTTAATGAAATGGTTAAAAATCATTCCGATGGTTATTCTCATCTTGGTTTGGCATCTTGTTATCAACATTTGGGAGAAATTGATAATTTCTATAACGAATTAGAGGCTGGATTTTCTTCTTCTAGCGTTCAATGCGATGTTAAGGTTGGTATTCTTATCGATCTACTCGGTAATTTAAAGAGTAATAACCGAGATTTTGACAGAGTTTTCAATCTTTCTGAAATTCTTTTAAAGAATTACCCTGATAATCCAGATGTCAACACTATTTATGCCGATTTTCAGATGAATAAGGGTAATATTGATATTGCTAGGCTTGCACTCGAAAATGTCATTCAAAGTAGAAAAGATAAATATACAATTTGGGAGCAATTATTGCTTATTGATAATCAGTTAAATGATTGGATTTCTCTTTTTAAGCACAGTAATGAGGCTATTGAATATTTTCCTAATATACCTGTGTTTTATTTTTTAAACGGATTTAGCGCATTTCAACTTTCAAAGTATGATCAGGCAAAAAAATCTCTTGAATTTGGATACAATATTTTGCCTAAGAATGACAAGTTGCAAACTGATTTCTTGACGTTTTTAGGTGAAGCAAATTATAACCTTGGTGATAAGGAAAAAGCATATGATTATTTCGATAAAATCATTGAAATTGATCCTAATAACATTATGGTTCTTAATAATTACAGTTATTATCTTTCACTCGACAAGAAGAATCTAGAACGAGCTAAAAACATGTCGTATTCGACCATTATGATGGAACCGGAAAACCCAACTTATCTTGATACTTATGCCTGGATTCTTTTTGAAATGAAGAATTATTCCGAGTCACTCAAGTATATCAAAAAAGCAGTTGATCTTGATAAAACCCGAAGTGATGTTCTAATAGAGCACTATGGCGATATATTGTACTTTAATGGTGACATTGATGGTGCATTGGAACAATGGAAGAGAGTTAAAACCTTAGGCAAAGGCGGTGATAAAATAGATGAGAAGATTGAATCAAAAAAGTATGTTGAGTAAAGCAGCCGTTTGCTTTTTGCTTTTACTCTTATTCTCATGTTCTCGCTACACAACCAACACGCGTAGCGTTTCTGATTTTTCTGCCTTAAGTAACATTGTATCTGATAGATATAAACTAGTTTCATCTAATAATATTAAGATGAAATTTTCTACTGTGGTTAGACATGAAGGAAAAGACAACAAATTGAGTGGTAAAATACTCATTACTATTGATACTTGTGTTTTCATCAATGTCATTTCTTCATCTTTAGGTATTGAAGTTGCGCAGATACGCTTTACTAATGATTCTGTCTTGTTTGTAAATAAGATGGATAAGAATTATTATTCTGGGTCATATGATGATTTTGTAAAACTTGTTGATGTTAATTATAAGTCTGTCTTTTCAATTCTTACAAACTCTTACATACGTTCTGACTCCATAGATTTTAATTTAAATAAAGCATTCTATTTTGCCGAAGTTAAGCGTTTTATGGTTAATGATCTTTATTTGTATGATGGATTGAAATCATATGTTACTACTGAATTTAATCAGTATGGTAGTGTTGATAAGATTGAGTTTAAATCCGCTCGTAGCAATTTTTTAAGGGTTAATTATTCTAATTTTGCTAATAATTTTAGTTTTCCAGAAACTATATCGTTAAGTACAACGATTAAGAAGGAAAAAGTTAGTTTGGATTTGAAAATAAATTCAGTTGAATTTTTGAAGGAGGAAAGGCCTGTTGTTAAGATTTCTTCTTTGAATAATTATAGTCGTATTAGTTTGTAAAATGTTAAAATACAAAGTTTTATTCATATTTATATTTATATTTATCTTTTCTTTTGCTTTTCCGCAATCAAGGCAGGAACTTGAAAAACGAAAATTGCAAAACGAAAAAGACATTAGTTATACAAATGAACTTATTAAGAAGACTGAAAAAAATAAAACCGATTCTTTCAACAAACTATTACTGATTAATAGCAAAATATCAAACCGCGAAAAACTGATAAAGGATATTAATTCTGAAATTACTCTTCTTAATTCTAATATTGAAACCCAGCACGAGTTAATTACTACTCTTAATAAAGATTATGAAAACCTTAAAAATGAATATGCAAAGGTTGTAATGTTCTATTATAAGAACCGCAGTCACTATGATCGTATAATGTTCATTTTAGCATCTGCCGATATTAATACGGCATTTAAACGAATAAAATATTTACAGCAATACAGCGAATATCGTACTAATCAGGTTAATAAATTGCTTGAAACAAAGTCTGAAATAGAACTTCAGTTGGCTGAATTGGAAAATATGAAGTCAGAAAAGCAACTTCTTTTAAAAGACCAGCAATCTGAAGCAAATGAACTTCGTAAAGAAAAAGCGGATCAGAATAAGATTATTCAAAACCTTGAAAATCAAAAGGCTGAATTAAGAAAAAAATTGGATCAGCAAATTAAACTCGCTAATGATTTACAGAGAGAGATAGAAAAAGTAATTGTCGAAGAACTTGCTAAAGCTAATAAAAAGAAAGGACCTAATGTTTTCCAACTTACCCCTGAAGAAAAGAAACTTGCTGACAATTTTGCTAGCAACAAAAACAAATTGCCATGGCCAACTGAAAGAGGTGTGGTTACAGGATATTTCGGAGAAAATCCTCATCCTGTTTTAAAAGGTATAATGGTTAGAAATGATGGAATTGATATTTCTACTACCGATGGTTCTTTCATCAGATCTGTTTTTGATGGTGTCGTAACACGAGTTTTTGTTATCCCTGGTGCCCATACTACAGTTATTATTCGCCACGGTAATTATCTTTCTGTTTATTCTAATCTTTCCGAAGTATTTGTTAAACAAGGAGATAAAGTTAAAACCAAGCAGTCTATAGGCAAGATTTTCACAGATGAGGATAAATCAGTTTTACAATTTCAAATTTGGAAAGAGAACGTGAAACTTAACCCTCAAGACTGGTTAGCTTCTTCTAAAAATGAATGATACCTATAAATCATTTCTTGAACGTATAGATGTTTATATCAATAAGTATTATAAATACTTGTTGTTAGAAGGGGTTGTTTTCTGTTCTGTTTTTTTTTCTCTATCTGTTCTATTTTTGTCATTCTTAGAGTTCTCTTTTAGATTTTCTTCTTCTTTAAGATTATTGCTCTTTTTAACTTTCTTATTGTCAAACCTTTATTTCTTTATTTCTAAGATACTTATCAATTTTCTAAGACTATTTTCTGTTATAAAGAGAATGTCTTATGATGTTGCATGCCGGCGAATCCAGTTGTCTAATCCTGACTTTCAAGATTATTTGATTAATATTTATCAATTATCTACTGTTGATGATAACACTCTAGTTAAAGCAAGTATTTATCAAAAAATAGAGAAACTAGACGGTTTTGATTTTAGTAAAACTATACTATATGATTGGAAATCAAAAATTTCCTCAATTTTACTTTCAATAATACTTCTATTCGGATTATTATTTTGTTTTCCTTCTCTTTATTATAATGGATTTAGAAATATTCTATATTATTCTTCTGATAATCAACCAAATTATTCATTTGATGTTCTGATAAATAATGGTTTGTTGGTTGAAAAAGGTGGAGATTTACTAATCAGCGCAAAAGTCATTTCTAATTTTGACATTTATGATCTTTTCGTTTGCTTCAGTAACAACCGATATCAAATGCAACGAACTGATGATTCAACCTTTAATTATATTTTCAAGAACATAAATAATGCATTTAATTTTACCTTAGAAACTGAACAATATCGTTCTAAGCAATTTACTATCAATGTTTTTAATTCACCATTAATAACTGATTATCATGTATTAATCGATTATCCTAGATATGTTAATAAGCATGACACTATTGTTTATAACCAAAACATTTTAAATGTTCCACAAGGAACATCTTTGAAATATGCCTTTATTGGTAGATATTTTGATACTTTAACTATTAGAAAAATATCAGATTCATCGCTATTGAAATTTTCATTTTCTGACACAGTTTATGTTCGAGAGAAAATATTAAATAATGAGTTCTTGGACGTTAAAGTTTCAAATCTGAACTCATCTAAAGAATACATGATCTTTAAAATATATTCTATTCCTGACAATTACCCGGAAATTAAAGTTTCCAAGATTGATGAATTGTCCGGTCATGACTTGGTTTTCGATGGTGTTATAAGTGATGATTATGGTTTTTCAAAACTTGTCTTCTGCTTTGAGGATGAAAAGAAAAAAGATACAATCAATATTCCTATCTATTATAATATTACTTCACAACGTATTTTCTACACTTTTGAAAAACCGTCTTCTTCTGATTTGGAAGATAAATTAATCACCTGTCATTTTGAAATATTTGACAATGACGCTATTCATGGCCCTAAGAAAACAGTGTCTGAAACATTTTCTTATGTAATTAAGTCTATAATTAATCAAGCAGTCGATAAAGAACTGCAGTATGAGTCAGTGTTTAATAAATTCGAACTGTCAAAACAATTGTCTGAAGAAATTAAGAACGACTTAAATGAATTGCGTAAGAAAAGTATTGATAATAATTTATCAGAATGGGAGAAACAAAACCTTCTTCAACAAATAAAAAACAAAACCAATACTCTTGAAAATCTTCTTGAAGAGATTTCTAAATCACAAAACCAATTATCAAATAACAATTCTTTCGATTCAGAATTGCTTGAAAAACAGAACATGATTTCTGAAATCATTAATAGTCTTGTTGATGATGAATTAAAACAAATTCTTCAAGAAATATCTGACTTGGCAAATCAAAATAAGCAAGATGTTAATCCAGAAACTACGAAGAAAGATTTTGAAGATTTCAGAAAATCGATCGATCGTAATCTTGAATTGCTTAAGAAAGTTAAATTTGAAGAAGACTTACAACAATTATCCAATAATCTTGAGTTACTTTCTCAAAATCAAAAAGAACTCTCTGAAAAACCCTCAGACAATTCACTTGATAAACTTAATTTACAACAGGATGTATTTGATGATTTATCTAAACAATATGATCAAATAAAGACCGATAATAGTCTGCTTGACAAACCTTTAAATATTGAAGACTTTAAAAATGAATTTGATGATATCCAATCAAGTTTCGATAAAGAGAAAAACCAACTGGAAAACAATGATTTTGATTCATTTAAAAAGGAATCTGAGGACAATTCAAAAAAAATAAGTGAATTGGCAAAGAAAATCAAAGAAAATATTAAAAGTTCTTCTTCTGAACAAGAGGCTGAAAATGCTGATGATTTAAGACAAATACTCGATAACTTGTTTGAATTGTCTTTTCGTCAGGAAAGTATGATTGTTAAATTTGAAAGAGTTGAATTTAGCAGTTCTGCTTATCTTGATCAAATAGTTGAACAATCTGAATTGGTAGAAAATTTTAAACTAATCAGAGATAGTCTTTATTCTTTGTCTAAACGAACACTTTTTCTTGGCCGTCACATTTCAAAAGCATCTTTCTTGATTGAGGATAATATGATTAAGGCTTCTACTTATTTTCAAGAGAGGTCTTCATCTAGGGGAACTTTGTGTCAACGTGACGCACTTAGCCAAATGAACGATCTAATACTTATCTTATCAGAATCTTTAAAGAATATGGATAATGCTTCTGCATCTGGCGCAAGCGGAAAACAAATTAAAAACCGTAAGCAGAAACCTAAGAAAAATGAGGATTCTTTGTCAGAAATGCGTAGTGCTCAAGAGTCCATGAAAGACCAGTTGCGCGAATTGCTCAATCAAATGAAATCAGGCGATTCTGAACAAATCAATAAACAGATTGCTAAATCATTGATGCAAAATGAGATCTATCAGCAGATGATTCAAAAAATGTCAAATAATAGTGAAATAGATGATGGAATGTCAAAACTGCTTCGCGAAGTGAAAGAACTAATGGAAAAAAATCACTCTGATTTGGCCAATAAGAAGTTATCGATTCAGACAGTTATGCGCCAGCAAAACATTGTAAATAAATTATTGCAGGCAGAAAATGCTGAAAATGAGAGAGAAACGGAAGACAAAAGAATTGCCACAACCGGAAAAAATATTAGTAGAAATAAAACTGATAATTCGATAGAAGACATTAAATTTGAAAAGAATATTGAATTTTTGAAACAGGGTAATCTTAGATTAAATTCCGTTTATAAAGTTATCTTTGACAAGTATATTAATGGTATAAACAATGAATAAGAAATTAGTCATACAGTCGAAAATTGAGAATGTATCACTTGTCGAGAATCTTATCGATGAGGTTGCAATCGAGTTGTCAATCATTTCCGACATGTACGGAAATGTCTTAATCTCTACAATCGAAGCCGTGACAAATGCCATTGTTCACGGAAACAACAATGATCCTGAAAAGAAAGTAACCATTGAAGTTGTAAAGGACGATAAAAAACTTACCATTATTGTTGAAGATGAGGGAAATGGATTTGATTTGAATATGGTACCAGATCCAACCAAACCTGACTATATTGAAAAACCAGACGGACGCGGTATATTTCTTATGAAAAATCTTACCGATGATGTGGAGTTTGAAAAAAACGGAGCCATTGTCAAACTAATATTCAATATGTAAGGTGATAAACGTATTTTTTGAAGACACCGACGAGTTTGACCTCTCAAAATTCAATATTGAGTCAAACATTGAAAAACTTGTTACCAACGAGAACAAAACGCTTGGCGATGTAAATTACATTCTTTGTTCTGATGCCTACCTTCTCGACATCAATCGCCAATATTTGAATCATGACTATTATACCGATGTTATTTCGTTCGATTACTGCGAAGACAATGTGATTTCTGGTGACATTTTCATTAGTGTTGACACTGTTGCCGATAATGCCAAAGAATACGGAGTGACATTTGAAAAAGAACTTGCGCGCGTGATGATACACGGAGTACTTCATTTTGTTGGCTACAACGATAAGTCTGACGAAGAAGTGCCAGTAATGCGCGCAAAAGAAAACCAGTACCTTTCTTTATTTGATTAAGATGCTTCCTGAATACGATGTTATTGTAGTGGGAGGCGGACATGCAGGATGTGAGGCTGCTGCCGCTGCTGCTAATATGGGTTCTCACACTCTTTTGATAACGATGGATATGACCAAATTTGGTTGTATGTCGTGTAATCCCGCTATTGGTGGAATTGCCAAAGGCCAAATTGTTAAAGAGATTGACGCAATGGGCGGTTATACAGGTATTGTTACTGACAAATCAGCCATTCAATACCGAATGCTGAATCGCTCGAAAGGTCCTGCCATGTGGAGTCCGCGTGCGCAATGCGACCGTGCTCTTTTTTCACTTGCTTGGCGCGAGATGCTTGAGAACACACCTAATCTTGATTTATTTCAGGATAATGTTGTTGGTTTGCTAACTCAATCAGACAGAGTTGTTGGAGTAAAAACACAGATAGGTTTTGAATTCAAATCGCGCACTGTTGTTCTTACAAACGGAACATTTTTAAATGGTTTGATGCATATTGGCCGAACACAATTTGTGGGCGGACGTTTTTCAGAATTGCCATCAGTAGGGTTGACCGAGAACCTGGTCTATTTGGGTTTTGAGACCGGAAGGATGAAAACAGGAACACCTGCGCGTATTGACGGCCGGACAATTGATTTTGAAAAATGCAGCATTCAATATGGTGATGAAGAACCGTATTTCTTCAGTTATTCAACTGAAAAACCATATCACGACCATCAGATTCCTTGTTACATAACTCGCACAAATACAGAAGTACACGATGAGTTACGTAAAGGATTTGTAGATTCTCCTATTTTCAATCACACGATTGTTGGAGTAGGACCGCGCTACTGTCCAAGTATAGAGAGCAAACTTGTTACATTTAGCGATAAAGATTCGCACCAGTTGTTTTTGGAGCCAGAAGGCTTTACAACCCACGAATATTACATCAACGGTTTTTCATCATCGTTGCCGTGGGAGGTGCAGTATAATGCCATTCACAAGATACCAGGACTCGAAAATTGCAAGATATTCCGTCCGGGATATGCAATTGAATATGACTACTTTCAGCCTACTCAACTGAAAGCAACACTTGAAACAAAAATCATCAATGGTTTGTTTTTTGCAGGTCAGATTAACGGAACAACTGGTTATGAGGAAGCCGCAGCGCAAGGATTGATGGCCGGAATCAATGCTCATTTGCAATGCGCGGGCAAGGAACCATTCGTTTTGAAGCGCGATGAAGCCTACATTGGTGTTCTTATTGATGACCTTATCTGCAAAGGTGTTGATGAGCCTTATCGAATGTTTACCAGTCGTGCCGAGTATCGTATGCTTCTCCGTCAGGACAATGCTGATGAGCGCCTGACTGAAAAATCCTTCAATATTGGTTTGGCTCGTCGTGAACAGTTGGAACGTTACTTTAAAAAGCGTGATGCAATAAATTCTCTTGTTGAGCATCTTTCCACAACAAACATTCGTGCAGAACATGCCAATCCGTTCCTCGAGGAACATGGAAGTTCGAAAATCAGTGAAAGCGTCAAATATGCGCAAATCTTGTCGCGGCCAGACATCACTCTTGCTGATATGATAAAAGAATTGCCGCAACTAAACCAATATTCCGATGCAAGCCGTGAAGTCGTTGAAGGAGCGGAGTTCAACATCAAATACTCCGGCTATATTGAGCGCGAGAAGAATAATGCCGAAAAACTCAAGAAACTTGAGGACTTGAAGATACCAGAAGGCTTCGATTACTCGAAGTTGCAGTCGATAACCACCGAGGCGCGAAGCAAATTAGCCAAATACCAACCAGCCACAATCGGCCATGCTGCACGCATTTCAGGCGTCAGTCCGAACGACATCAACGTGCTACTGGTTTACTTCGGAAGGTAATGTTTCACGTGGAACATTGGTTTATATAATATAGGTTATCTCGCTAATAATCAATAATCTATATTTATTTAACTAATAAAAATCAACTCAAATTGTTCCACATAAAAGCCGTTAGGCTGACTGAATTAGAAAAACACAAAAAGCCTTCAGAAACTTGGTTGTTTGAATAAAAAGAAGAGTTTGGTTGTGAAGTAATGTTCCACGAAAATTCAAAACGAACTTCTGTTCTGAAGTTATAGATTCATAAAAATGATGGACTATACCCTTGTTTGCTTCAACCAAAAAAGAAAAAACGCTTGTTTAAAATGTTGTTTACAAATAAGGTATTTGCTACTTTTGTAAGCAGTCAAATAATATATATTTGTACGGTGGCATGGTGGATTTTCACCAACCATATCTTACAGATATTCAAATTAAAATGAATTGTTGATGGCAACAAAAATTAAGAATGCACTCATATCGGTTTTTTACAAAGACCAGTTGGAACCGATTGTGAAGGAACTCGACAAACTGGGCGTTAATCTCATCTCGACAGGCGGAACCTACGATTTCATCAAAAAATTGGGCGTGAATGTGCAGACCGTTGAGTCGCTCACCACTTACCCGTCGATTCTGGGCGGACGCGTGAAGACGCTGCACCCGAAGATTTTCGGCGGCATTCTGGGCCGTCGCGACAATGCGCAGGACAACGAGCAGATGAAGCAGTACGAGATTGACAACATCGACCTGGTGATTGTCGACCTTTACCCGTTTGAGCAGACCGTGGCAAGCGGCGCACCCGAAGCCGACATCATCGAGAAGATTGACATTGGCGGCATATCGCTCATCCGCGCGGCTGCAAAGAATTTCAAAGACGTGGTTATTGTAAGTTCGCGCGAGCAATACGGCGAACTGCTCGAAATCCTGCAGAAACAGGGCGCCGAGACAACGCTTGAGCAGCGCCGCGAGTTCGCACGCAAGGCTTTCGACACATCGTCGCACTACGACTCGGCCATCTTCAACTACTTCAACAAAGACAACGAAGAGTCAGAGAAAATCAGCCTGACTGGCGGCAAGGTGCTTCGCTACGGCGAGAACCCGCACCAAAAAGCCGTCTTCTATCCGTTCAAGAACACCAATCTCGAGCACACGCTGGCAGGCTCACCTTGTCTGCAGGGCAAAGAGATTTCATACAACAATATGCTCGACGCCGACGCCGCCTGGAAGGCCGCAAGCGACGCCTACAACGCTGTTGACAACATCAAGAACAAAGTTGGCGTGGCGGTTGTTAAGCACCTGAACCCTTGCGGTCTGGCCGTGGCCGACAGCCCGATGAAAGCCCTTGAGTTGGCTTGGGCGGGCGACCCTGTGAGCGCCTACGGCGGCATTGTCTGCTTCACCTGCGAGGTTGACAAGCAGATTGCCGAATGGTTCACGGGCAAGTTCATCGAGATAATCATCGCCCCTGCGTACACCGAAGAGGCAAAAGAAGTTCTGGCAAAGAAGAAGAACCTGCGCGTGCTGGTAACGCCTGTCAAGCCGACAATCACTGGCGAGAAAATGTACCGCTCGGTGAACGGCGGCCTGCTGGTTCAGGACGAGGACGAGGGAATGGACAAAGAGTACCGCCCTGTTACCGACTGCAAGTTCACCGACAAGCAGATTGACCTTGCAAAATTCGGCACACAGGCCTGCAAATACCTGAAGAGCAACTCAATGGCGCTTGTGTCGCAAGCCGCCGACGGGTCGTACTGGCTCACTGGCGCGGGAATGGGCCAACCCAACCGCATCGACAGTCTGCAACGCCTGACAGTGCCGCGCTTCAACCTGAAACAAGGCTGCACAATCGGCGAGAGCGTGCTCATCTCTGACGCGTTCTTCCCGTTCAGCGACAGCGTTGAGGCCTGCAACGAGTTCGGCATCAAGTACATTGTAACACCTGGCGGCAGCATCCACGACCCCGAGGTCATCGAGGCCTGCAACAAATACGGCATCGCAATGGTGTTCACAGGAATCAGACATTTTAAACACTAGAAAATAGATAGAACAATGGGATTGTTTTCGTTTTTAACACAAGAACTTGCAATCGACCTTGGCACAGCCAATTCCATAATCATCCATAACGACAAGATTGTGGTTGACGAGCCGTCGATTGTGGCCGTTGACAACAACACACAAAAGGTGATTGCCATTGGCGAAAAGGCACGAATGATGCACGGCAAGACGCACGAGAACATCAAAACCATCCGCCCGCTGCGCGATGGTGTGATTGCCGACTTCGACGCTGCCGAGAAGATGATTCGCGGCCTTATCAGAATGGTGAACGAGAAGAAGACTCAACTTTTCTCGCCTGCTTTGAAAATCGTCATCTGCGTGCCGTCGGGCTCAACCGAGGTTGAACTGCGTGCCGTGCGCGACTCGTCGGAACACGCTGGTGGCCGCGAGGTGCTGATGATTTACGAGCCGATGGCCGCCGCGCTTGGTATGGGCGTTGATGTTGAGGCGCCCGAGGGCCATATGGTTGTCGATATTGGCGGTGGTACCACCGAGATTGCAGTCATATCGCTGGGCGGCATTGTTTCGAACGAGTCAATCCGCATTGCTGGCGATGAGTTCACGGAAGACATCCGCGAGTATATGCGCCATCAGCACAATATTAAGATTGGTGAGCGCACGGCCGAGGACATCAAAATCAAGGTTGGCTCGGCGCTGCCCGACTTGGACGAGCCGCCCGCAGACTACCTGGTTCGCGGACCGCACCAAATGACGGCCCTGCCGATTGAGATTCCAATCTCGTATCAGGAAATCGCTCACTGCCTTGACCGCTCTATCAGCAAGATTGAGACGGCCATTCTGGCAACACTCGAGCACACACCACCTGAGTTGTACGCCGACATCTACCGCAAGGGCATCTTCCTTGCTGGCGGCGGCGCACTGCTGCGCGGATTGGACAAGCGTCTGACTGAAAAGACAAAGATTCCGTTCCACGTTGCCGAAGACCCGCTGCACTGCGTGGCACGCGGCACAGGCATCGCGCTGAAAAACTCGCACCGATTCAAATTCTTGATTAAATAATTAGCGATTGTGCCTGTCGGTTTCTGATGGGCACAATCTTTTTGAAGGATTGAAGGATTGAATAACTGAAGGGGAGAATGTGTGGTGTAGAGACGATGTGCACATCGTCTCTACAAACAAGAACCACAAAAATGCTACAAATTATGAAGAAGATTTTATTTGTATTATTAGTTCTGGTTGCCTTTATAGGTTGTAAAAAAGAAAACGGACAAGACACCACTAAAACAACAAAAGTGATGTTTTACACAAATATTCAAGCCTTAATAAATAACTGGAAAGTCGATTACGATGTAAATGTATATTTGGACGATGAATTATGTGGAACATTGCGAGGAGCCTACTCTCCCACAGAAACGGATATTCCTTGTGATATAAAAGACGATAGTAATGAGGTTCTTGATGGTTGGATTATTATTGCTAATGTAACTCAAGGAGAGCATAAGTTTAAAGCCGTGTGTGTGAAAAATGAAAATATGGTTTGCACGGGTGTATTTAATGTTACTGATAAAGATTGTCAATCTGTTTTTATAGATTTTTTTGAAGATAAATGATTCTCTGAAGCACCGAAGCAAATGAAAAACCTGATTCTGTTCATATTGCGAAACCATTACGTGCTGCTCTTCATACTGCTTGAGAGTGTGTCGTTTGTGATGGTTGTGCGCTACAACAGTTACCAACACACGAGTTTCATCAACTCGTCGGCGGCGGTGGCGGGGCGTGTGAACACGGTCTTCTCATCGGTGAACAACTACTTGAGCCTGAACCAACGCAATCAGGAACTGAACGACGAACTGGCGCGGCTGCGCACAATGATGCCCGAAAGTTCGAAAATCGACACGCTGGCCGCGCAGACGGCTTTCGACTCGGTTTACACGCAGCAGTATGAGTATCTGCCGTGCCGCGTCATCAGCAACTCTGTGAAGAGCGCCAATAACTTTCTGACGCTCGACATCGGCAGCAAGCACGGCGTTGAGCCTGGAATGGCGGTGGTGTCGGCAATGGGCGCGGTGGGCGTTGTCAAGGCTGTGTCGCCCAATTTCTCGTCGGTCATCAGCCTGCTGAACCAAAACCTAAAAATCAGCGCAATGCTCGAAAAGAGCGGCTACTTCGGCTCGCTGGGCTGGGAAGGCGGCGACTACCGCATTGCCAATCTTGAGGACCTGCCTGGGCACATCACGGTGCGCAAGGGCGATGTGGTGATAACAAGCGGCTACTCAACCATTTTCCCGAAAGGGGTGATGATTGGCAATGTTGAATCGGTGACGGCGCACGGCGTGAACGGCTTTATGTCGGCAAGCGTGCGGCTGTCGGTCGATTTCAAGCGGCTGTCGAACGTTCAGGTGGTGCGCAATCTGCTGAAAAAGGAACAGTTGGAACTACAGGAAATGTCGGAAAATGAATAACGTGCTGATACGAAATATTATCCGTTTTGTGGTGCTGGTGCTGCTTCAGGTGGGCGTGCTGAATCAGGTTCAACTGGGCGGCTTCATCAACCCCTATCTCTACATTCTGTTTGTGATTATGCTGCCGTTCGGCACGCCTGGCTGGCTGACGCTCGTGCTCTCGTTTGCGCTGGGTTTGAGCGTTGATATGTTCTGCAACTCGCCTGGTATTCATACGTCGGCAACGGTGTTCGCTGGTTTCCTGCGCCCATATCTGCTCGACTCGCTGATGCCGCGCGAGACGGTTGAGCCGACCGACACACCCAATATCCGCATCTTCGGCACGGGCTGGTTTGTGAAATACAGCCTAATGGTGGTTCTCATCCACCACGTGTTCCTGTTTGTGGTTGAGGCGTTCAAATTCAGCAGTCTGCACCTGATTCTGTGGCGCGCTCTGTTGAGCATCGTCTTCACAATGCTGCTTATCATTTTGAGTCAATTTCTGTTCACACGTAGCAACAAATGAACCCGTTCCGTCAGCGATGTTTCGTGGTAGGTGGTTTGTTTGCTTTAATCATTCTCATCTACATAGGCCGATTGTTCTTTCTTCAGGTGGTTGACCAATCGTATAAGATGTCGGCTTCGAACAACGTGCTGCGCTATGTGACGCAATATCCCGCCCGCGGCCTGATGTACGACCGCAACGGCGTGCTTCTGGTGCACAATCAGGCGGCCTACGACCTGATGGTGACGCCCAACCAACTGCACGAGTTCGACACAGCGCTGTTCTGCCAACTTCTGGGCATCGACAAAGAGCAGGTTGACAAGCGTCTGCGCAAAGCGAAACGCTACTCTTACTACAAGCCATCGACGTTTCTTGAGCAGATTTCGGCCGAGCAGTACGGCGCTTTCCAAGAGAATCTGTACCAATTCAAGGGCTTCTACGCTCAAACGCGAAGTCTGCGCATCTATCCGCACAACATTGCCGCGCACACGTTCGGCTATGTGGGCGAGGTTGACGACAAGACGGCGCAGAACGACAGTTACTACAAGTCGGGCGACTACATCGGCATCAGCGGCGTGGAAAGAATGTATGAGGAACAACTGCGCGGCAAGAAGGGCGTCGAGATTTTTATGGTGGACGTGCACAACCGCATCAAGGGACAATACAAAAACGGCATCTACGACACTCTGGCTGTCAACGGCCACGACATAACACTCACGCTCGACGCCCGCCTGCAAGAGTACGGCGAGCGCCTGATGCAGAACAAGATTGGCTCGATTGTGGCCATTGAACCTGCCACGGGCGAGATTCTGGCCATTGTTTCGGCCCCCACCTACGACCCTGGGCTGCTTGTGGGGCGTGAGCGCTCGGCCAACTACAAGCAACTTCGCGCCGACTCACTGAACCCGCTCTTCTGCCGCCCGCTGCAGGCGCGCTATCCGCCTGGTTCGACATTCAAAACCGTAAACGCGCTGATTGGACTTCAGGAAGGAACAATAAACGGTTTGTATACCTATTACGGTTGTCATTACGGATACCACGTCGGGCGTGTCCATATGAACTGCCACGGGCACGAGAGTCCGCTGAACGTGGTGTCGGCACTGCAGCACTCGTGCAACGCGTTTTTTGCGGCTGATTACCGCGCACTTCTCGACAATCCAAAGTTTCCGAACATCGACTCTGCTTTCAACGTTTGGCGCAAACACGCCACATCATTCGGCTTCGGCTCGAAGTTGGGCGTTGACCTGCCATACGAGGTGGCTGGCTACGTGCCCACATTGAGTTTCTACGACCGCGTGTATGGCAAGGGACGTTTGAAATCGAGTTATATTGTTTCAAATGCAATCGGACAAGGCGAATTACTGCTCACGCCTGTGCAGATTGCCAATCTGGCATCGACCATCGCCAACTGCGGCCACTACTTCACGCCGCACATTGTGAAAGAGATTCGCGAAGGCGACAACAGCATTCTTGACCGCTTCCGCGAGCCGCACTACACCGACATCGACACAACCTACTTCCCGATTATAATCGAGGGAATGTACCGCGCTGTGAACTCGCCCACGGGCGGCACGGCTGGTGTGGCTGCCATCCGCGGAATCGACGTGTGCGGAAAGACGGGCACGGCCGAGAACCCGCACGGCAAGGACCACTCGATTTTTATGGCCTTCGCCCCGCGCGAGAATCCGCAGATTGCCATCGCCGTGTATGTTGAGAACGCTGGTTTCGGCGCTTCGTACGCGGCGCCAATAGCAAGTCTGATGATTGAACGCTATCTGACCGACACTGTGACGCGGCCGTGGCTCGAAAAACGAATGTTATCAATGGATTTAATCAATGGAACAACGAGGTAGCAGCATATTACAAAACATCGATTGGTTCACGGTGATACTCTATCTGGTGCTCATCACCCTGGGCTGGTTCAACATCTACTCGGCGTCGTACTCGGCCGACCACGCAAGTTTCAGTATGGCAACGCGTTACGGCCGCCAAATGATTTGGATTGGCGCGGCGGTGGTCATCGCCATTGTGGTGCTGGTCATCGACAGCAAGTTCTACTCAACGTTCGCCGAACTCATCTATGGCGCGCTGATGCTCATTCTGCTCTCGGTGCTGCTCTTCGGCTCGACGGTGAACGGCGCCAAATCGTGGATTGTGCTGGGCCCCATTCAGGTGCAGCCTGCCGAGTTCGCCAAAATAGCGGCATCGCTCACGCTGGCAAAATATATGTCGCGCTACCATTTCAGGCCCGAGAGTTTCAAGTCGATGATGATTGTTTTCGGCATCTGCTTTCTGCCGTCGGCGTTCATTCTTTTGCAGAACGACACGGGCTCGGCGCTGGTGTTCGCGGCGCTGCTGATTGCCTATTTCCGCGAGGGGATGAAGCCGATTCTGTTCATTCTTGGGCTGCTGATGGCGCTGCTGTTTGTGCTGTCGCTGCTGTTTGAGTTGCACATTATTCTGATTGTGATTGAGGCGCTGGCGTTTGTGGCGTTCTTTGTGCTTCGCGACAACCATAAAGAGTTGGGAATCAGTTTCCTGATACTGCTCGTAACCACCGCCGCCGCTTTCGGTCTGTGTCGATGGCTTGCGCCGCAGTGGCCTAAATACGTGCCGCTGCTCATCGGTTTCGGGCTGGCCATTCCGTACTATCTCTACTACACCTACCGCCACAAACTGGGCAAGATTGCGGCCGTCATCGGCATTGCCGTGGCTTCAATCGGCTTCACTTTCTCGGTGGGATATTTCTTCGACAACGTGCTGGCCGCTCACCAACGCGCCCGCATCAACCACCTGCTGGGCATCGAGGTTGACCTTCAGGGCGCGGGCTACAACGTGAACCAATCAATGATTGCCATCGGCTCGGGCGGCCTGACGGGCAAGGGCTATCTGCAAGGCACGCAGACCAAATTCAAGTTCGTGCCCGAGCAGAGCACCGACTTCATCTTCTGCACCATTGGCGAGGAATGGGGCTTTATGGGCACCACGCTGCTGCTGCTTTTGTTCCTGACGCTGCTTGTGCGGCTCTTGGTGCTGGCCGAACGGCAGAAATCAAAGTTCAGCCGAATCTACGGCTATTGTGTGGCGTCGATATTCTTCTTCCACATTGCGGTGAACGTCGGGATGACCATCGGCATTGCGCCCGTCATCGGCATTCCGCTGCCGTTCTTCAGTTACGGCGGCTCGTCGCTCTGGGGCTTCACAATGCTGCTGTTCATCTTCCTGAAGTTGGATTGCAATAGGATGGAGTTGATAACGTGACAGTTAGGAATTAGGAGTTATGAGTTGGAAATAGAATGTTGAGAAAGTTTAGAAGGTTTAGAAAGTTTAGATATTAGGAAAACTCAACAGCGA
Source organism: Salinivirgaceae bacterium (assembly GCA_016284875.1). Taxonomy (GTDB): domain Bacteria; phylum Bacteroidota; class Bacteroidia; order Bacteroidales; family SZUA-534; genus RUG13583. The sequence goes on along the minus strand of JAEEPS010000001.1, from coordinate 92,282 downwards.
AGCGACTCAACTTTTAAACGATTCACCGATTAAACAATTAAACAAAAATACAATGGTACTACCCGAACAACAAAAAGACCTTATCAGCCGCGTTGAGGCACTGCGCAAGCATCTCGACATCGACAGCCGTCTTGTGGAACTCGACGAGGAGCAGCAGAAAAGTCAGGCGCCCGATTTCTGGGACGACCCCAAAAAGGCGGAGGCCCAACTGAAGAAAATCAACGGCATCAAGAGTTGGATTGCCTGCTACAACGACGCCAAATCGGCCACCGACGACCTTCAGGTGCTGATGGATTTCTACGCTTTGGGCGAGAGCACCGAGGAGGAAGTTGACGCGCAATACGCCGCGGCTTTGGAAAAAGTGGAGTCGGCTGAATCACGCAATATGCTGCGCCGCGAGGAGGACAAGATGAGCGCCATTGTGAAACTGAACGCGGGCGCGGGCGGCACCGAGAGTCAGGACTGGACCGAGATGCTGATGCGAATGTACATCCGCTGGGGCGAGAAAAACGGCTACAAGGTGCGCGAGCAGAACTTCCTGCCTGGCGATGAGGCTGGCGTGAAAACCGTCACTCTGGAGTTCGAGGGCGAGTACGCCTACGGCTACCTGAAGAGCGAGAACGGCGTGCACCGCCTGGTGCGCATATCGCCATTCAACGCGCAGGGCAAGCGGCAGACATCGTTCTCATCGGTGTTTGTAACCCCGTCAATCGACGACGATATTGAGATAAACATCAACCCCGCAAACCTGTCGTGGGACACCTTCCGCTCAAGCGGCGCTGGCGGTCAGAACGTGAACAAGGTGGAGTCGGGCGTGCGCCTGCACTACAAGTTCAAAAACCCTGTCACAGGTGAGGACGACGAGATTTCAATCGAGAACACCGAAACCCGCGACCAACCGAAGAACCGTGAGAACGCCCTGCGACTGCTCAAATCGCAACTCTACAATCTGGAGTTGGAGAAGCGCCGCATCGAGACCAACAAAGTTGAGGCTGGCAAGAAGAAAATTGAGTGGGGCTCGCAAATCCGCTCATACGTGCTGCACCCCTACAAACTGGTGAAAGACGTGCGCACAGGCTACGAAACATCAAACGTGCAGGCCGTCTTGGATGGCGAACTCAACGATTTCATCAAGGCTTATCTGAGGGAGTTTGGGGATGAGTAGGTGAGGCATTAGGAATCAGGCACTAGGCACTAGTGGATAGGTGTTGGATTTGTGTTTGGAAGCGGCGGTAAATTTCCGTCGAAATTCAGCGCCAATTTTTCACTCAAAAGAGCGTTTCAGGCAAATATCTTTTTTGTACCTTTGCGGCCGAAATAAACCAGAGTAATGGTCAGCATCAGAAAAACGATATTCAGATTGTGCGCAGTAGCAGGTGTTTGCGTGCTTATGTGCGCAGGTGCGAAGTCAGCATCGGCACAATGCGGATTGGCACTGAAAGATGAGGTGATGAAGATGAAGGATGTTGAAAATACCACTTATCTGAAAGATTTCCGCGTGCGCCTGGAGCCTGTGGCCACCGCGAAAAAGAAAAAAGAGGAATTCTCAATCCTTCTCAATAAAGGCTCGCATTACCGTTTCACAGTTAGGTCCGATTCGGCTTGCACTGATCAGATTGTGCTGAAACTCTACGATTTCACCAAATTCTACGGCAGCAATTACGATGAGTCGGACGGAATGTCATACAACAGTTTCGACTTCTTCTGCGCCAAGACGCAGGTTTACTACATATCGCTCTCATTCGCCGATGGCAAAGAGGGTTGCGCTGCCGCAGTGATTTCCTTTGTAGGAAACTATTGATGGTTGAGGTTGTCAAGTGTTAAACACAGCCTTCTCTCATTTTATTTCACATAACAGCCACTTTTCCAAACTATTATAGTAAATCATTGCAAGTAAAGGTAAAAGCAATGTTTTTGCCACGATATGGCAATTCATAGATATTGTTGATCGAGACAAAAAAAACATTGTTTTTTTGAGTGGTTGTTTAAAAAAAATGTTCATATTTATTTTTTGGTTTGGTAGGAGACTTTTGCGCGTTGCAAAAGCAATTCTGCGTTGTGTTATAAGGATAAAAACAGGATTATGAAAATTAGGGTTCGTTTAAGTTACAGAGTTCTTGCGCTGGTGCTGAGTACCGTATTTTTGGTAATATTTTTTGCTGCAAACATAATTAACAAACAATTCAAGGCGTCAATAATTGAGAACGTATCAAAGCGTGATGCCAGCATGCTGGGCAATATTGCCGTATCTGTTTCAAATATTATGAGCAGCGAATATCAGGAACTTCTTACGCTGAAATCGTCTATTGAATCATCGTTGTCCAATGGATATGACAACAATGAGGAAATCTACAAAAACATGATGCGGAGCATATGCGGCAGCAATCAATTGCTGTCTTATGCGTGGGTAAGTTTCGACAACAAGTTCATTCCTTCATCCTCAGTCAACGGACGCCGCTCGATAATTGCGCAAAACACGTCGTTGGGAACAAGGCTGGATATTAAAGACTATGATTATGATTTTGAGAATCCTGTTGGAACCTTTTACGAGGTGAAAAATAGTGAAAAAGCCATTCTTTCTGAACCGGAACTTTTTATTCCCGACGGCTCATCAACAAAGCGTTACGTAAAATCATCAATAGCCGTTCCTATTGAAGATGAAAGCGGATTCGTTGGAGTGTTGAGCGCCGATGTGAACCTTAACGCCATTTGTCAGTTTATTGACACAACTATCACGAAAAATCAGCAAAACATTGTTATTGTTTCGGGCGGAAACACAATTATCGGTTACCCCAATGCCGATTTGGTTGGTTTAAAATTTGAAGAAATCGATTCAGTATTATACAGAGCGACAGTTAAGAATAGCGACAATTTTGTTTTGAAAAACACTAAAGGATTAGACAGTGTTTATTTCTCTACAATCACCGTTTCGCCTGCCGGTCTGAACAACGAGTGGAGACTCATAACTTCTCACACGGCGGGTGAGATAGATGCACAAATTGGAACATCGCTTAAATTCGTTACACGTGTAATCATCTTCGGTCTTATTATTCTGGCTATCATCATCTTCATCTTGTCTGTTAAGATAGTAACACCGATAAAGAATGTGAATGCCATCATCAACAAACTTTCACTCGGTCAGGTCGACGATGCATTGAAGATGGATATCAATAGCGATGATGAACTTGGGCAGATGGCCGACTCGTCGAACAAAGTGGTCGACGGACTTTTGCAGGTAACCAAATTTGCCGAGAACATTGGTAACGGCAATTCCGACTATAAATTCTCGCCATTGAGCGACAAAGATGTCCTCGGAAACGCCATCATCGAAATGAAGAACAGCCTTGACCACGCCAAAGAAGAGGAAAAACTTCGCAAAACAGAAGAAGAGGAACTTAACTGGGCATCAAGCGGCATCAACTTGTTCAACAAGGTTTTACGTGTCGACAACGACAACATGAAAGTGCTTGCCGAAGAGATAATCAAGAATCTTATCCTATATCTCGATTCTCAAATGGGAGCGTTCTACATCGTGCCCAATGACCGAGAGGGAGTGGAGATGATTGCTTCTATGGGATTCGACAAGGAAAAACTGGAAACTCATTTTGTGGCTCCGGGCGAAGGAATTGTCGGCCGTGCATACCTTGAAAAAGAAACAATTTTCATTAGCGAAATACCGACAGATACTGACAAAATTAGTTCGGGATTGGGCAAGGCACTGCCTAAATCTGTATTAGTTGTGCCGCTCATCTACAACAAGAACCTGGCAGGAATCATTGAATTATACTCGTTCAAGATTATCCAACCTTATCAGATTGCGTTTGTTGAAAAACTGGCGGAGAATATAGCGTCGACCATATCAACAGTTGAAATCAACGGACAGACAGCGCGGTTGCTCGAGAAATCGAAACATCAGGCCGAAGTGCTTGAGCAGCAGGAGGAAGAAATCCGGCAGAACATGGAGGAAATGCAGGCCACCCAAGAGGAGCAGACTCAGAAAGAGGAGGAACTGACATCCATCATCGAAGGTTATCACGATACCGTCCCGATGGCCATTTTCGACACAAACCAGCGCATCACTGAAGTCAACGACGAATATTTGAAACTGACAAAAGCCAAACGCGAAAATGTTATAGGCAAGCGCCACAAGGGCTCTTTGATTATGAATGAAAAAGAGCAGCTTTATCATAATCGTCTTTGGGAAGACCTGCTTGGAGGCAAAACCATGGAGACAGAGGAACTGGTAAACGATGGCAAAAAGGAAAAATGGCTTCGTGAAAAAATGATACCAGTCACTGATTCATCCACTAATACGGTTACCGAAGTTTTGGTGGTGTTCATTGATATAACTGAAGAGAAAAAGATTGAGAATCAGATTCAAATGATTCAAGACGGATTCATTCCTGACGAGATAAAGAAACAATTGAATAAAACGGAAAGTGAGGAAGACCAGCGGCTTGTGAATCTGGCGCATTTGAACTTGGTGTATAAAAACGACACTGAAAAAATCGAGACCATTCTTAAGCGCTACAACGAGCAGATTCCAAAGCAAATAGCCGACATGAGCGACTTCATCAAAAACCGCAATTACAAGGTTTTGAAGGTTGAAGCAAAATCTCTGATGACTAAAGCCAACTATTTGGATTTGAAACAGATGTACAATTCTTTGGATACAATTATAAAACTGATTGACGAAGACAGAAACCTGACTTCTATTCCGAAGATTTTTGATTCGGTTAAGTCAGATTGGGAAATAGCAAGCAAGGAGATAAACGAGATTCTTAACAAAGAGGCATAACTCTCGAAAACATTAAAAAAGAACAGCAATGAATTTCAAAAAACGCATACACCGAAAAATGATGTTCTATTTCTTGGGAGCATCGCTATTAGTATATGTGGCTTCACTCGGATACGTTGGATTTGAGGTGAGAGACATAACCAAAGAAATGAGTAGTGCCGATATTCTGCAGAAAACCAACAATTTGTCGAATAGAGCTAAAGGAATGGTTGAAAGCAAAACAAGAATAGTTTCGGCTCTTGCCACAACCATGCAGGATTATGAGAACATTGAAGAGGAGGCACGACGCCCGTTTTTCACCAATATGCTTCATGAGGTGATAAGCGGAAACAGCAGCATTTTATCAATCTGGTCAATTTGGGAGCCAAACTCTATCGACGAACTCGACGAAAACAATGTTCTTGCTGAAGACGCCACTGCCACCGGTAGTTATTCGCCATCATTCTATCGCGACGGCGATGAAATTAAAGCAGAGGTGAACACAGGAATGCCGCCTTATGAGAAGGAGTTTTATACCATTCCGCGTAGCACGAAGGCCGTATCCATGCTTGATCCGTATTTTTACAGTTACAATTCGGGCGATTCAATGCTTGTAACATCAGTCGTAGCCCCGATTATTGTTTGGGATGAATGTGTGGGCGTTATCGGCATCGATTTTTCTCTTGATTATGTTCAGGAGAAAATGTCAGAAATAGAAAATGAGGAGGGGGAGGTATTAAACCTCATCTCGAACAACGGACGTTATATTTACTCTTCTGACGCAAGCCTTATCGGGACAATACAAACATCCATCAGCATGCCGCTCGACAGCATGCCTGCCGATACTACTTTTGTGGGCCATGACACCAACAAAAAACGCGTAATTTGTTCTTTCAAGAAAATGGCCATGCCTAATACTGCATGGTATGCATTTTCAACAACACCGGTGTCTTTGGTAACGGCACAGGCTAACAAGTCGTTTATCAATGTGGTTTTATTGATTCTTGCGGGCTTTATTCTGCTGTCGATTGTAATATCGATTGTGGCACGAAACATATCGAACTCTATTGTACAGATCAACAACAAGTTGGCCCATCTTTCGCTCGGTATTATTGATAAGGAAGAAAAGAAGGACGTGGTGTTTGAAAGCGAGATAACCGACCTTACAAATTCGCTCGACAATCTGTTCGACAGCCTTCAGGCATCAGTGGACTTTGCTGGTGAAATCGGAAAGGGCAATCTCGAAACAGAATATAATTTGCTTAGCGATGGCGACACTCTTGGCGAATCGTTGAAAACCATGCAGAAAAGTCTTATTCTGGCAAAAGAGGAGGAGGACAAGAAAAAAATATTGGACGGCCAGCGCAACTGGGTTACTCATGGTCTGGCAAACTTTGGCGAGATTATTCGTCAGGATAACGATAACATTAATGATTTCGCCTACAATCTGCTTTCGCAACTTCTGCAGTATGTTGATATTGTGCAGGGTGCCATGTATTTCAAGGTTGAGGAGCAGTATAGCGAAGAGTTGAAGTTCGAGAACAAGGCTGCCATAGCCTATGGCAAACAAATAATGCTCGATAGTACAATAACTGACCGGGACGGCATATTTGGCCGTGTGATAGACGAGCAGAAGTGCATCTATCTTGAAGACATTCCGGAAAGTTATGTTTCGTTTACGCAAGGTAAGAAGGAAGCGCACAAGCCAAGCAACCTGCTGATTGTGCCTATGGTTGTAAACGATGAGATTTATGGCATATTGGAACTTGTGTCGTATAACCACATTGAGCAATATAAGATAGAGTTCATCGAAAAACTATGTGAGAATATTGCTTCGGTTATATCAAGTGTCAACACCAACATTCACAACGCGCACCTGCTTGAACAGTCGAACGAGCAGGCCGAAGAGTTGTCGCAGCACGAGGAGGAGATGCGTCAGAATCTGGAAGAGATGCAAGCCACCCAGGAGGAGGCCACAAAACGGCAGGAGGCGCTCGACTCGCAGATTAACGCATTCCGCGATGGCCTGATGACAGCAGAGTTGGATTTGGAAGGCAACATTATTAGCATGTCTGGCCAGATGTCGTCGTTCTACGGCATCAACAGCGATAATCTTGCCGGGTTCCCATATATTACCGTTGTTGCTCAGGACGATTCAGTGGCCGATGCATTCGGCACCTTCTGGAAGAAAGTGCTGGCAAGCGGCAAGGGCCAACGGCAGCAGATTTCGACAATCAGAGGCAATGTTTTCCATACTGAGGAATATTACAAAGTAGTGTATAAAGATGAGGAGCCGTATCGAGTGATAGTTGTGTCGATCAGTAAAAACAAGGAAGACGACCTCAAAGAAAGACTCAAACTTGAACTTCAGGCATACATGAAGGAACATAATGTTGATGATATTACGGCACAATAAAAAGAGTTGTTGCCAAAGGTAAATGACCACAAAAACGGCACTGCGCAACAAAACATTGGCAGATGCCGTTTTTTCTTGTAGTTTTGGCACGTTTATTTGACAATGAAGCGCACCATCATACTTGCAATAGCGATTCTGACCACCATACAGGTTTTCGGTCAGTTGTCAGTCGGAGTAAGAGCCGGCTACGGTGCGTATGGTGTTTATTTCGAACCGCCCTCACTCAATGGCAACCAAGTGAATCTCTATGAGCCTAATTTCGGATTGGTGGCTATTTTCAACGATAAGTGCAATGCCGGTGCGCAACTTGAAATCAACTATGCAGTAAAGGGCTGGCGGGAGAAGGAAAAAGATTGCGACACAATACGCTATAAGCACGAAATCTCCTATCTCGAAATACCTTTAATGACGCATTTTGAAATAGGTCGTGGTAAGTTTCGCGTTTACGGATGTTTTGGTCCATACTTTGCTGTAAAACAAAACGAAAAGACCACTAATTTGAACTATAACTTTATAATCGAACATGATCTTTACGACATGTACAATCAAAAAATCCGTAAACTTGATTTTGGCAATAAAGTGGGATTGGGTTTCAGAATAAATATGAACAGTCGTTTTTCGGTTCTTACCGATGTGCGCTACGATTTGCAACTTGCCGGAGGACAGAATATTTTCAAAAAACAGCCTAACGGCATTCAAGCGTCGCGTATTTCGGAATTAAGTTGTTCTGTTGGTTTGATTTTCAATATTAGGCCGCAACGCACTGAAGAAGAGAAAGAATACTACATTCCGAAAGAAGGAATGGACGAGGATTTCTATTGAAAATAGCCGCTTGCTATCTCAATAGCTACTATTGAATTCCCAAATATTTATGTGTCTGCACCGAGAGCCGCCAATGCGGGTGTTCCATAATGTAGGCTATAGTCTCTGTTGTGTTCTTGCACGAGCAAGGTTGAAGGAAATAATGGTCGGCAGCAATTTGTGCGAGCCATTTCTCAACATCGGTATCAGCCTGAAATACAACTTTCACCTCGTTGGCTGCGGTGAGCACGGGGGTGCTGCCCTCTTTTGGCGAAACCGTCACCCAGTCGATTCCGGCGGGCAACGGACAGGTGCCGTTGGTTTCGATGGCAACCATGCGACCTTCAGCGTGCAGCAAATCAATCAGCCGGTCAGACACTTGCAGTCCGGGTTCGCCGCCAGTGAGCACCACCAATTCGGGCTTGAACTGCGCCACAGCGGCGGCTATCTGCTCGTCGGTCATAGTGGTGAAGGCGCTGTGGTCGGTGTCGCAGAAGGGGCAGGCAAGATTGCAGCCCGAGAAGCGCACAAAAACAGCCGGCGTGCCTGTGTGGAATCCCTCGCCCTGAAGGCTTTCGAAAATCTCGTTAATCCTTCTCATATGTGGCAATGTTCCCTTCGGTTTCCTGCACGGTCACCTTGTAGCAGTTCTCAATCTGCTGACAAATCCAATAGGCCAGATTCTCGGCCGTCGGGTTGATGTCGCCCAGCACGTCGTTAATCACCTTGTGGTCGAGTTGATCGACGATGACGCTTTTGATGCGTGAAAAATCGACAACCATACCGTCGGCGTTCAGTTTTTCAGCCTTGCAATAAACGGTTACAATCCAGTTGTGGCCGTGCAGACTTGTGCACTTGCTCTGATATGGCAGGCTCAACTTGTGGGCCGATGAAATTTCTAGTCGTTTCGATACATAAAACATTGGAAAAATGGTTTTTAAGTTATATGATTTAAAGTTTTAAGTTAAATGTGGTGTTAGTTTTTTATAGTCGATTCACCAATTCACCAGTTTAACGATTCACCGAATCTTCATACTCCGTTGTATCTTCAATTCCCGCCAGTCGTAGAGCCTCTTTGCGCTCGATGCAGGTGGCGCAGCGGCCGCAGTGAACGGCACCGCCCTTGTAGCAACTCCACGTTTTCGAGTAATCGACACCCAAAAGTTTACCCTTTCGGGAGATGTCGGCCTTCGAGATGTTGGTGTACGGCGTGAGCAGCGTTATGCCCTCGTAGGTTCCAGCCTCGATGGCGCGGCTCATAGCGTCGGCAAACTGCGGACGGCAGTCGGGATAGATGGCGTGGTCGCCGCTGTGGTTGGCCATCATCACATGCTTGAGCCCGGCAGTCTCGGCCATTCCGGCGGCCACCGCAAGCATTATTCCGTTACGGAACGGCACCACTGTCGATTTCATATTCTCATCGGCGTAAGTACCCTCGGGAATGGCATCGGCGCCCTCGAGCAGCGAACTGCGGAAATACTGCTTGAAGAAATCGAGCCGCACGGTTGTGTGCTTGATTCCCAACTTTTTGCAGTGATATTCGGCAAACGGTATCTCGTCGGCGTTGTGATTGCTGCCATAGTCGAACGATACTGCAAGCGCTATATCGTTTTGATACTCATATAGTAACGTTGTGCTGTCCATTCCGCCGGACAGTATCAGAAGGCTGTCTTTCATAGCAATGGCGGTTTAAAATGTACGATTCATCTGCGCCAGCAAACGCTGCTGCTTCAATGCTTGATGAGCATCATCGGCGTAGTTGGCGAACGGGTAGATTGATATTCCGCCGCGCGGCGTGAAAATGCCGTAAACCTCAAGGTATCGCGGCTGCATCAGCGCCACAAGGTCTTTCATAATAATGTTGATGCAGTCCTCGTGAAAATCGCCGTGGTTGCGGAAACTGAACAGATAGAGTTTCAGCGACTTGCTCTCAACCATTCGCTCGCCGGGAATGTAGTTGATGACAATGTGCGCGAAATCGGGCTGCCCGGTTTTGGGGCAGAGCGTGGTGAACTCGGGGCAGTTCAGCGTTACCAGATAATCGTTCTCGGGGTGCTTGTTGACGAACGTCTCAAGCATTTGCGGCGCGTAGTCGGTCGGATATTCCGTCCGTTTGTCGCCCAACAGGGTTACACCTGCCAATTCTTCTTGTGTTCTCATATCGTTTTTAGTTTTAGAGGAAAAACTGAAAGCTCTTTTTGCGGGTGCAAAGATAGGAAGATTTACTTAAACAGCCATCCAACACCAAAAATCCCTACATTTGGCGCAAAATTTATACTAAAATTATGCGAAAATTATCTTTTCTGCTGATTTCAGCATTGATGGCAAGCCCGCTTCTGTCGCGCGCCGATGAGGGAATGTGGCTGCCCGTTCTTCTTGAAAAAAATATGGCCACAATGACCGATCTTGGCTTCAAACTCACAGCCGACGACATTTACAGCATCAACCATGCTTGTGTAAAAGACGCCATTATTGCTCTCGATGGCGGCAGTTGCACGGCATCGTTCGTTTCGGCCGACGGTCTGATAATGACCAACCACCACTGTGGATACGACGAGATTCAGAGCCACAGCACAGTTGAGAACGACCTGCTGACCAATGGATTCGTGGCTCGAACCAAAGCCGAAGAACTGCCAAATCCCGGCAAGTCGGCATGGTTGCTGGTCAGAGTTGAGGATGTTACCGAGAAGATTCTGAGCCAGATACCCGATGGCACAAATGAGGAGACACGCGACTCAATCGTCGATGTAATGTGCGATTCCATTATCACTCTTGCCACCGACAGCACGCTCTTCTCGGCCGAAGTGGAAGGAATGCTGCATGGTAATTATTACTATCTGTTTGTGTATGAGATTTATAACGATGTTCGGCTTGTTGCCGCTCCGCCCGAGTCGGTTGGAAAATATGGTGCCGACACCGACAACTGGATGTGGCCGCGCCACACGGGCGATTTCTCAATGTTCCGTGTCTACTGCGCTCCCGACAGCACTCCGGCTGATTATTCCGAAGAGAACATTCCTTACCATCCGAAGCATTTTCTGCCCATATCGCTTGGCGGATACAAAGAGAACGATTTTGCCTTTGTGATGGGCTATCCCGGCTCAACCGACCGCTATTTCTCGTCGTGGGAGACCGAATCGGAGATGACAGCCGTAAACGACGCGCGTGCTACGGTGCGTGGCGTAAAACAAGACTCTTGGGCAAAATTCATGGATAACGACGAGAAAATCCGCATTCAGTATGCGTCGAAATATGCAAGGTCGTCGAACTATTGGAAATACTCCATCGGCCAGAACCGCAGCCTAAAGCGCCTGCACGTTGTCGACAAGAAACGCGAGCAGGAGGCTGAATTCACGAAATGGGTGAATGCCGATGCTGCCCGCAAAGCCAAATACGGCCGTGCTCTCGACCTTATTGAGGACGGAGTGATGCAGAATCGCGCTTACAATGAGGCTATTACATATTTGGTTGAATCGCAGTTGTATGGTTTTGAATCGGCATATTTCGCCGTTAGGCTAGCATCGGGTTTGAAGAAACTTTCAAACCCTAAAACCGAAAATGCCGCCGAAATAAGAGAAATGGTTGTGGAAAGAGCCAACGATTTCTTCAAGGATTATAACCGCGAGGTTGACCGCCAGACAACTAAAGAGATGATTCGGTTGTTCATTAAAAAAGTGCAGCCAGAATTCTATCCCGAATACATAACCAAAACAGTATTAGGTAAATACAAAGGGAATATTGACAAGTTTGTTGATGATGCCTTTGCAAAGTCAGTTTTCTGCGATAAGGCCAAATTCGATGCTTTCATGAACAAACCGAATGAGAGTGCAATGAAAAACGACCCGATTCTGCAGGCAGGAAATGATATCTACGAAAAATACGGCTTTATTAGCGGCCTCTGCTATAACGGCGAGGATAAACTGTCTGAAGGAATGCGCTTGTTTGTGGCCGGACTGATGGAAATGCAGCCCGACAAACTCTTCAGCCCCGACGCCAATAGCACCATGCGCTTGACCTACGGCACCATAGGCGGCTACCATCCTGCCGATGCCGTCACTTACGATTATAAAACAACACTCGACGGCGTGATGGAGAAGGAGGACCCGACAGTGCGCGAGTTCAACGTTCCGGCCAAACTTAAAGAGATTTGGCAGAAGAAAGATTACGGCCGCTACGCCAACCCTGACGGCACGCTGAACGTCTGCTTTACAACCAACAACGATATCACCGGCGGTAACTCGGGCAGCCCCGTCATGAACGCTCGCGGCGAACTCATCGGCCTTGCCTTCGATGGCAACTGGGAGTCGATGAGCGGCGACATCATCTTTGAACCCGAACTGCAGAAGTGCATTGTTGTCGACATCCGCTACGTGCTGCTTATTCTCGACAAGTATTTTAATGCGCAAAACTTGATTGGAGAGATGAAGTTTAGCAATTAATTGAAGGATTGGAATATGGGGAAATGGATGGTTGTTAATATTGTATTCTTGATTCTAGAGTTGATTATATTGGTTTTCTCCATATGTGTCGGAGCGTGGCTTGTTGCTTTATCTATGCTTTGTTTGATAATACCAATCGTGCTTCGCTTTTATATGCATTATAGAAACCAGCAATAATTTTTGGGTCGATTCATCGATAAACAACCATCGGTTGATAAATTCTGCGGCGGGAGCGAAAAGCGCTTTTCCGCCGCTTTATTTTTATGGTTGGATTCGACCGTTTGGCCGGACCGTTTAACTATCAAACATATCTATGTCGAAATTTAGCAAAATGGTGATGGCTACAGCACTTGCAGGACTCACAGCGTGCGTGCCGTCGAAACAGTTTCAGGAGTTGAAAGAGAAGAACGTGGCCATCTGCAACGAGCGCGATTCAATCAAAAGCCTGAATGAGGACCTTACCGTGCAGACAACCGAACTTGAGGCAAAGGTTGAGGAACTCAACAAGAAACTTGAGAAAGAAGCCAACAACAAAACCACCATCCGCGACTCGGCGCAGTTCTACAAGAAGCAGTACAAGGTGTTCAAAACCATGTACGACGACTTGAGCGACGAGACCGACAAGCAGACCACAAACAACGAGGCCGAACTTCGCCAACTGATGGCCGACCTTCAGGTGTCGAAGCAGGATTTGCTTGAGAAGGAGCGCGACCTGAAAGCCAAGCAGCAGGAACTTGAGGAGCGCGATGCCATTCTGGTTGCTCTCGACTCGAACCTGAACGCCCAACGTCGCGAGCTGGCCGAGAAGAACCGCCGCGTGCAGGAGTTGGAGAATATTCTGAATCAGAAAGACTCATCGGTGCGCGCGCTGAAGCAGAAAATCAGTCAGGCTCTGCTCGGTTTCGAGGACAAAGGTCTGACCGTGGAGCAGCGCAACGGCAAGGTTTACGTGACGATGGACGAGAAACTGCTCTTCAAATCGGGCAAGTGGGACGTCGACCCCAAAGGACAATCGGCCATCAAGCAGATAGCAGGCGTTCTGGCCAACAACACCGATGTTAACATCCTGATTGAAGGCCACACCGACGACGTGCCAATGAAAGGCACTGGCGACATTCAGGACAACTGGGATTTGAGTGCCAAACGTGCCACAGCCATTGTGAAGTTACTCATCGCCGACGGCAAAATCGAGCCTAAACGAGTGTCGGCTGCCGGACGTTCGCAGTACGCGCCCATCGACCCGGCCAAAACCGCCGAGGCCCGCGCCAAAAACCGCCGCACCGAAATCATCCTGACACCGAAACTCGACGAGATTTTCAGAATTTTGGAAACGAACTAAAAGGGCATCAGACAACGGACATTTGGTGAACTGGTGAATCGGTGAATCGGTCAATCGATTAGACGATTATACAATTCACCGATTCAACAAAAACACCTAATAACTTAAAACTTATAACTCCAAAAACTTAAAACTATGCTATCTCTCCCAATGCCATTCACCGCGGCCGACATTGAGCAAAAAGTGTTCGATGCCAAAACTCGTGCCCGCCAACTGTTCGATGTTGAGCACCTGAAACTGGCTCTCAGCCTTATCGATTTGACAACGCTCAACTCGGTTGACACGCAGGCCAAAGGCGCGAAGTTTGCCGAGAACGTGAACAACTTCAAGAGCAACTTCCCCGACCTGCCCAACGTGGCCGCCATCTGCGTCTATCCGTCGCTGGTGAAGACTGTGGCCACCACGCTCAAATGCGAGGGCGTTGGCGTGGCTTCGGTTGCTGCGTGCTTCCCCGCATCGCAGTCGTTCATTGAGGTGAAGGAGTTAGAGTGCAAGATGGCCGTTGAGGCCGGTGCCACCGACATCGACATTGTAATCTCGCAAGGCGCTTGGCTTGCAGGCGATGTGCAGACCGTCTTCGACGAGATTTGCGCCATCCGCAAGGCCGTGGGCAAGGCGCATCTGAAGGTGATACTGGAAACTGGCGTTCTGCGCTCGGTTGAGGACATCTGGAACGCAAGCATTGTGGCAATGGAGGCTGGCGCCGATTTCATCAAGACATCGACGGGCAAACTTGAGCCTGCCGCCACACCTGAGGCCATAAGCGTGATGTGCGAGGCCATCAAAGCCTACGCCGCAAAGACCGGCCGCAAGGTGGGCATCAAACCTGCCGGCGGAATGACCGTTTCGGAAGACGCTCTGCTCTATATGGCTATTGTTGAGGCCACATTGGGCAACGAATGGCTCAACAACCGTATGTTCCGCCTAGGTGCAAGCCGTATGGCCAACAACATTCTGTCAGACATCGTAAGCATTGAGTCGGGCAAGGTTCAGACGGTGAAATATTTCTGATACATACCTTTTCTTATTTTTCAGCAAACCAGCATCTGTAAAAAAACAGACAGCCGGTTTGTTTTTATGTAAAAAACCATAACTTTATAGGCTTACAAATGAATGACTTAAAAGTGAGGCGGAAATAAGCCTGCTTTGCGGTCAATCAAAAGCAATAGAGTGATAATGAATTGTTTAACTTAAACCTAATGACTATGAAAAAACATTTTTTTGCAGTAATGGCAGCGGTTTTGAGCGTGTGCCTTGCTCTTCCATCGTGCCAAAAAGACGATGATGAAGAAGATGACGACAACACCTTTGAATGGAATTCGGTATTCGTTCCTGGCGATTTGAACAAGAAGAATCCCGCAGCGGTTTACACCGGCAACTACGACAACTCATCCTCCTCGCAAGGTTTCAAGGAGGAGGGTGTTTATGCCATCTATCTATTTGAAGATGGGACATTTGCCGAGACTTACAAAGGCATTTATACGAACACCAAAACCGACACTAAAACACCAATCGAGAAGGGTATTTGGAAGGGTTCGTACACCAATGTTACAGGCGATTTCTCTAACGGCGATATCACCATCCTGATAAACATGCAGTGGGACAATGGAACCAACAACTGGAGTCCGCTTTCTGCCACTGGCACTGTCATTCTGAAAATTGCCGGCGGCAAGTTCAAATTGGAGGGTATTTCGTTCACCAAGCAGAACGCAGGCTCATCGGCAAACATTCCGACAGGGCTGAACGCTCCGTTTGGCGAAACAACATGGTATGCTGGAGAGAAAGAGAGTTCGTATATTGAATGGATTTTCGATAACGATGGCGGTGCTACCTACATTGTCTATTCAAACGGCACCGAACTCTCGAACATAACCGGCTATGCCTACAAGGTCGAAAAGTCGGGCGACAGTTACACTGCTACAATAACTTTCAATGGCGTGCTGCAGGGAACACTCACGGTGACTGATCTTACGGCCACAAGCGCAACCTTCACCAACAACAAGGGTATGACAGGCACTTATTATAAGAAAGGTGCTGAAAACGGCAATGGTGGCTCACAAGGCGGTGAATCGCAAGCCGGAGCGGGCACGCTTTCGGGCGGAACATATTCGTGGACTCTGGATGGTTATACCGATGCTATCTCATTCACCGATAACACTTTCACTTATGTTGCAACATATTCAACACCAAACCACGAAGCACGAACCATGACTGGCACCTACACGGTTTCTGGCAATACTGCCGAATTGGTGATGGATATTGTGGAGACATCATTTGCAACAATAAGCACCACCGATAATTGGGCATCATTCAATATGAACGGTGCCACATTTACACGACAATAATCATAACACTAAACGACTATGAATCTGAAAGGAACAAAGACCGAGGCCAATCTTCAGGCCGCTTTTGCAGGCGAATCGCAAGCCCGCAACAAATACACTTACTATGCATCGAAGGCCAAGAAAGACGGCTACGTGCAGATTGCCAACATTTTTGAGGAGACGGCGGCCAACGAGAAAGAGCACGCCAAAATCTGGTTCAAACTGCTGCACGACGGCGCTGTGCCAAGCACCATCGAAAATCTGAAAGACGCTGCCGACGGCGAGAACTACGAGTGGACCGATATGTACGCCAAGTTTGCCGAAGACGCCCGTGCCGAGGGCTTCGACAAGATTGCCACGCTGTTTGAGGAGGTGGGCAAGATTGAGCGCGAGCACGAGGAGCGCTACCGCAAACTGCTGGCCAACATTGAGGGCGGTCTGGTCTTCTCGAAAGACAACGACACCATCTGGCAGTGCTCGAACTGCGGCCACATTGTGGTTGGCAAAAAAGCCCCCGAGGTTTGCCCCGTCTGCGACCACCCACAGTCGTATTTCCAGGTGAAGGCGGAAAATTATTAAGTTATTTAGGAATTAGGATTGGAAGGTTGAAAAAGTTGAGAGTTAAGCGTTAAGAGGTTAAGAAGTTGAGAATGGTAAGTTATCTAAACAGCGAAGCGACTAAACTTTTAAACAATTCACCGATTCACCAGTTAAACAACAGAATAGGCTTTAAAATCAATAAATCTTTAAAATTCTTTCGATTATGAAGAAGAAATTTGTTTGTCCGATATGCGGATTTGTGTATGAAGGCGAGGAGGCCCCCGAGCGTTGCCCGCAGTGTAAACAACTTGTTGCAGGCAAATGGAAGGAACTTGCCGCCGACGCTGATTTGAACTTTGTTACCGAGCATGTTCTTGGTGTTGCCAAAGATACCGACGATCAGATGAAGAAAGACCTGAACGCGCACTTTATGGGTGAGGCCACCGAGGTTGGCATGTATCTGGCTATGAGCCGCCAAGCCGACCGTGAAGGCTATCCCGAGATTGCCGAGGCTTTCAAGCGCTACGCCTTTGAGGAGGCTGAGCACTGCGCCAAATTTGCCGAGTTGCTGGGTGAGGTTGTCTGGGACACCAAGACCAATCTTGAAAAACGTATGCACGCCGAGGCTGGCGCCTGCGAGGACAAGATGCGCATCGCCAAACGCGCCAAAGAACTCAATCTCGATGCCATCCACGACACCGTTCACGAGATGGCCAAAGACGAGGCTCGCCACGGCCAAGGCTTTGCGGGGCTGTTCAAACGCTATTTTGGTAAGTAATTGAGCCTCTGCTCAAATGAAAGCGGGCGCGGTTGCCAATGTGCAGTCGCGCTTGTTTTTTCCCCCTAAACCATCTCCTCAATGATGGAGTTCAGCAGCCTGAACATCGGGTAAAGCGTTTTGTGGGCTTCGGCAATGTGACTGTAGAGGTTGGGCGAGGCCACAAGATGGTCCGACATGTCGTTTGAGGCGATGTAGTGCTTGTATTT
The DNA here is from genome assembly GCA_016284875.1 of Salinivirgaceae bacterium. Classification (GTDB taxonomy): domain Bacteria; phylum Bacteroidota; class Bacteroidia; order Bacteroidales; family SZUA-534; genus RUG13583. Next base: position 74,659 of record JAEEPS010000001.1, on the reverse strand, counting down.
CAGAAGGTCGGCATGGGCGAAATTGCTGTCGTAGCCAGTTGGCACCTTTTTCAGTTTCTGATAATCCCACAAACCGCTGAAATAGCGCTTGAAATCAGCCGAATTGAGGATGTCGAGCAAGTCCTCAGGCACAACATATAGTTCATCGCGGACGGCTTTCAGAATATTTTTGTCCTCAATCCAAAGACCGCCGCCGCACATCGATAAATTGTTGGGTTCCAATTGAATATAAAATCCGCAGAGTTTGCTGTTTTTGCCGCCTGGCGCAATGTTTGCCGAGAAATGGGTTTTGTAGGGTGTCTTGTCGGGCGAGAAACGCAGGTCGCGGAAGATGCGGTAGATGCAGTCTTTGGCAGCAAGCCCTGCCAAATCGCGTTCCGTGTCGGCCATTATTTCAATAATATCGGCAATCAGTTGGACAAAATCGGCCTGCGCACGTTTGTACCAGTCGCGGTTTTTATCGAACCACGGCTTGTTGTTATTCACTTGCAGTTCAGCAAGAAACGGCATTATATTGTCGGCAGGATTTATCATTTTGGCAGCGTTTAAAGGTTGTTTTTGGCCGATTCCAGAGGCACTGGTTCGGCATCGATGGTAATCTCGGTTGCGCGGCCCGACAAAATGTCGTCAACCATCTCTTTTGCAATGAAATAGAGCAAGCCGTCCATAGTGCAGCAGAACAATGTGCCGTCGTGCATGACGATTGGCGTTGAGAAGAACTTACCGTTGCACTTTATATGACCCAACTTTCGACATTGAGTATTAAACAGATATAAATTGTTGTCCATTCCGCAGATGGCGAATGCGGTGTCGTTGACCATGCAGGGCGATGAAACCACCCTCTTGCCAGCGTTGTATTTGCCTGTGAGCGAACCATTTGAACTTATGCTGTAGATGTTGCCATCGAACGAGCCGAAAATCAAATTGTTATCGGGTGTCGCCATTATCGAACTGTGAATCCGTCCGTCAACTTTGTATGTCCAGAGTTTGTTGCAGAGTGTGTCAACAGAGTAGAGCCGTTTGCCGTAGGTGCCGATAGTTATCTGGTTTTCAGATGTTTCGGCAGGCTTGGCGTGCATAATCCAGCCTTTGGTTTTGAGCCGTGCCTGAATGTTGGCGCACGTGTCGATGATGCAGAACCGACGGCTGTTTCCGCCAATGGCCACACTGCCGTTGCTCAATGCCAGCGGAGAGCCGTGAATCACTCGGCCGCCAAGTTTCGCGTAGCGCGTTTCGCCCGTGCGGAGGTTGTAGAAAGCCACCTTGCCCTTGCTCGTGCCGAAGGCAATAACATCGCCCATCTCGGCTGGCTCGGTGAAAATGCGGCCTCCAGGCTTTATACGGCTCAGAAAGTTGCCGTCCTTGTCGAGAAAATAGAAATACTTGTCGTAGCAGCCAAAGGCAATCTGTCCGTTTGAGAGTTGGCGCGGAGTGGCGTGAATCCATCCTCCCGCGGTGAATGAGTTTTGCAACTGTCCGTTGCTGTTGAAGAGGTAGATTGTCTTGTTGTGCGAGGCTATGACCACGTTGCCGTCGGTTGTGACGATGGGTGTTGAGTAGAACTTCCCATCAATTTTGACAACCACAGAGCCTTTTTCGCCACCTGCAGCGGTCAGTGCCAGACAAGTCAGGAGCGTTGTTGCTAATCGGCGCGTTTTCTTGAATGGCATATCACAATGTTGGCTTTATTGTCATAAATGGCTTATTCAGTACACTCTGAAGCCGATTATCTTACGCACTTCGTTAAGTGTTTTTGCTGCGCTTTCGCGAGCCTTTTCGGCACCTTGGCGGGCAATTTTGTTGAGTAAATCGGTGTTCGACGAATACTCAAGAATACGCTCGCGGATTGGCGCAATTGTTTTGACAATATCCTCGGCCAACTGCTTTTTCATGTCGCCGTAGCGCAGGGTGCAGTCATTCCACTTGCTGTTGAAATATTCGTAAGTGTCTGGCGTGCTGGCAATTTCCATCAGTGTGAACAGGTTCTGGATTACCTCGGGTTTCTCGCTGTTCGGTGTTTGCGGTCCTGCATCGGTCACGGCGCGCATCACCTTTTTGGTTATCGTTTTAGCGTCCTCAAAAAGATAGATGCAGTTGCCTTCGCTCTTGCCCATCTTGCCGCTGCCGTCGAGTCCAGGAACCTTCACAGCATGGTCACTGAAATAGAAATTCTTTGGCTCGGGGAAGTATTCCACGCCGTAGATGTTGTTGAAGCGGCGGGCGCACTTGCGGGCCATCTCCATATTCTGCTCCTGGTCTTTGCCCACTGGCACCTTGATGGCGCGGTGTTGCAGAATGTCGGCGGCCATCAGCGTGGGGTAGGTGAAGAGTCCTGCGTTCACGTTGTCGGGCTGCTTGCGGGCCTTCTCTTTGAAAGTGGTCACGCGGCCGAGTTCGCCAATGTAGGTGTTCATATTCAGGTAGAGATACAATTCAACTGTCTCAGGCACATCGCTTTGCACATATATTGTCGCCTTGTCGGGGTCGATTCCGCAAGCCAGATATTCGGCCAGAATTGTCTTGACGCTGTTCTGAATGTTCTCGGGTTTCGGGTGTGTTGTGAGTGAGTGCCAGTCGGCAATGAAATAGAGGCAGTTATATTCGTCCTGCATCTTCACAAAACTTTTGACAGCACCATAATAATTTCCCAAATGAAGGTTTCCGGTCGGCCGGATTCCGCTAACTACTGTTTCCATATATTTCTATTTGTGCGCAAACTTAAAGCGATTTCTATAAAAAAACGATTTCTGATGCCATTTTTTTGAAAGATGTTTTATATCAACAAGATAAGCCGAATTAACGATATTCTTCTGTTGAGGCAAGCCAAATCTCTACATGAAGACCACATAATTCCACATAAAACGGTTTTCGCTTCGCGAGAAATTTTAAGAAAATCGATTTTAAAAATTTATAAAAAATTGATTTTTAGTTTTTTATCTCTAACCAAACGAACCCAAATTAACCAAAACGCGATTCGGGTTTTGTTTGGATAAGTTTGGTTAGACATATATTTTGAACAATTTTCTTATAAATTTTCTAATAATTTCTGCCCGTCAGGGCATACAACCAAAATGATGATGCCTCTTTGCGAGAAATCAATTTCTCAACTCTCTCAACTGCGAAGCACTAAACCCTCTAAACTTAAAACATAGATATTTTTTTCGGACGCCAAATTGTGACGTCCCTACAAACTTATAACTTAAAACTTCAAAAACTTATAACTTAAAACTCCTCATCCTCCTCCGGCTCCACAAGTTGCTTGTTGTGAGGCAGATGATATTTCAGGTAGTGGATAGTGTTGCCGTCGTCGATGTGCAACTGCTCGTAGTAGGTTTTAATCCGAAGCACATCGTCAACCCATGGCTCGGCATAGAGGTCGGCTGTCTGGCGCTCGATTTCGAAGTTGTTGAGTTGAGCCACTTTCAGCGAGTAATGGTATAGGAAACGGCTGTCAGTCTTCAAGTTGATGCAGCCGCCATTGGTCAGGAATTTCTGATACGATGTGAGGAAAAGACTCGATGTAAGGCGCTTTTTGGCGCGGCGTTTCTTCATCTGCGGGTCGGGAAAGGTTATCCAGATTTCGCTCACCTCGTCGGGCGCAAAAAACGCGCTCACGATTTCGATGCGGGTGCGGAGGAAAGCCACATTCGTCATCTGCTCCAGATTCGACTCCTTGGCTCCAGTCCAGATGCGGGCGCCTTTAATGTCAACACCGATGAAATTCTTGTCGGGGAACATGCGTGCAAGGCCCACTGTGTATTCGCCCTTGCCGCAGCCAAGTTCCAGCACAATCGGATTGTCGTTTTTGAACACGTCAGCGTTCCATCTGCCTTTGAGCGGATGAGAAAAATTCATAAAATCAGTCACTTCCGGCTGAATCACATTGCCAAAAGTCTCATTCTCACGGAATTTTGCGAGTTTGCCTTTTCCCACAATATTTGTTATTTGGTTTTTTCGATTTTCAGTCCCGCGTCGAGCACGTGCGGAAGGTTCTCAATGCGCATTGCCTGCTCAATATAGAAGGTGTATGCGCCGCTCTGCGGAAAGATGATGTTTTGTTTGTAGTTGACGGTGTTCGACCACACGCTGCCGAACCCTTTGCCGAGCCATTTGCCTTTCTTGTCGGCCAGGATGCACTCCAAAGTGTCGGTCTGACGCGAACGGTCTGGCGCTACGATCGTGATGAACAGAAACATGTTGCTATACGGATATTGCCCTGTTATTCGATTGCAGAACAAAATGTTATAGGGAGTCACCGTATCAGTTACTTCAACCTTGAAAGCAAGTACGCTGTCGCGATTCCATTGCTCGCCAGGCATGTCGAAACTGCAATCGTACATGGCGCTGTTGGTGCACGATGCGGCAAGCCACAGCGCACTAATTACCGCCACCGTTTTCGCTATTGCCCGAATCATTTCTTTGATTGTTTTTGGGGTTTTGTCCCTGTTGTGGCCTTTGGTTGTTTCGGTCGCGACCGCGGTTGTGCTTTTTCTTTTTCCGCTTCGACTGGTCGAATCGCGTCAGACTGTCCTGACCAACCACCTGGCTGAAGTCTATTGATTCTTCCTGCGACTCCGACTCATTCACCGTAGCCTCAAGTTGCACCTTTTGCCCGCGCTTGTTCATCTGGATATACTCCTTCACCTTTTCAACCGATATTGGAATGAGGTCGAGGCTGTTTGCATCGCCCACCGAGTACCACATCACGCGGCGGAAGACATCGGTTTTCTGATAGTAGGCCTTGCCCGTCTCGGTGAGCAGCGGAACATCCGAGGGCGGAAAATCTTTCCGCTCATCAATATACGAATCCACCTCGTAGTTGAGGCAGCATTTGAGTTTGCAGCATTGTCCGGCCAGTTTCTGCGGGTTGGGTGAGAGTTCCTGATAGCGCGCTGCCGTGGTTGTCACCGACACAAAGTTGGTCATCCATGTTGAGCAGCAAAGTTCGCGTCCGCACGAGCCGATGCCGCCAATGCGCCCAGCCTCCTGACGTGCTCCAATCTGGCGCATCTCCACGCGAATGTGGAACCTGTCGGCCAGCACCTTGATGAGTTGGCGGAAATCCACGCGGTCGTCGGCAATATAATAGAATATGGCTTTGGTCTTATCGCCCTGATACTCAACATCGCCAATCTTCATATCAAGTTTGAGGTCGGCGGCAATTTTGCGCGATTCAATCATTGTGTCAATCTCCAGCGCAATCGCCTCTTTCCACTTCTCGATATCAACTGGTTTAACCTTGCGGTAGATGGTCTTGAATTCGCTTTGCGGATTGATGTTGTGCTTGCGCAGTTGGCACAGAACCAGCGGACCTTTGAGAGATATGATGCCGATGTCGTGGCCCGGCGAGGCCTCAACAGCCACAATGTCGCCCGTCGTGAGGCGCAGTCCGTTCTGATTATAGTAGTATCCTTTACGGGTGTTTTTGAACCGCACCTCGTAAATTTCATTTTTGTCGATTCCCTCGGGAACGTCGTTCAGCCAGTCGAAAACATTGAGTTTCCCCGAATAAATTATGCGGCAGTTTGTTGCCTCGGGGTCGATGTTTTTAATTGGGCAGCCTCTTGATATATCTTCGCTCATATTATATGTAGTTCAAACCAAAAAATCGGGTAAATATATAGAGAAGTTCTAAAAATCCACCGAAAAGGCCGTCAATTTAATTTTCCGCCATGCGGACGCCAAAAAATAAGCGATTGAATTTTTGAATGATAAGCGAAGTCAATTAAATCATTACTTCATCATCCAAATCACCATCTGCGAATCGAAAATGAGGAAGAAAACATAGCCCACGGCAAAGTTGATGCCCACGGCGGCGTCTTTCCCCGTGAAGGGAACAACCACCACAAACAGCAGCACAATGCTCAACAGCATTTTGAGCATGTTCAGTGCCATCACAATCAGCGGAGCCTGCTGGCGGTGGCGGAGCACTATAACCCTCACAACAAGCAGGTGCGCAATGGTGAGCACGGTGAGGATGCCGTAGATGAGCAGCACGTGCGGCAGCGCAACTCTCACAAAATTGGGCCAGAGCAGCGTCGCCGTAAGGTGGATGAACGGCAAGAGAAGTGTGAATGAGAGCGATTTCAGAAAGTTGACCATAGTTGTGAGTTATGAGGCCATCCGCAGGCATCGCGCCAGCGTGATGATGGTATCCATGAATACGATTTTGGCGCTTGCGTTGCGCGATATGTGGTAGAAAGCCTTGTCGATGGTCTCGATAATCAGCCCAGAGTTTTGCGGATGGATGAACCGTGAGAATTTCTGCGCAAAATTGCCTTCGTCGTCGGTGAAGCGGGTGAGGCTGTTGAGGTTGCGGTTCATAATCAGGTTCTCGCGTATCATGCGCTCGCAGTAGGTCAGGAAGGCCTTCTGCTTCTCGCGCCCAAGAGCGCCCAGTTCCTCGGCCAGAGCAATCATTTCAGGGGCCCTGAACGCGTAACTCACGCGCATGAGTTTGATGAACATGTCAAGGTTCTGCGAGAGGTCGGCGGTCTGGCTGCTGTATTCGAGTGCCTTGTTGAAGTCGCCCTCGCTGATGTGCGATATTTTTTCGGCATCGGCGCTGCCCAGGCCTTTCGTGCGCTGAAGTCCCGCACGGAGGTCGGCATCGGCAATGCGTGGCACACGCACAAGTTGCGTTCGCGAAATGATGGTGGAGATGATGTTCTCCGAATTTTCGGCCACCAGCAGGAAGAGCGTCTTCGGATAAGGCTCCTCAATCAGTTTGAGCAGTTTGTTCGACGCGTCGGCGTTCATCTTTTCGGGCAGCCAGATAATCATTATCTTATACTCGGCGTTGAAGGTCTTCATGGTGAGTTTGCGGATAATCTCGCTGCTCTCGTCCACTCGGATGAGGCCTTGCGAGTTGCCCGCTTCCACATAGTCGAGCCATTGCTGATAACTGCCGTAGGGGTTCTGGCGGATAAACTCCGACCATTTGCTGAAGAAGGTGTCGCTCACGGGCTTCTCCTTCGACGTGCCTGTGGCGGGCACGGGAAAGACGAAGTGCAGGTCGGGGAAGGCGAGTTGCGAAATCTGTCGGCAACTGGGGCACTCGCCGCACGAGTCGTCGTCGGTGCGGTGCTGGCAGTTGATGTATTGCGCATATGCGATGGCCAGCGGGAGAGTGCCGTAGCCCTCGCGCCCAAGAAACATCTGCGCATGGCTGATGCGGTTCTCCTTCACGGTTCCAATCAGATGCCGCTTGATGTCGTCCTGCCCGATAATGTCTGCAAATCTCATATTTTTCAGATTGGCGAATTGCCGTAACTCGTCAAAACAAAGAAACAATTGAATTTTGAATCCGCAAAATGTTTTTCATTCTGCCGCTTGCGGCGATAACAATTTAATTTCTGCAGTTTGGCAAGTCGTTCATCATCCGTGAGTTAACTTTTATGTTGAAACTTTCTGCTTTCGGGCTTTCACTTTTCAATTGTTTTCCTACCTTTAGCCAATCCGAATACAAATTTTAAAATTATCATAAATGGCTAAAGAACAAGCAAATACAAGTGCCAACAGCGAGAAGTTGAAAGCCTTGCAACTCACAATCGACAAAATTGAGAAGAATTTCGGCAAAGGTTCGATAATGCGCATGGGCGACCATGCCATTGAGGATGTGCCTGTCATTTCATCGGGTTCCATCGGCCTCGATTTGGCGCTGGGCATCGGCGGCTATCCGCGCGGCCGCGTCATCGAAATTTACGGCCCCGAGTCGTCAGGTAAGACCACTCTTGCCATCCATGCCATTGCCGAGGCGCAGAAGAACGGCGGCATTGCTGCCTTCATCGACGCCGAGCACGCCTTCGACCGCTTCTATGCGCAGAAGTTGGGCGTCAACATCAACGAACTGCTTATCTCTCAGCCCGATAACGGTGAACAGGCTCTCGAGATTGCCGACCATCTGATTCGCTCGGGCGCCATCGACATCATTGTCATCGACTCTGTCGCCGCCCTGACACCTAAGGCCGAGATTGAGGGCGAGATGGGCGATTCAAAGATGGGCCTTCAGGCTCGACTGATGTCGCAGGCTTTGCGCAAACTCACCGCAAATATCAACAAGACAAACACTTGCTGCATCTTCATCAACCAGTTGCGCGAGAAGATTGGCGTGATGTTCGGCAACCCCGAGACAACCACGGGCGGTAACGCGCTGAAGTTCTATGCCTCAATCCGCATCGACATCCGTCGCACATCAACTCTGAAAGACGGCGAGGAGTCAATCGGCAACCACGTCAAGGTGAAGATTGTCAAGAACAAACTGGCCGCTCCGTTCCGCAAGGCCGAGTTCGACATCATGTACGGCGAGGGCATCTGCAAGTCGGGCGAATTGATTGACATGGCCGTTGAGTTGAACATTGTCAAGAAATCGGGCTCGTGGTTCAGTTACGGCGACACCAAACTTGGCCAGGGTCGCGACTATGTGCGCCAGATGCTTGTTGACAATAAGGAACTTGCAGGCGAAATCGAGGCCAAAATCATGGAGATAATGAGCAAGTCCGACGCTCCATCGCTCGAAACATCTGCTGACAGTGAGGCGGAGGAGGATTAAAAGTGAAGGGTTTGCCCCGAACTTCAAACAATGCTTTAATTAAATAGGCTTAATTAATTTATTTTTAAATGTTTATAAATGAAGGGTGCGGTTTAATCGCTGCACCTTTTTTATTTTGCTGTCAATCGTTGAAAAAATCAGTCGATATGGCGCTGCTCCCATCGTTTTTTCCATTAGTTTAGTTGGCAACAATAACGTTTACTATGAAGATTATCCACACCTCCGATTTGCATATTGGCAAGAATGTGAACGGCTTTTCGATGATTGACGAGCAGCGGCACGTTCTTGGCCAAATTTGCGATGTTGTGCGGCAGCAAAAGCCTGACGCTGTGCTGATAGCAGGCGATGTTTATGACAAAAGCGTGCCATCGGCTGAAGCGGTGCAACTGTTCGACGAGTTTCTCACAAACCTTTCAGAATCAGCAACTCCCGCTGCGCACATCTTCATCATCAGCGGCAATCACGATTCGGCCGAGCGAATAGCCTTCGGTGCGCAGATAATGGGCCGCCAGAACATACATCTGTCTCCGGTTTACAACGGCACCGTCAAACCAGTGATTATCAGCGATAAAGACGGACCAGTTGCATTCTATATGCTGCCGTTTATCAAGCCTGTGCTTGTCCGTCATTTCTTTGAGAACGAAGAGATTAACTCCTACACCGATGCTATGCGCCTGGCCATTGCCAAAATGAATATTGACAAAAGCATACGCAACGTGCTCATCTGCCATCAGTTTGTAACCAACGCCGAACGCTCCGAATCGGAGGAAACTATTGTCGGCGGATTGGATAATGTTGATGCACAGGTGTTTGCCGATTTCGATTATGTGGCTCTCGGCCATCTGCACCGCCCGCAGAGTTGCGAACGGCCGACAATTAGATACAGCGGCAGTCCGCTCAAATATTCGTTCTCCGAAGTGAATGATGATAAAACAATCACAATAGCCGATATGGGAGAGAATGGCGGTGTTGAATTTAATTTTGTACCCACCTCGCCACTGCGCGACTGGGTTGATTTGCGAGGCACATACAACGAACTGACGGCTCTTCAATACTACGATAGCAGGCCTGAACTGCGCGAAAACTACGTGCGGGTAACCCTCACCGACGAAAATGACATTCCAGACGCCATAAACAAGTTGCGCACTATCTACCGTAACATTATGGAGGTGCACTACGACAACAAGCGCACGCGAACCAAAAGCATTGTGGTGAACAACATCGACGCCACAAAGCAGAAGACACCCACGGAACTGTTTGCCGAATTTTATGAGATGCAGAACGGCGAATCGTCGCTAACGGCTGAACAACAGTCGTTTATAAAAGAGATAATGGAAAGAGTAAAAAACCGAGAATAAACGATATGCTACCACGTAAACTCACAATATCGGCCTTCGGGCCATACGCCACCGCTACAGTCATCGATTTTTCAAAACTTGGGCGAAACGGCCTGTATCTGATAACCGGAAACACCGGCGCAGGCAAGACAACCATCTTCGATGCCATAGTTTACGCGCTTTATGGTGAAGCAAGCGGTTCGAACCGCGACCCCAAAATGATGCGCTCGAAATACGCTGATAATGACACGGAAACATTCGTCGAGTTGGAATTTGAATATGCTGGCCGGCAATACTGCATACGCCGCAATCCGCCATACGAGCGCCCGAAAATACGCGGCGAGGGAGTCATCACGGAAAACGAGAGCGTCGTTCTTAAAACACCAGACGGACAGATTATTACCAAGTCGAAAGAAGTCGATGCTAAAATCAAGGAAATAATGGGCGTGGATTGCGACCAGTTCAAAAGTATTTCAATGATTGCTCAAGGCGATTTTATGAAGATGATAACAACATCGACTAAAGAACGCATCGAAATATTCCGTGAGATTTTCAAGACCGACATCTACAAGCATTTTCAGGAGGAGCTTCAAGACGAAGCGAAAAAAGTATTGGGCGAGCTCAACAACGCAAAACAAAGTGTCAGCCAGTATATCAAGGATGTTGTTGTTGAAGATTTCGACACTGAAAACCAGCCCGTTGAGTTGGTTGTTGAGCAGTTGCGCCTACAGATTCAGCGCGACGCCGAAACCAAGACAACTATTGATGCCGAACTGACCGAGTTGGACAAGAAACGGATTGCGATTGCCGAAAAATTAGCCGTTCAGGAGAAATACGAAACCGATGTTAAATCGCTTAACGAAAGCAAAATACAACTTGAACAAAAGACTCAGTTGCTGAAAGATTTGGAAAGCCAAAAGCAAGCGGCGGAAGCCCGCAAACCCGAGCAGGAAACAAAAACAGGTCGCATTGCACAGATAAAAGCCGTATTGAACAAATATGACGAACTTGAAAACGCTGAAAATCAACTCAAAAAGTTCGAAACAGATTTGCAGGCAGCCACAAACGGAAAGGCAGCAGCAGAAAAGAACGCAACTGACTATGCGACCAAACTCGAAACGCTGAAAGCCGAATTTGCACAATTGGAAAACGCAGCGGAGCAGAAAGCCAAGTTGGAATCGGAGCAAAAGGAAGTAGAGCGCAAACTTACTCAACTGACGGATTTGATTGAGGCGCAAAACAACCTTTTGTTCGAATCGGACAACCTGAAAAAATGGCAAGAAGGACTGGAAAGACTCATTTTAGAGAGAAAAGGCAAACTTGCTGAATATGAGAGTAAAAACGAACTTTTTCTACTCTCGCAGGCGGGTATTCTGGCGCAAGAGTTGAAAGACTGGCAGCCGTGTCCAGTGTGTGGCTCAACTCATCATCCCCAAATTGCCGTGATGCCCGAAAATGCGCCTACAAAAGAGGAAGTAAAGGAGTTGAAAAGCAAGTTTGACGAGTGTGACGCACGTGTCAACAATGGGCAAATAAAGTGCAGTCAGCAAAAAACTAAATGCGAGACGCTGGCTGATAATGTGAAAAAGCAGATTGCTGAAATTTTTGAAAACGAAACGCAAAGCGTTGCTAATGAAACGATTAACGATGAGAAAAATGCGGCATCACGGCGATTGCAAAACATAAAAAACGATATTGTGAAAATGCAATCGGCAATTGAACGTCGCAAAAAACTAAACGATGAGATTTTACCTCAACTGCAAAGCCAAACCGATACCGAGAAAAAACGCGTATCCGATTTGACTGCGCAGATTTCGGGACTTGAGGCGCAGCGCAATGCATCTGCCGAAGCCATTGCAGCGCTAAAGAAAGATTTAGAATTCGCCAACAAGCAAGCCGCCCAAAACGAGATTCAGAAACTCGAAAATGAGCGCACAGCCATTGACAAAGCAATATCCACTGCTACAGAAAATTACAACAAATGCGACAGTGAAATTCGGGAACTGAACGGCATAATTAAAGGGCTGCAAGACCAAACTAAAGACGGCAGCAAAATCAACAAAGAGGAATTGCAAACCGCCAAGCAACAGGTTGAATCTGAAATAAATACAAAGAACCAACACAAACAGAAGATTGAAATCCGTTTTGATTCGAATTCAAAAAGTCTGAAAAATATCGAAGCCACTGGTGCTAAACGGCAAGCCTTGCAGTCAGAGTATCAGTGGAAAAACGCGCTGAGCCAGACAGCATCAGGAAGCATCAGCGGAAAGCAGAAAATACAATTCGAAACGTACGTTCAAATGTCGTTTTTCGACCGCATAATAAACCGCGCCAACATTCGCTTTATGATAATGTCGAACGGCCAGTACGAGTTGAAACGCAAGGAGTTAGCATCTTACAACGGTGCGCAGAGCGGATTGGACTTGGACGTGATTGACCACTACAACGGCACCGAACGCGATGTCAAGACACTATCGGGTGGCGAGTCGTTCAAGGCTTCCCTGTCGCTGGCTCTTGGCCTTAGCGACGAGATTCAATCGAACGCTGGCGGCATCCAGCTCGACACTATGTTTGTTGACGAAGGCTTTGGCTCGCTCGACAGCGACTCGCTTGAACAGGCGCTGAAAGCCCTCAACAGCCTCACCGAAGGCAGCAAACTTGTGGGCATCATCTCGCACGTCGATGAACTCAAACGCATTGACAAGCAACTGATTGTAACAAAGGATAAAACAGGCGGAAGTCGAGTTGATTTAGTTTGTTGAACGCAGCGGAGGCAATGCCGTAAAGGTAAGGATGGAGAAGGATTAGGGGCAGTCCAGAAACATGTAGAGACGCCATAATATGACGTCTCTACACCAAAATAATATAATTCTCGTCTTATTTGTTCTTCAATTCCTCAACCATCTTCTTCAACTCTTCAATCTCATTCTGCTGCTCTTTGATGGCCTCAATCAAGACAGGAACGAGTTTTGAGTAATCAACTGATTTGAAGCCTTTTGCGTCGGTTGCAACAACCTCGGGCACAACCTCCTCAACCTCTTGCGCAATCACACCAATCTGCTTTGTTTCAGGATATTGGCATTTCTCGTGCGTGCCAAGAACAGTCTTGATTTCCTCTTCCGATTTCCAATAGTAGTTGACGCCGCGCAGTTTCAACACTTTCTGCAGCGAGTTGTTGAGCGGTGTAACATCGCGTTTCAATCTTATATCCGATGTTTCCGAAACATTGTTTGCCTTAATTGTGCCGTTCACTTCAAGTTGATAATTAGGCGTTGAGGTGCCCATACCAATGTTGCCATTATCCAAAATTACCATGGCATTTCTCCAGTCGCTCCAACCATTGCCACATCCAAAAGAGAACAATCGGTCATATCCTTCATATTTTGTTGAATCGTTAAACTTGCCCAATACTATTTCCCACGGATTGTTTGCCCTGAGGTAATTGCCTATCGCAATGGAATGATTTTCTTTAGTTGCGGAGTTAAAGCCTATACATAATGAAGTCTCGCCAAAGGTTTTAGAACTTTCGCCTATGCAGAAAGACAAATCGGCGTTTGTTTTTGCGCTTTTACCTAAGGCGACAGATGCCCAACCATTTGCGTCACAATCAGTGCCTATTGCAAATGCCCCAGCACAATCAGCCTTGGTGGAAAAGCCAATAGCGACTCCCCCGTTATTTGCTTCGCTACTGCCGCCTATGGCGATGGATGCTTGTCCGTTGGCTTTCGATATGGGCCCCATTGCGATACTACTGCTACCATACGCATAGGCATCATTGCCAATAGCAAACGAAAAACGTCCTATGGCGTTTGCGCCGTTTCCTATTGCCATAACGCCATCGCCAAGTGCTTCTGCATTAGAGCCTATGGCAAAACTGTTTGATGATGGGAAAGAATCAACCACCACACTGTCTTTTAGTCCTCCAAGCACTTCATAATATGTCACAACTGGGCTGCTGTCAACAACAGCATTGCTGCCTATTGCCATTGCATATTCACCTGTGGCACGTGATCCTTGGCCGATGGCCAGACTCACATCACCAATAGCCTCTGCAGAACTGCCTGCAGCAAAAGAGCCAGAGCCTTTTGCCGTACTAAACTGGCCTAACGATGTGCTGTAACTGCCAAGGGCTGTTGAATAGTTTCCTGCAGCAAAAGAGCCTTCGCCTGCCGATTTGCTTCCTTGGCCGAAAGCCGTGCTGAAATCGCCCGAAGCCGATGCTGAATAGCCCATTGCCGTGGAAGCGACACCTTCGGCTTCGGCATATTGGCCTAACGCTGCAGTATTGTCGCCAGTTGTACCTTCTGTGTCAACGGCAAAAAATTTCGATTGCTCTTTGCCATCTTTAGCCGCCCTGCGTCCAGCCACAGCAAAGCCCGTGCGCATGGCTTTTGAGCCTTCCTCATTTTCGTCGACGAAAACAGTTGTACCTTCGTTGTTTATGGTCAGATAATCATCGCTTGTCATGCCGTCTTTGGCTGCTCTGCGTCCAGCCACAGCGAAACCCGTGCGCATGGCTTTCGAGTTGTCGCTGTCGTCAAAATAAACCTGTGTGCCTTCGGTGTTGACCGAGAAGTAGTCGCTTGCCTCACCGTCTTTTGCTGCTCTGCGTCCAGCCACAGCGAAACCTGTGCGCATGGCTTTCGAGTCATCGCTGTCATCGAAATAAACCTGCGTGCCTTCGGTGTTGACCGAGAAATAATCGTTTGTCTCTCCTTCTTTTGCAGCCCTACGCCCAGCCACTGCAAAACCTGTGCGCATGGCCTTAGTGTCGTCTTTATCAATAAACACCGTTGTGCCTTCATTGTTGATTTTAAGATATTTGTCATCATCTTCGCCCTCTTTTGCCGCTCTACGACCTGCTACTGCGAAACCGGTGCGCATTGCCTTGCCCTCATCGTCGATGTAAACGGTTGTTCCATCGGCATTTACAGCAAAAATATCACTGTTGGCGCCGTCTTTTGCAGCCCTGCGTCCAGCAACTGCAAAGCCCGTACGCATGGCCTTGTCACCGTCTTTGCCTTCGGCCTCCTCATCAACAAAGACGCGCACGGCATTCGGATAAACTGCAAAAACCACATTTCCGTCTTTATCTTTCACTTCGAACAGCGCTTCTTCAGAATTCGCGTTGGTTTTAGTGTCAGCCTTCACATCGAGTTTCTTAACGGCAATCTCATCGGTTGCAACCCATGTTGTGCCATCATAAACAAGCGTTTGGCCCTTCTGCCCTGTAACTTGAATGCCTTTGCTGCTTGGTGAGTTGGCTGCAAAATAGGCGTAAGGCACGGCCTGCAGTTTGGTTGTGCCGAGGTCGGTGTAGTTGTTGCCGCCCTTGGTGTCAATCTCCACTTTCATGGCAATGTTGCTCTTTGACCAGTCAATATTGGCGAACGTGCCCTGTGCTGCATCGCCTGTGCCAACCGTCACGCTCAAAACGCCGTAGGCATTTGTTTTCGCCTTCTGCGTTTCCTGATAGAGAACGGTTCCGTCGGCTGCTGTCAGAGTAAGCCGCAACTGAACATCGGTGCTGCTAATCAGTTCACCCTGTGAGTTCCGCACTACTGCCTGATAGGCAAAGCCGCCTGTTTGTGCCACGGCGGCCATGGTGGCTACAGCAGTGGCAATTGTAAAAAATAAACGTTTAAAATTCATAGTTTTACGATTTGTTAATTAAATTGTTATTTTAAGTATATTCATATTCAACGTAGCACGGCTTCTGTTGTGCTTGATGCGAACAAACCAAACAAAACACCGAAAATATTAATATTCAACAAATTAAGTGAGCCAATCATGGCTAATCCCTGTAGTTTTTCGGGCGTCAAAAGTAAGGGAAAAATCCGAAAAAGTACTCTAGAGTTATGGTTGAAATATAACCGCTGAATCTCAACTAATTACTTCTTCTTCATCATTTCGCCCAAATCAATCCTGACAAGTTCGAATTCCAATGGAGCGGTGATGGCATAAATGACGTTGTCTTTGCCGCATCCCGAGAGGCGGAGTGTTGGCACATCGAGTTTGAATATCCGCAGGAGTTTGCCGTTGTGGTCTCTGACATAGAGTGTGCGCGGCAAGGCTTTCATATCACGACCTTGGGCAGGTTTCTCGCCAATTGCATAATCATAGTCGAGCGTTACAATATAGTCTTTCGTCAGTGCGTAACCCAAAGCACTGCCGTGGCGCTCATCAACCACAGCACAATTAATGTCGCTGACAAGTTCAAAACTATTGCCACTCCTCTTATACAAAACCACTTGCTGGGTAGATAGCGGTCGGCAGGTCAGAATTTTCAGATGCGAGTCATACTCAATCCCCGCATCAAGTTTGTATCTGTTATCAACATCGGTACTGACAGCGTATTTTCCGAACGGTATGGTATCTGCTCCGTTGATGAATCTGAACGGAGTGTCCTCATAATCATAGTTATAGATAACCTGCGACGTGCGAGAGATGAATATTTTCCGTGTCATTCCTTCTTCTTCCTGGTTTGGCAACTGAATGAAAGGTTTTTCACCTGCAATGGCTTCTTCCAACGGGATAAGAACCTGATGCGGCTGATTCAAATCGCGCACATAAATTGTGTCGCCATTATACCGCTCCATGTTTGCGTCTAAAAATTCATTCGGGCCGCGACCTTGTCGGACAACGGAAGCCACTTCTTTTTTTAATTCTGGGTCCACGATGTGAATCAGATTTCCTGTCGAAGTATAAAAACTGTTCATCCAATCGGTCCAAACAACATATTTTCCTGTATAAACAAAATCGGCTGGAAACGATGAAATAACCGTGTCAATAAACTCATATTCAATCGGTTCGCTTTCGATTTTTGCCGAGTTTGCCTTATTACAGCAGGTGAGCGAAGCAGTCAGCGCAACGGATACGACCGCAATAGCCGCGAGAGAAATCCTTTTCATATTTATGGTTTTACAAGTTATTTTCAGTCTCTGTCTTGGGCAGCAGCAGCGTCAGCGCGTACATCATGGCAAACATGATGGAGCCAAGTTGGCGTGTGAGCGAGTCCTCGTCGAGCATGCTGACAAACAGGATTGTGAAGAAGGTGACCAGCAGGAAATTGGCCGATTTGCGTATGAAGAGCGGCGCAAAAATGCAGACCAGAGCCAGCACCAGACCAATCAGGCCCATTGCAATGGCAAACGTAAGATACTGATTGTGTGCAAAAAAGCGGTATTCTGGTTTCAGCGGCGAATTCAGTTCAATGTAGGCCTGAGCAAACGAGTCGTTGACATCGCCCGTGCCGACGCCAAACCACAGATGCTTTTTGAGAATATGCACGCCCGTCTTGAAAAACTCCACGCGCATGCAGACCGATTTGCCGTTCGGGTCGCCATATTTGGTGTAGTGGTCGAACTCCCAGACAATTTCGTAAATGCGCTTGTAAACATTTGATTTTTCGACAAATACGCAGTTTGTTGCCCCCGCTTCAATGCCGTTGATGTCGGCTTGGGTGAGTTGCCAAACTCCAACGCTGTCCTTCGGCAGACCTTTCGATGTGAGGTAACGCACCAGCGTGTGGCGGATGGGCTGGCAGCGGCGGTCTGTGCTGTCGATGCCGATGGCGCTGCGCTTGTTCCACTCCGACGCCAACTCCTCGGGGCAGAGATAGCGGTTTACATAGTAGCCGTTTTCGGTGTCGGTGTTGTCCTGATAGTGCGTGTAGGCGTTGCCCTGCTGCGTGAGTTCGGGCTGGCTGGTGCTGGTGTCCCTAATGGTGTGATAATCGCTGTAAACGCCGCTGATATAAATCGCGACAGCGGCAACCAGAGCAATCGGCAGCACGGCAAAGCCATAGAACTGCCATCTTATCTGCTTGTGATACAGCACGAAAAGCACGATTGCCGTAGCAAATGCTGAAATCCAGCTTGTGGCGGCCTGAATGAGCATTATGAAATAGCCAAGCCACAGAATAACAACCACAAAAATGATTTTCTGCCAGCCCTTCATCGCGGCAGCGTTCCGACGCCAGGCGTAGGCAACAATGCAGACCGACATCAGGCACATCAGCCCCAGGCGGATATGCGAGATGAAGATGGAGATGTCGCGGATGTTATCAACGGGCTTTTTCGGTGTGTAGATGCCTAGATAGACGCCCAGGCTGACAAGCGTGCTGATAACCACCGCCACCACAAACACCTGAAGCACAATCATTATCTGCTTGCGCGACAGCGACATCGCGCCAAGCGTGAGCGGGAAAATCAACAGCGGGAGTTTCACGTTGATGTCGTGCGCGGCCTCCGACGGATTGTCGGCACCAATGAGCCACACAACGTGCAGCAGGAACAGCGCGATTATCGGCCACAAGAAACGATTATTCCGCAGATTGTCAATCTTATAGCGCCAGTTGCCGCTGATGACCAACGCCACCGCAAGCCCCGTGGTGCCCGTGCTCATCAGGAATCGCGAAAGCGGCATGCCCAAAGCAGTGATGCACAGCAAAATCACCATCAGCCACTCAACATTTCTGACCGTGAAAATGCGCGTGTAGAGCGATTTCAGCATGACGTTCGGCTATTAATAGTAAACGGTGATGTAGCCGTTGAGCGGGTCGTAGTTGGTGGAGCCCTCCTCAACAGTGATGACGTAGAAATAGGTTCCTGGCGCAACGAGCGTGCCTTGCGGATTGTAGCCGTCCCACACGATGTTCTCGGTGCCCGTGCGGCTGAACATCTTGTAGCCCCAGCGATTGAAAATCTCGAGTTTGAGCCGCGCGCCGTTGGCCGAAATCATGAAATAGTCGTTCGTGCCGTCGCCGTTCGGGGTGAAGACGTTGGGCACTTTGTTCGATGCCTCGATAACCACCGAATGCGATGTGGTGTCGCTACAGTTTTGATTGTCGGTGGTGGTAAGTGTGACAGTATAAGTGCCTGGAGCACTGTAGGGATGCTCCACTTCATTTCCAGTTTTAGTTGAACCATCGCCAAACTCCCACGCATAAGTGCAGTTGGAAGAATTTGATTTTGCGGTGAAGACTCTGGTGCTGCGCAGTGCTGTTGTGTCGATGCTGAAATCGGTTTTCGGCAGACTGTTTATTGTTATTGATTTTGAGCCCGTTATCTCATCGGCTCCGTTCGATTTCGATGAGAATTTGACGGTGTAGGTTCCTTCGGCGGTGAAGGTGTGCTCTGGCTCCCTTTCGGTTGAGGTTGAGCCGTCGCCGAAATCCCACGCAAAGGAGTCGTAACGGGCAGGCAGATTGCTGTATTTGAAATTCAGATTTCCGTCGATACACAGATTGCCTTCAATATCAATCTGCGCCGAGACTGATAATGAGGCTGTTATGACGCCAACTAATACAAAAAAACGCTTCATTGCATTCAAAATGTTTACAAACATAATCAATTTTGGCGATACGCTGTAAATGTGGTGTTTAAAAATTATAATTCACGGAGGATACGGAGAGAACGGATGGCACAGAGAGGTTTTTGGGGAGTTTCGCTTACGCGAGAAATTGTAAGAAAATTGGATTAAAAAATTTAACAAAATCATAATTCATTGATTTTGAATAATTTTCTTATAAATTTTATTAAAATTTCTGCCCGTTAGGGCATACAACAAAAAACACTTCAAGCAAAGGGCACGGTGGCAGTGATGTTGATTTTCTGCTGGGTGATGGGATGTGTGAACTCAATCTCGGCGGCGTGAAGCATGAGTCGCTCGGCGGGTTTGCCGTAAAGATTGTCGCCGACAATAGGGCAGTTGAGGCCCGAATGGTGCGCCGCATGAACGCGCAACTGGTGCGTGCGGCCTGTCTCGGGATAGAAATTGACAAGCGTGCGCCCATCGGCTCGGTTGATGACTGAAAAACGCGTTGAGGCTGGCTTGCCGTGCTCAAAATCTACCATCTGCCTCGGGCGGTCGTTGATGTCTGCGCGGAGAGGCAGGCTAATGGTGCCGCTGTCGGAGGGCAAAAGGCCGTCGAGCAGGGCCACGTAGCGTTTTTTCACTCGCCGCGATGCAAACAGCCGCTGAAGGACCTTGAAAACCTCTTCGGTTTTGGCAATGAGCAGGATGCCAGAGGTGTCCATGTCGAGGCGGTGCACCACCATCGGCCCATCGGCTTCGGGAAACATCTCACGGACAATGGAATAGGCCGAAACCGTGTGCTCCTTGCCTGGCACCGACGGCAGCCCTGCAGGCTTGTCGATGGCGGCCAGCCACTGGTCGTTGTAGAGAATGGGCAGGTTGGTGGCGGGCTGCTTTCGGAGCGGATTCGGCTCAACATCGAGCCCTTGCAGCATGAAGTTGAGCAGCGGCTCGCACTTGCTGTGGCAGGCAGGGTAGAAGGCTCCGTGGTGCCGCACCTCGCCCTCGGGCGACTTGCCCCACCAAAATTCGGCCATCGCAATTGGCTGATAGCCATTTTTAAAGGCGAACTGCAGCAGTTTGGGAGCGGCGCACTCGCCCGTGGCGGCTGGCGGCTCGGTGCCGCGCTCGTCGGCAAAGATTTGGCGCACGGTTTTGCTCTCGCCCTGCGCGTTCAACACCACATACTGCTCGAAAATCCATGCCTGCAGCGCTTCCGATTTCTGCCGCCGCAACTCTTTCAGCCGCTCAATTTCCGATTTTGCAGCATTCATTTCGGCCTCGGCATCAGCAATTTCCGCCGCCCAGCGCCGCTCAAGGCGTTTCAGTTCTGCCTTCTCATATTGGCTTTGACGAACCAACTCGGCCTCTTTCTCGGCTGTCAGCCCCTGCTGGCGCAGAGTGTCGCGCTCGGCTTTGTGCTGGCGGGCAAGCGTTTTGGCATTGCCAATTTCCGTTTCAGCCTGCTGTTTGATGCGAGCAAGTTTATTGATAATCAGCCGATTATGCTCGCTGTTTTCGATGTTGTCAATCTGGCGGTTGAGTTCGGTGATGGAGCGTTCCTCGGTGCGGAAATAGCCGTCGGGCAGGGTGATATCAAAGATGGGAGGCACAAAATAGTCGTGCGTGCCGCGTCCGCCGATGTTTCCCGAAAAGGCCGCCAAAAAGCCCAACTGCCCGCTGCGGTCTTTGGCCACCAGCACACCGAACATCTTGCCCTGCCCAATCTCGTCGGCCCAATCGGTACGTGAGGCGAGATATTGCTGCACAAGGTCGGCGGCCATCACTGCCAAAGGGTGCGGAGTGTAGCAGAATGGGCACGTGAAGAGTTTTGGTAAAACAGTGTCGGCGGGTATTTTGAGGAACGGATGAAACAAGGGGAAAGGATTTTGTTAAATACCTACAATTATAACAAACTGCCAATAAGCATATTGACACTTGTTATTTCAAGCAAAGATTGAAGCCGATAACTACCATCGGCAGCAACCAGATAATTATACAAGTTCGCGGCTGCTGTATTGCTGCGGGTCCTTGCGGATGGCGTTGGCCAGGGCGCGGAACTCGTCCTGCTCAAATTCCTCTTTGGTGAGTTCGTAATAGTGCGACTCCACGCCAGCGGGTGTGTTGAAAACCACTTCCATAACAATTGAGCCGCTTTTCTTGTAAACGGCGTAGTTGTTCATGAAAAAGTCGATTTGATTTTTACTTCTAACAATCTGAAGTTTAGGATTTTGCGAATTGATTTGCTTTTCCTCGCTTTCGTTTTGCAACTCTTTGTTTTCCATCTCTTTAATAATGTTTCACCTGTTTTGCCGACTTCCGCACACTCTGTCGGAAGACTTCCCCAAAGGCAGCGCAAGATAGCCAACGTTGCCAAAAATGCAAAACTGATTTAGACAAACGCAAATAAAAAGCCCCCCGTTGGTGCGGAGGGCTTTGACAATTGTTTCAATCGTTGTCATCAGGCATATCGCTGTTGGGGATTTCACCATCGTCTAAGTTTTCATTATCCATCGACGGCTGCTCCTCGATTCTCTTGCGCGGTTTCTGGCCATTGTTCAGAGTGAAGGATACTATTTCGCTGTTATTTGCAAGAAACTCAACAAGTTCGTCAGAGATTTTCACCGACATTTTGTGCGACAGCAGATTGAGCGTCAGTTTGGTTTCCGCATCGACCAGCGTGAAGTAGAGTGCCACATCACCCTTCGCTGTTAAAGCATTCTTTATCAGGTCGATATTCACCTTGTTCAAATCCTGCAGATTAACGTTGATGGTGATTTTTTTGATGAACTCGTCGCGGATGTTGCTCAGCAGTTTGATAGTGGTAATGTGCAGTTCGAGCGGACGGTTGCCATCCTTGTCGGGGAAGCGGCGTTCCTCAACATGAGCCTTAATATACAGCGAACTGTTCTTCTTGATGAGTTTGCTGTAAGCCTCATAATCCTTGTCGAAAAGCATCACTTTAAGTCCGCCGTTGTAGTCCTCGATGGTGAATGACATAAACGGACGTCCTTTTTTGGTGAGCCCGTCGTAAACATCGGTCACAAGGCCGCCAAACGACACGTCGCGGTTCTCGTATGGTCCAAGTTTTTCGAGGTCATTGGGCGAGACGGTGCAGAAATTCTCCAGGTCGAACTTGAACGGGTCGAGCGGGTGCGCCGACAGGTAGATGCCCACAACATCCTTCTCCATGTTGAGTTTCTCGAGCAGCGGAAGTTCAGGCACGTCAGGAATATGCGGATGCGGAATGGCGATGGTTTCGCTCATTGTGCCGAACAGAGTGTTGGTATTGTTCTGCTTGTCAGACTGATAGGCATTGCCATAGCGAAGCAACTCATCGAGGAATCGGTCTTTGTCCGACGATTCGCCCAAGAACAATTCGCGTTTGACGCCAAAAGAGTCGAACGAGCCCGCAATAGCCAGACTTTGAATGGTTTTAGCATTGCAAGTCGTTAGGCTGATACGCTCCACAAAGTCGAAAATATCTTTGAATTTGCCGTTTTTCTGCCGCTCTCTGACAAGGGCTTCAACCGCAGCCTCGCCAACGCCTTTAATGCCGCCAAGTCCGAAGCGGATTTCGCCTTTCTTGTTCACCGTAAAGTTCAGTTCCGACTCGTTGACGTCGGGGCCTTTCACGGGAATTTTCATCGCTTTGCACTCCTCCATGAACTTCTGCACATCTTTGATGTTGTCGCGGCTTTGCGTGAGGTTGGCAGCCATGTACTCTGCTGGATAGTGAGCCTTCAGGTAGCCAGTTTGATAGGCCACCCAGGCGTAGCAGGCGGCGTGCGACTTGTTGAAGGCGTACGATGCGAATTTCTCCCAGTCGGCCCAAATCTTTAGCAGAACTTTCTCGTCGTGGCCGTTCTTTTTTCCGCCCTCGATGAACTTCGGTTTCAGCATGGCCAGCATTGCGGCAATCTTCTTACCCATGGCCTTACGCAGGGTGTCGGCCTCGCCGCGGGTAAAATTGGCCAGTTTCCGACTTAGTAGCATCACCTGTTCTTGATAAACGGTAACTCCGTATGTATCTTTCAGATACTCCTCCATGTCCTGGATATCGTAAGTGATAGGTTCCTTTCCCTGCTTGCGGCGGATGAACTGCGGAATGTAGTCCATCGGGCCTGGGCGGTAGAGGGCGTTCATGGCAATCAGGTCGGAGAGTTGCGTTGGCTGCAACTCGCGCAGATATTTCTGCATACCAGGACTTTCAAATTGGAACGTTCCAATGGTGCGGCCTTCGCTGTAGAGTTTGTAGGTCAGTTTGTCATTGTCTGGAATGTGGTCAATATCGATGTCGATGCCGTGCGTCTTCTTCACATTGGCAATGGCCTCTTTGATGAGCGACAGAGTGCTCAATCCCAAAAAGTCCATCTTGATTAAACCAACACTTTCAACAACGTGTCCATCGTATTGTGTTACAACAACATCTTGTCCGCTCTTTCGGTCTTTAACCGTGCAGACGGGCGCAAAGTTTGTAAGGTCGTCGGCACCAATAATGACACCACAGGCGTGGATGCCAATCTGGCGGTTGGTGTCCTCAAGTTCTTCGGCATAGGTGAGAACCGATGGCAGAGTCTCAATGTAGGAATCCACATCGCTGTCGCCAATGGTGTTGCCGTTCAGAATTTGCTTAAGTTCAGGAATATACTTGTAGCAGTTTTTCAGGTTCACTTTCGGCATTTTCTTCGGCAGCGAGCCTTCGACATTCTTCACTTGAATTTCCTCAAAATCGCGTTCGGGAACGAATTTCTTGATTTTGTTTGAGGCCGCAACCGAAATACCTTGCACACGGCATACATCGGCCAGCGACGATTTGGTGGCCATGGTTCCGTAGGTGATGATGTGAGCCACCTTTTCGGCTCCGTATTTCTGCGTAACCCATTCTAATACCTTGCCGCGGCCCTCGTCGTCGAAGTCCACATCGATATCAGGCAGCGAGATACGGTCGGGGTTGAGGAAACGCTCGAACAGCAAATCGAACTTGAGAGGGTCGAGGTCGGTGATGCGCAGGCAGTAGGCCACCACCGAGCCAGCCGCCGAACCACGGCCTGGGCCGACGCTCACGCCCAACTCCTCGCGGGCGGCACGGATATAGTCTTGCACAATGAGGAAGTAGCCAGGGAAACCCATCGTCTTCATAATGTGCAATTCAAAAGTGATGCGCTCCTTTTGCTCATCAGTCAGTTTGTCGCCATAGCGTTTTTCAGCACCTTCCCATGTGAGTTTTGCAAGGTAATCGGCTTCAAGTTTTATTCTATATAACTTGTCGTAACCTCCTAATTTCTTGATTTTTTTCTCGGCATCCTCCTGACTCAACACCACTTCGTGCTTCTCATTCTGTGTGAACTCATCGAAAAGTTCTTTCTCGGTGATGCGCTTGCGGTATTCCTCCTCTGTTCCGAAATCCTCGGGAATCGGGAATTTAGGCATAATTGGGTCAGAATCAATGCTGTAGACCTCGACCTTGTTAGCAATTTCTTGTGTGTTGGCCAGCACTTCAGGAATATCAGCAAAGATGGCGGCCATCTGCTCAGGCGTTTTCAGCCACTCCTGCTTGGTGTAGTGCATGCGGTCGGGGTCGTTGAAGTCCTTGCCTGTGCTGAGGCAGATGAGTCGGTCGTGCGCCTCGCCGTGCTCCTCCTCAACAAAATGAACGTCGTTGGTGGCTACCAGTTTGATGTTGTGCTTACGGGCCAAATCAATCAGCACCTTGTTCACCTCCTGCTGGCGGGCAAACGTCGATTGGTCGGCATTGGGTTTGTCGGTCTGGTGGCGCTGCATTTCAAGATAATAGTCGTCGCCAAACAGATTCTTGAACCACAGCACCGACTGCTCAGCACCTTCAAAATCGCCGTTCATGATTTTTTGCGGCACCTCGCCGCCCAGGCAGGCCGAGCAGCAGATGATGCCTTCGTGGTACTGCTCAAGCAGTTCGTGGTCGATGCGGGCATTGTAGTAATAGCCCTCGGTGAATGCTTTTGAACTTAGTTTGCAGAGGTTTTTGTAGCCTGTCTTGTTCTTAGCCAGCAAGATAAGGTGCCAGCCGCGAGTGTCCTTTATGGTGCGCGACTCATGGGCGCAGTAGGCCTCGATGCCGATAATCGGCTTGAAAGGAATAAATGTTTCCGCTTTGGCCTTCAAATCGACAAGTTTCGCCTCAAGTTCGGCTTTTTTTGCCTCATCAGTCTCTTTATCAATCTCTTCCTGACATTCCTTAACCTTCTTTTTTGGTGCGCCGTTAACCTTGTTCGCCGTGTCAACCAAATCCTTGATTCCAAACATGTTACCATGGTCGGTCAGCGCCATGGCGTGCATATTGTTGGCCATACACTTGTTTATGAGGTCGGGCACTTTCGACATTCCGTCCAAAATGGAGTAGTGGGAGTGGACGTGCAAATGAGTGAACGTATCGCCTTTATCATCAGCGGGTTGTGATTCTGAGAAGGGTTTCTCGGCCACAGGTTGCGGAGCGGGTTCGGGTTGTGCCTGAACAGGCTCGGGCGTGGGTGCATCGAACGACTCAAACTCAACTTTCTCAGGCTCAAAAGGCGTTGTATTGAGTTCTTTAAATACCTGAAGTTCATCATCAGAAATACCAAGTTGTGAGGCACTTATCACACCAATGCGCACCAACTCAAGAAAACAGCGAGTGGTGGCCACCACATCGCCAGCAGCATTGTGTGCATCCTCAAACGGCGTACCGAACAATTTTTGATGTAACTCCGTCAGATTCGGCCATTTAGCCTTGCCGTTTTTTATAATCCCGCAAAAACTGGTCGAACTCACTTTGGTGCAGAGTTTACGTGTTTTATCCAACACGTTCTCCATCCCGTTGCGCAGAAATTCGCTCCCAACAATGCTAAGGTCGAAATCGATATTATGGCCAATAATCACCGTTGCTTTCTCAACATCAGCGGCAAACTCGCGCAGCACAAAATCAAGGTCCTGGCCGATTTCGAGCGCCTTTTCGGTGGAAATATGGTGAACCATCTCGGCATTAATCGGTATGCGGAATCCGACGGGTTTCACCACGTAGTTTTTTGCGAAAAGGAACTTTCCATTCACATCATGGCATTGCCAGGCAAGTTGAACAAGCCTCGGCCAGTTTTCGAAATCGGTGAGTGGCGCCTTATAGTTGGCAGGCAGCCCTGTAGTCTCAGTATCAAAGATTAAGAACATCGCAGTAGGTATTATTTTGAGTTTCTAAATATAGGTGTAAAGAGATAGACAGGTATGGGTTTTGATAAGTTTTGTTGGATTGTGATGACAGTTTTTTTGCTTCAGAAGTCGGATAAAAATGGCTATCAGCCTATCTGTTCACAGATAAACATTACACTTTTTTTGCCGGCATCATTCCGAAAAATTATCGGCATTCCATGCTTCAAATCCTTCAGCCTTTTATTTGTTTCTTTGCCATATTGTTTGGCCTTTTTCGGCTAGTTTTTTGCGGAGCCAATCGGGGGCCATCACCTCAAGAGTGTCGCCGTTGCGGAGCAGTTCCTGAATAAAGTCGAAAGTTGGGCGGACTTTTAGGGTGAAGATGCTGTATTTGTCGTTGCGTTCAACCTCCTTCTGCGATGAATGAATGGGCAGCGAGCGCAGGTAGTTGGCCTGGCTGGCTTTGACTTTCAGCCGCACTTCTTCAATATCAGTATCGAAAGAGCGAATCACACCTATGCAGCCACGGAAATAAACATCAGGATTGAAATTTTTGGGATAGGTGAAGGTTTTCCCAGTTGGGTTGATGCTGATGATGCGGTCGAGCGCGTAGATGCGGATAGGATAGTCGTCTTTTGCCTTGCTGTAGTTGTAGCCCACCGTGTACCACCGCTGCTTGAACAATTTCACGCAGTACGGCGCAAAATCGAAAACAGTCTCTTCCTCTTTGTCGTATCCCTTATGCGTGACTTGAATTATTTGGCCTTCTTTCATTGCCCGCAGAATTGTTGAGAGAAAAGTCTGGCTCGATGGAATGTCCTCCAGCAGAATGCGGTCGCTGAGGGTTTTGTTGTCGAGCAAAGTCTCGTTCACCGACATTGCGTCGAGCAGCCAGCGGTGGAACTCATCCATGTCATTATCAAGGTAATAGGTGTAGCCGCCTTTGGTGGCGCATTCAATGTTGATGTCGAGCATCTCTTCAACGGCTTTCTTCCAATCGCAGAAGGTGCGGCGTGGCAGATTGTCCTGGAATCGTTCGAAATAGCGTTGCTGTATCTCATTGAGGGTTATGCGTTTTGCCTCGTAGATTGTTCTGATAAGCCAGAAGTATTTTGCGTACTGATTTAGTGCCATCGTTTTGAGTTTTAAGTTATAAGTTCTGATAGTTTAAAAGGAGAAGAAATGGCAAATTGAGTCGCCTGAACTTGCATGTAAACTATCATTCTTATCCCGTTTGTTTAATGCAAATATAAAATTTATTCTCGCAAATCCTTATTTGCTGATTTACTGGTTGCTCGCTGTTGGCATTGTGAGCCACTCCGACATTGTCGGTTGGAGTGAATCTAGACATTCTGTTCATAATTACTGATTTTTAAATAGTTAAACACGTTTTGTATGTTTTCATACGCTGTTTTTTCTCTTTTTTATTCTCGCAAATAAAAAACACGGGTGTGCGTGAACCGTGCATACCCCATGAAAATTCTGATTTTTTTTGAAAAATTGGAATTATGGCAAATGGCTAACAGAAGCCATAACTTTGCCATCTATTTATGTCTCTTCCTATAGAGTTGGTAGGAATTAACTGTGTTGTGCCAGATGCTGTACAGCCCTCCGGCCACGGCCACAACCGGATTCATGAAGGTGTAGGCTACCCAGATAATAAAAACTGTGTTTTTCTGCCCCATGGCCTGTCCACCGCTGATGCGGTCGGCGTAATGACCACCGATGCGTTTGCCAAGCACGAATTGAAGGATGCAACTGGCAAGTGTTATCAGAAGCATTGATGCGAAACCAAAGGCCGATATGCGGCAGTGCACCAGGGCACGTGTTGTGACTGCCATGGCAAGAGCAAGAGCCACCATCCAGAGGTAGAAGGCCAAATCTTTGACAGCAACAATCAACTGCCTCAGGCGCGGAAGAAAAAGCCGTGTGGCCCAAGCTAGGATAAACGGAAAGACCAGCAGAGGAAAAACCTGCTTTATGATGATGAAAAACGAATGCCCGAAATTCATGCCGATGCCTGGGTTGACTAACGGCACGACAGCCGGAATCATCACTGCCGCAACCACATTGCTGACAATGGTGTAGCCTACCAGCGTCAGAGTGTTGCCGCCGAGTTTGTCAGTCACCACAACGGCTGCTGTGGCTGTGGGGCATATCATACAAACCATTGCGCATTCAGCAATTATCCGGGCCTCAGTGTCGGGGAGCAGGCGTGCAACCACAGCCAACACCGAGAACGAAACGGCTTGAATAATGGCAAGCCACAAATGCCATCGGCGAGGACGGACTTCAGCCGGGTCGATTTTGCAGAAAGAGATGTAGAGCATGGCAAACAAAAGGGTCGGCTGAACCACGGCAACCCAATTGGCAGCCATCTGACGCACCCCGGCGCTGAACCCTGCTGCCGAAAACAGGAAGTAGGCTGCCACACCCGCGGCCATCACAATGGGCAGTGCCCAATCTTTGATAAATCCTTTAATACGGCTCATCTCTTGCCTCAAATCAGGCCGCAAAAATATTAAAGACGGAGCAATACTTTCCAAAAAATGATTGTCGGCACAAAACAAAGTCTGCCTATATTTGTGTATTCAAATCTTATGATAGTGGATCGCGAGCAACAGATATACCGTGCAACATGGGTTGGTTTTTTTGCCAATGTGCTTTTGTCGGCAGGAAAACTGGCAGCCGGAATAGTGGGCAGAAGCGGCGCCATGATTGCCGACGGTGTTCATTCCATTTCCGATTTCGCCACCGACCTTGTGGTGATGATTTTTGTTCGCGTGTCGGCCATGCCGAAAGACGAAGACCACGACTACGGGCACGGCAAGTTTGAGACTCTGGCCACCATCATCATCGGGCTGGCGCTGTTTGCTGTGGCGGCCGGCATCTTCTGGAAAAGCATCAATCTGGTTGTGGCTGTTGCCAACGGGCAGACCATTGAGCAGCCTGAGGCCATTGCGCTTGTGGCCGCTGCCGTTTCAATTCTTGTCAAAGAAATTCTTTTCCGATATACCCGCAGGGTTGGCGAACGGGTTGATTCGCAGGTGGTTGTGGCCAACGCCTGGCACCACCGCTCTGATGCACTCTCGTCAATCGGAACGCTGTTGGGCATTGGCGGCGCCTATTTTCTCGGGCAGAAATGGGCGGTGCTCGACCCCATTGCCGCCATCATTGTCAGCTTGCTGATTGCCAAAGTGGCCTACGACCTTGTGAAACCCGGCATTGGTGAGATGCTCGAGCGCTCGCTGCCTAAAGAACAAGAGGAGGAGATAGAGTCTATTGTGCTCAGTCATAAGCATTTCAGCGATGTTCACAATCTGAAAACCCGCCGCATTGGTTCGGGTATTGCCATTGAGTTGCATGTGCGCGTTCCGGGCAATATGACGGTCCGCGAGTCGCATGCCTCCACAGTGGATGTTGAACGCAAACTGCGCGAACGCTACGGCCAGCGCACGCAGGTGATTCTGCATGTGGAACCGGAGAAGGAGTAGGGAGTTATAAGTTATAAGTAGGGATGTCACAGTGTGGCGTCCACGAAAATTTAATCAATACGGGAAACAAAAAAAGCCCCGACGGTTTTTCCGTCGGGGCTTTCTCTATGAAAAACTTACTGAATTACTTGTTCAGTGCAGTTGCAACGTCAACGGCCACAGCCACGGTAGCACCAACCATCGGGTTGTTGCCGATTCCGAGGAAGCCCATCATCTCAACGTGAGCCGGAACTGAAGACGAACCAGCGAATTGAGCGTCAGAGTGCATACGGCCCATTGTGTCGGTCATACCGTACGATGCCGGACCTGCAGCCATATTGTCGGGGTGCAGAGTACGGCCGGTGCCGCCACCCGATGCTACTGAGAAATACTTCTTGCCACGCTCGGTGCACTCTTTCTTGTAAGTGCCTGCAACCGGGTGTTGGAAGCGAGTCGGGTTGGTTGAGTTGCCGGTGATTGACACGTCAACGCCCTCTTTCCACATAATGGCCACGCCCTCACGAACGTCGTTGGCGCCGTAGCAGCGTACTTTTGCGCGCTCGCCGTCAGAGTATTTGATTTCCTCAACCACTTTCAGTTCGCCTGTAAAGTAGTCGAAATCAGTGTGAACATAGGTGAAACCGTTGATACGCGAAATGATTTTTGCAGCGTCTTTGCCCAGACCGTTCAGAATGCAGCGAAGCGGCTCTTTGCGCACCTTGTCGGCCTTTGCGGCGATTTTGATAGCGCCTTCAGCGGCTGCAAACGACTCGTGGCCTGCCAGGAAGGCGAAGCATTTGGTCTCCTCGCG
The DNA here is from genome assembly GCA_016284875.1 of Salinivirgaceae bacterium. Taxonomy (GTDB): domain Bacteria; phylum Bacteroidota; class Bacteroidia; order Bacteroidales; family SZUA-534; genus RUG13583. The sequence continues at coordinate 44,008 of JAEEPS010000001.1, read as the reverse complement.
AAGCAGACGTGCTGCCAGGTTGCCGTGTCCCAGACCAACCTTGCGGTCGTCGGCTACAGAGCCGGGGATGCAGAACGACTGCAGACCGATACCGATAGCCTCAGCGGCGTCGGCGGCGTTTTTGCAGCCCTTCTTCAGAGCGATGGCGGCGCCTACAACGTAAGCCCATTTAGCGTTCTCGAAGCAGATAGGCTGAGTGTCCTCGCAGGTTTTGTACGGGTCCAAACCATAAGATTCGCAGATTTGGTTAGCCTCTTCAATACTTTTGATGCCGTTAGCGTTCAAAGCAGCAAGAATCTGCTTCTCGCGACGGTCCTGACTTTCGAATTTTACTTCTCTAATTGCCATATCTGTGTCCTCCTATTCTTTACGTGGGTCAATTTCTTTAACAGCCTCTTCGATGCGGCCATATTTGCCAGATGCTTTCTGAAGAGCCTCGTTGGCGTCCATTCCGCCCTTAATCATATCCATCATACGGCCAAGGTTAACGAAGCGGTAGCCGATAATCTCGTTGTTCTTGTCCAAGCCGATTTTGGTGATGTAGCCCTCGGCCATCTCAAGGTAACGCGGTCCTTTAACCGATGTTCCGTAGAGTGTGCCGGTGATGCCGCGAAGGCCTTTGCCAAGGTCCTCAAGGCCGGCGCCGATGGTCAGGCCGCCCTCTGAGAAGGCGCTCTGTGTACGGCCGTAAACAATCTGCAGGAACAGTTCGCGCATTGCGGTGTTGATTGCGTCGCAAACCAGGTCGGTGTTGAGAGCCTCGAGAATGGTTTTGCCCGGAAGAATCTCAGCAGCCATTGCAGCCGAGTGAGTCATACCGGTGCAGCCGATGGTCTCAACCAGAGCCTCTTGAATGACACCCTCTTTGACGTTCAACGAGAGTTTGCAGGCACCCTGCTGTGGGGCGCACCAGCCGATACCGTGGGTGAAACCACTGATATCTTTGATTTCTTTAGCCTTCACCCATTTGCCCTCTTCAGGAATCGGGGCGGGGCCATGGTTGGCGCCTTGTGCTACGCAAACCATACCTTGTACTTCGTGTGTAAAGTTCATATTACTAATCTGTTAAAGTTTATAACTTAGTGTTTTTTAATCACTAACCAAGCCGCAAATATAACTAAAAACGATGACACCTAAAACAAATAAATAGCAAGTAGCAGATATTGTCAAAATCCGTAGCAAATATTTTTTTTCGCCCTCACCCTCACCACGTTATAATATTTTTTCCTAACTTTGATGATTGGTAACACCATGAGTTGCCACTGATACGCTATGGGAAGATATTTGAAAAGAACTCAGCCATGTTTTGCTGTCTGTGTGCCACAGGGTGCGCAGAGTGGTGGAGTGCATAGTGGCTTTGAGACTGTTTTGCTTGACTATCAGCAAAATATCTTCAGTTGGTTTGGCGGGCTGTTGTCCTTCCCTCTTAAACACCCTTTTTCAACCGTTAGTTTGCCGCGTAAGGCTTGCCTGCGCCCCGAATTGCGTCCATATATTTCACTATAATAATTAATTAACTTTTAAAATTTTAATAGTATGAGGAAACTTTCCTTTTTAATTTGCCTGTTGGTGGCTTCGTTTGCCGCATGGGCGACAGGGGTTCCGTACCAAAACTCTTTGGGAAACCCTGAAGTGATTAACAACTCATCTGCCGTTAATTTCGATTTGAATGACGGCGACGATGATGAAGAACCTGATGATTGGGGTGATGAAGAACCTGACGATCCAGATGATCCATTTGAGGATGAACCAGACATCTGCATTTATGTAGATTACAACCCTGAACAGGGCTATGTTAGCGGTGACGAATGTTATTATTATGGTGAAACAGTAACACTCACCGCCGAGCCTAACCTTGGTTGCACGTTTGTTGAATGGCAAGACTGGTACGGTGAGTCTCTTGGAAGTGAGTTGACTTACACATTCCAACTTACAGGCGACGACTATTCTGATTTTTTTTACGCCATATTCGAAGGGGAGGGTGGTGATGGCCCAGATGAAACAGACTACTACATTAATGTCAACTATAATTCAGCCATGGGAGATGTTGAAGGGTACGGCGGTTATAATGAAGATGATGTGGTAACCCTACAAGCCTATCCTAAATCTGGCTGCCGGTTTGGAGGGTGGACGGACAGCGAAGGCACTGTCGTGTCGACCAGCAACCCATGGATCTTTTCAGCTGGAGAAGATATGGATATTAACGCTGTTTTTGAAGTAAATACTAATGCAAACTGCACACTCTCCTTGAGTTACGATGTAAATGAGGGAAGCGTCACAGTATTAGCCAATGGCGCTGAGGTAATGCTCACGGGTAACGACGAATTCCCTAGTGGCACAGATGTAACACTCACCGCCACCCCTGCTAACGGCTACTTCTTTGTAAATTGGAGTGACGGCTTTCCTGGTTTTTCGCACACGCTTACATTATATGAAAATGTTGAACTTACGGCCAATTTCAACGCGATTCAAACAGTGACCACGGGCACAAACAGCAACCTTGTGGCTTCGGGCCGCAGAGTGAACTGCAAGTTTGAACCGGAGGTTGGCGGCTATTATACTTTCATCTCAACTTCATCGAATTTTGATCACGATGGATATGATGCCTTTGGCATTCTGTATGATGCTTCAATGAATTTGTTGGCAAAAAACGATGACGTTGAAGATGAGGAATTCACTGAAGAATATGGAGATAGTCAATTCAGAATGCAATACACTCTGGACGATTCGCCAATCTACTTGTTTGCAGGTCGGACCTACTACATCGCTGCTGGAAGTTATAGAGACTATGAGGTAACTAATTATTCAGAAGGTATTGTTGGTACCACAACATTGATTATAGAAGGTCCTGATGAATCTTCAGAAACCCACACCGTTACCATTAACTACGATCCGAACGAGGGAACTGTTAAGTTCAATGGCAATGTGATTAGTGGAGAAGAGGAACTCCCTGCAGGAGAGGTGACTCTTATTGCCTATCCTGCCGGCACCTACGAGTTTGCTGGATGGGAGGATGAAGAAGAAAATGTATTGTCGACCGAAGAATCTTACACCTTTAATCTTGAAAGCGATATTGAACTTAGCGCCTATTTTGAAGAGGAAGGTGGTGATGATGAATTCTTCTCCGTTACCGTTGACTATGATGATGAAATGGGTTCTGTTGAAGGAGATGGCGAACACGCCAGTGGTAGTCGAGTAACTCTATACGCTTATCCTGAAGAAGGCTACAAATTTGTTAAGTGGGAGGATAACAATGGCTATGAATTGTCGACCAACACCTCTTACACCTTTACTCTTAATGGCAATATATTATTTTACGCCGTTTTCGCTGTAGATGAAGGTGGTGATGACGAAGAGTACACCGTTACCGTTTACTACGATCCAGAAAAGGGAACCGTTGAGTACGACGACGAAGTGGTTGATGATGAGGAAGGAATAGTTATTCCTGCAGGAGAGGTGACTTTCATCGCCACACCTGAGGGTGATTACCAGTTTGCAGGATGGACGGATGGAGATGAAAATGTATTGTCGACCGACGCATCTTATACCTTTACTCTTAGTGACAATATTGAACTTCACGCCGTATTCGAAGAGGGAGGTGATGAAGAATACTTCTCTATCAGCGTAAGCAGCAACAATGATGAGTGGGGCTATGTTGATGGTGGTGAAGGCGAATTCACAAATAATGAGAGTGTGACACTCACCGCCTATGCTTACGATGGTTATAAGTTTGATAAATGGGAAGACGAAAGCACCACTAATCCACGCAATATCCGGGCTCGTGAGGGTGTCGAATATGTAGCTTATTTTGCTGAACTCGAAACCTACACAGTTACCGTTAACTACAATGACTTGGGAACCGTTGAGTGCAACGACGAAGTGGTTAGTGGAGATGTGGAACTGACTGAGGGTGAGGTGACTCTCATTGCTTATCCTGAAGAAGGCAACAGTTTTGTTGGTTGGACGGACAGCGAAGGCAATGTATTGTGGACCGAAGACTCTTACACCTTTGTTCTTAGTGACGATTTTGAAATTAACGCCGTATTCGTTCCTGAGTACACCGTCAATGTGTACTACAATTCGAGCATGGGAAGCGCTGAAGGCAGCGGCCTATATGCCAGTGGCACTGAGGTAACGCTCACAGCCAATCCTGCCAGCGGCTTCCGGTTTGTTGCTTGGAAGGAAGGCGATGGAACTGTGTTGTCGAACAGCAACCCGTGGTCATTTACCATTGAGGACGATTTAGATGTTTACGCCACCTTCGAGGTAATCACCTACACCATTTCCGTGACCTACGATTCGGAGATGGGAAGCGTTTCGGGTGCCGGCACATACACCAATGGCGCAGAGGTAACGCTCACCGCTACTCCTGCCGACGGCCACTTCTTTGTTCAATGGAGCGACGGATACCCTGTTTATTCGCGCACGTTTACAGTAGATGATGATGCCGAATATAAGGCCGAGTTCCACGAGATTCAGACAGTGACCAGGGGCAGAAACAGCAACCTTGTTGCTTCGGGCCGCAGAGTGAACTGCAAGTTTGTTCCTGAGGTTGACGGCCTTTATACCTTCGAATCAACTGAATCGAATTTTGGTTCTGACGGTACCGATGCCTATGGCATTCTGTATGATGATTTAATGAATGAGTTGGTAAGTAACGATGACGACGGTGATGGTAATGAATTCTATTTCAGTTATAACCTGACTGCAGGTGAGACCTACTACATCAGTGCGGGAAGTTATAATGACTATAATGAAGGCAATTATGGTAACAATGTTGGTACCACAACATTGGTTATTGATGGTCCGCATCTGGTCACCACCTTGGTTAATGATGACGATTACGGATATGTTGTAGGTGATGGTTATTACAATGATGGCGCAACTGCAACACTTTGGGCATACTCCTACGATGATTATGAGTTCTTACGCTGGAGCGATGGCAGCAACGCCAACCCGCACTATGTGACAATAACCTCCGACACAACGTTTACGGCCATCTTCCGTTATTACTGGGATGATGTTTACACCATCGACGCTTACAGCAACAATGAGAACTGGGGAACGGTTACTGGCTTAAGCGATTATGTTTCAACCCAATACCTTTATGGCGAAAAAGTGACACTACGTGCCGTGCCAGCCAATGACTACTGCCACTTTGTGCAGTGGGGCGACGGCGTCACCGCCAACCCGCGCATCTTCAATGTTGAAGAAAGTGGCGAGTATGAGGCCATATTTGAATCGGACGAGTTCACCATTACAGTTAGTTCAGAGCATGCTACTGTGAGCGGTGGCGGCACCTACTACTATGGCGATGAATTTACTATCACAGCCGAACCCGATGAGGGCTGGTTCTTTGCCTACTGGGATTTCAACGATGGCTCAGCTTTTAGTTATGCAAATATTAATTCAGCAAGTGTTACTGGAGATATTGATGCTGTGGCCGTTTGCCGTGAAATTCAGGAAGTTGAGATTGGTTACAACGAAGTTTATGCCACATACCGCAACATCAATTGCGTGTTCCGTCCTGAGGTTTCCGACACCTATACCTTCGTATCTGATGGTTATGGCGACTATATGTATGGCTGTCTGCTTGATGCCGACATGAATCCTCTGGTGGAAAAATGGAATAATTACGGCTACGATTTCAAAATATCTTACGATTTGGAGGCAGGCCAAACCTATTACATCATTGCAGGATTCTATAACAGTGGCAACAGTGGCAGGATTGGATTGACTGTCAGCGCACCAATAACAATTACTGCTACCAGCGCCAACGAGGAGCACGGCTATGTTGAAGGCGGTGGCACATACAACTACGGCGACTACGTAGAACTTGAAGCCACAGCAGCCGATGATTACGAATTCTTCCGCTGGAGCAACGGCGAGACCGAGAATCCGCTTGGTTTTACTGCAGTAGAGGATGGAGAATATGTGGCCTTTTTCAAACCTTATGGGGCAAACACTTACTATGTCAATGCCAACCCCAACATTGGCGGCTGGGGCTCGGTTGAGGGCAGCGGACAATACGTTGAGAACGATGTTGCGACACTCACCGCAAAACCAATTCCGAACTATCACTTAGTTCAGTGGAGCGATGGCGACAAGACCAACCCTCGCGAGGTGATTGTTACAGATAATATTGAGTTGCAGGCAGAATTTGCTGTCGATACATTCAATGTTTCGATTGTAGCTGAGCACGGTCAGGTTGTTTCGGGCGAAGGCGAGTATGCTTGGAACGATGAGGCATATATTGAGGTGGTTGCAGATGAGGGTTATCACTTCTTGTACTGGGCCGACGACAACACCACATCGCGCACACGCTATTATAGAGTTCAGGGCGATGTCACTCTGACAGCAGTCTTTGAGCCGAACTACTACGACATCCACACTTATGCCGCAAACGGTACGGTTAATGGAGGTGGCAACTACGCTTACGGCACAGAGGTAACGCTCACCGCCGTTCCTGCCACAGGCTACCACTTTACAGGATGGAATGACGGAGAGTCAAACGCTCAGCGCAAAGTGACTGTGACGGGAGAAAGCCATGTAACTGCTTACTTTGATATCAACACCTACACTGTTACTGTTGAAACCGAGCACGGTACGGTTGAAGACGTAAGCCCCGATCCGTACATTCACGGCACTTCAGTTTCCTTTAAGGCTGTGCCTGATGCCAATTACAAGTTTGTACGCTGGAACGCTACCAACACCACCAACCCGCTTGTGACAACTGTTACAAGCAATATGGTTCTGCGTCCGGTATTTATTCCGGAAAACGAGAGCGTTTACACACTTACTGTTAAAGCCGGCGAGGGCGGTAGCGCAACAGGTTCGGGTACGTTCGTTGCCAATGAGAAGACAATCATCTCGGCAACAGCCAATGCTGGTTATCACTTTGTTCAGTGGAGCGATGAAAATACTGATGCACAACGTGAGGTGACTGTTAAAGCCAACAAGACCTACACCGCTGAGTTCGAAATCAACACTTATGATGTTACTGTTTTGGCTGGTGCCAACGGTACGGCAACAGGCAGCGGCAAGTTTGAGCACGGCTCATCGGTCAAACTGACAGCCACAGCCAACGCAGGTTATCACTTTGTTCGCTGGAGCGATGGCAACAACAGCGCCGAGCGCACTATCACCGTCAACAAAGATGTTGAACTTACTGCTGAATTTGAAATCAACCAGTACACCGTCAAGGCTTCGGCAACCAACGGCTCGGTTGAGGGCACAGGCAAGTATGACCACGGCACTGAGGCAACTCTCACCGCAACGGCTGCCAACGGCTATCACTTCACTCAGTGGAGCGATGGCGTGAAGACCGAGACACGCAAGGCCACCGTTACAAGCGACCTTGAGTTTACGGCTGAATTTGCAATCAACACTTACACTATCAAGGTTACAGCTGCCAACGGCACTGCTACTGGCGCAGGCACCTACGAGTACAACTCACGTGCAACCATCAGCGTAACTCCTGCTGAGGGCTATCAGTTCACACAATGGAGCGACGGCGCAGCAATGAACCCGCGCACCATAGTTGTGGCAAACGACCTTGAGTTTGTGGCTGAGTTTGAAATCATCACCTACACTGTTCGTGTTTTGGGCAGCAACGGAACTGTTACCGGCGCAGGCACTTACAACTATGGCGCAGAGGCAACTATCAGCGCCACAGCCAACACCGGCTACCACTTTGTTAAGTGGGACGACGGCGTAGAGACTGCCACCCGCAAGGAGACAGTGAAGAGCAACCTGAGCCTCAGCGCTGTGTTTGCAGCCAACACCTACACAATCAGTGTTGATTCGGCCGCCAACGGAACCATCACTGGCGCAGGTACTTACGCTTACGGAGAATCGGCCACTCTTAAGGCAACAGCCAACAAGGGTTATCACTTTGTGATGTGGACCGACAGCTTGAAAACTGCATCACGCACTGTTGAGGTTACCAAAAACGCAATGTTTGCGGCTGAGTTTGCTGCCAACACCTATGAGTTGACACTCAAGGGCAAAAACGGTAAGGTTGAGGGCGCAGGCACTTACGAGTATGGTGCCGAGGCTACGCTTACAGCAACAGCCAACGCCGGTTATCACTTCGTTAAATGGAGCGACGGCGAGACCGCCAACCCGCGCAAGGTGACTATAACCGAGAACAAGACCTACACGGCTAAGTTCGCAGCCGACTCTTACGTTGTTAAACTCAACGGCAATTTCGGCAACATCACTGCTTCTTCGAACACACTTGAGTTTGGTGCAACAATCACTCTCACCGCCATTCCTGATGAGGGCTACCACTTTGTTAAATGGAGCGACGAGAACACCGAGAACCCGCGCACTGTAACGCTCACAGCCGAAATGCTGAAGCAAGTAACGGCAAGCGGTTTCGAGTTCACCGCCATCTTCGAGAAAGATGAGGAAGAGATTTCGGGCACAGCAGTTGCTGACGAGGCTGCAGAGGCAGTCAACATCTTCGCTTACGGCAACACTGTTGTAGTTGAGAACGCTACAAATTACATCTACGTTTACAACGCAATGGGTAGCCTGATCAGCCGCGTAGCACCTGAGGCTGGCCGCACCGAGATCCAGGTTAACGGCACAGGCGTTTACGTAGTGAAGACCGGCAGCGCAGCCAAACGCGTGATGATAAATGATTAATGGTGAATCGGATAATTGTTGAATCGGTCAATCGATTGGCCGGTTCAGCAACCGAAACCAGATAAAAATTTAGGGGTGGATAAACTTCCACCCCTATTTTTTTTGCTTGCCCTGACGGGCAGAAATCATTAGAAAATTTATATGAAAATTGTTCAAAATCAGTTTCTAACCAGACTAATCCAAAACAATCCGAAAACAATCGTTTGATTAAAGTATAGGTTTACTTGGCTAGAGATAAACAGCGTAAAATCAATTTTCTATAAATTTTATCATCCAATTTTCTTACAATTTTTCGCGTAAGCGATAAACCTGACAATTAGTTGCATGCATTGCTTGGATGTAATCAAAATAATAGCCCAAAGCAACTTATGCCTTGGGCTATTTATTATATACTGCTTTGCGCCTCAATCAGCGCAGCATTTTTCGTTTTACAAAGTGCCTTTAACGCCTTTTCGACAGTTTGGTAATCAGCCAGCGCAGACCGTCGCAAACGAGCAGCACGTAGAGCGCACCGGCCATCAGCCACATAAAGAGAATGTTGAACCAGAAGGTGTCAATCTGCCAGTTGCCAATCCATTTGAACGGAGCGTAGAAATGTGAGCGGCCGTAGTGGCACTCAGGCTCCTTGTAGATTGGGTCGGAAACCTGAATGAAATGGTCGCCCATATCGTGAATCTTCTCAATATCAACGCGGTTCAGCACAAAATTAGTCAGTGCCTCGTTGGTGTAGTTCTTCTTCAGTTCAACAAGCGCCTTGTTGCCGCCCAACTCTTCGGCCAGGTTGCTTATTTCGCGGTCAAGAACCGAGATGGCCTTGTTCTGCTTCTGCTGGTAGAGTTTGGCAGTCTTGTCAAGAAAATCGTTCAGTTCTTCCTGTACCTCGTCGTTGTATTTCTCGGGCGTGAGCAGGTCGATGTTCTCAAACTGCTGTTTTGGCGTGCGGTCGTTGATTTTCGACACCTCAGTGTGCAGCAGACCGATAATCTGGTTGCGTGTTTCCTCGTCGGCTGCAGCCAGTTTTGAAATCTTGTTGTTGAGTGCCGGCACAAGGTATGAACCGATGTAGGCTGCCTCGCTCTTCTTCTGCTCAATCAGGAAGAAGTTCTTCATATACTCGTTGTCGCGATACTGCTTCACGGCCATTGCCTCGTAGGCCCAGCGCGACGGCATCAGGTCGCCAATCACCGGCACCACCTCGTACGAACTAATGGCCTTGTTCAGTTTGTCGAACTTCACCATTGTGCCGCTGAAAAGCAACTGTGGCACAATCAGGAACGGAATCAGAATGTAGATGGTGACAACCGAGTCGAGCGCGGCCGAGATGTTCAGACCAATCATATTCGACACGCACGAAGCGGTGAACAGTATCAGCCAGTGGGCCAGCGTCATACCGTGAATTTCCATTATTGTGTTGCCGATGAGCACGAACGAGAGCGTCTGAATGGCCGAAATCACAAACAGAACGGCTATTTTGCTGTTCAGATAGCTGACGTGGCTCAAGTTCAGGAACGATTCGCGCTTCAAAAGTTGCCGGTCGCGGATAATCTCTTCGGCGCTCACGGTCAAGCCGATGAAGATTGAAACCACAACGCCCATAAACAGGTAGATGGGCAGGTTCTCGTTGCCGCTGAACACAAAGATGTTCGGGTTGCCGCCCTCGCCAGCGATGTACTTGGTGAAGTAGGCCAGAATGAGCGCCAGCACCGGTGCCTCAAGGAAGTTGATGAGCATATACTGGCGGTTGGCCAGTTTCGACAGAATATTGCGCTCGCAGAAGATGCGGAACTGCTTGAACATTCCCGGAATGCTGAAGTTGTTCTTTGGAAGGTCCTGCTTTTCGGTGTCGAATTTTATCTTCGATTTTGAGTGCTCCTCATACATTTTTGCCCACTCCTCAGGTGTTGTCTTGCGCTTGTGGGTGGTGCGGCCGTACTCATCAACCACTTTCGACTCCAGAATCTGCAGCACCTGCTCCGGATTGATGTTACCGCAGTGATAACACTCACTTTCTGTGGCATTTACGTGGTTGCTCATGGTCTTGAAGTAAACCACCGAGTCAACCGGGTTGCCGTAGTAAACCAGGTAGCCGCCCTTGTCCATAATCAGCAGTTTGTCGAACATCTTGAAGATGACCGACGACGGCTGGTGAATGTTGACAATCACCAATTTACCTTTCAGCGTCTGCTCCTTCAAAAGGTCCATCACCATTTCCGAGTCCATCGACGAAAGTCCCGAAGTAGGCTCGTCGACAAACATCACAAGCGGCTCGCGGATAAGTTCCAGAGCGATGTTCAGACGCTTGCGCTGACCTCCACTGATGGTTTTGTTCAGCGGGTTGCCCACCACCAGGTCGGCGGTGGCTTTCAGATCAAGGTCTTCCAAAACCTTGTTCACAGCCTCGTTAATCTGCTCCTCGGTGTATTCGCTGAAGCAGAGTTTTGCACTATAGTAAAGGTTCTGATATACAGTAAGTTCCTCAATTAAAAGGTCGTCTTGCGGCACAAAACCGATAACGCCGTTCAGTTTCTCCTTTTCGGTGTAGATGTTGTAGCCGTTGATGAGAATCTCGCCGCTCTGCGGTTGCAGATTGCCGTTGAGCACGTTGAGCAATGTCGATTTTCCAACACCGCTGCCGCCCATAATGCCGATGAGTTCGCCGCCCTGTTCGCAGAAGTTGAAGTTGTGCAGACCGTTCTTGCTGCCTTTGAATCGGAACTCCACGTCCTTGGCAGTGAACACCACCTTCTCAGCGTTCATTGCATTGATGAACTTCGAAACAATGTCGCTGTAGTAGATTGAGCCGATGCGCGGGCTGCGGATGGCCGAGCCTTTGGGCAGCATGTAGGTGCGATTGAGCATGATGCTGTGGCCGTTTAGGTAGAGGTCGGTCTCGCCCACATAGCGGAACGCGTAGGCATTGATCGACGGCAGGAACAGAATCATCACGCGGCCTTCCAAATCCTTGAAACGCAAGTGTTTAACCTCGGCGTTCGGCGATTCGTTGTTCTTGTCGAGAATGAGAATGTTCTCCTTGTGCGGAATGTCGTCGATTTTTGGGTTAAGAGTGAAGGCGTAACTGTTAAAGTATTCATCTTCAGGAATATTGAAGATGTCAGATACGGTCTTCACAAAGTCGAGTTCCTGCTCGGTTATGTTTGCGTCGAAGCAGATGAACTCAAGCAACTGTAACAGCACCAGCAACTTCTGGTCCTGCTTCAGTTCGCCGTTGATCTGCTCGCAGATGCGCAGCACCTTCACTGAGTTGAGCGATGTGCGCTTGCGCGACTGCTGGGTGTCGTCTTTCTTGACGCCGCCGCCGCGCTCCTCAAGATAGCGGTCGAACAGAGCCAGATACTCATTCACCTGCTCCGATGCCAGCATCAGTTTCAAATATGATTCAACAATGGAGCGTGATTTCTCGTTCACGCCATCTTTGTTTGCTGTGGCAATGATGGCAAAAAGTTGCATCAGAGCCTTCAAAATGGATTCACTCATATATTATAAGTCAAATTTGACAGCGTAAATAAACAAAAAAAATTTGTGCAAGCCTAAATTAAATCGCAATCGGATGCACAAGATTTTTGAGTTGGTTTTTATTTTAAGTTTGCATTAAATATCAGGCAAAATGAGAATCTCTTTGGCCCCCATGCAGGGCTTTTCCGACCGCATCTACCGAACGGCTCTCAGCCATATTGGCGGGGTTGACGCTTATTATGCGCCTTACATCAAGATTGAAGGCGGGCAGATTAAGCCGAAAAGCCTTGCCGATATTGCTCCCGACCAGAACGCCGGAATGACCGTGGTGCCGCAGGTGATGGCAAACACATCGGCTGATATTCTGCAAGTTGCCGAGTCCGTGGCGGCAATGGGCTACGCCGAGTTGAACTGGAATCTGGGTTGCCCGTTTCCGATGGTTGCAAAGCGGCAGTTGGGAGCCGGGTTGCTGCCTTATCCCGCCATCATCGACCAGGTTCTCACTGAGTATGAGGCGCAGAGCGATGTTGCCCTTTCGGTGAAAATGCGGTTGGGCTACCTGTCGGCCGATGAGGTGTGGCCAGTGATTGATGTGCTTAACCGCCACAAGATTAAGGAGATAATCGTCCATCCGCGCATTGCAAAGCAGATGTATGGCGGTGAGGCCGACAAAAGCGTTGTGCCAGCGATTATTGCCAAATCGGCGCATCCGGTGGCCTACAATGGCGATATTGTTACTGCCGAGCAGGCACAGAAGATGATGGCTGATAATCCTGCCATCAGCCAGTTGATGATTGGTCGCGGACTGCTATCTAATTCGTTCTTGGCCAGTCAGATAAAGGGCGTGGAAACCAACATTTTCGTCAAGCGCAACCAACTGATGGGTTTTGTGGGCACGATTGCCGAGAAGCAACTCGACCGCCTTCAGGGCGCGGGGCATTTCCTGCAAAAAATGACAACCTACTGGGAGTATTGGTCGCAGATGTTTGCCGACGCGCATCGAGCCTTCAAAACGGTGAAAAAATGCCGTTCGGTTGAGGAATATACTGACAAGGTTCAGGACATTGTGCTAGGGTGGGAGATTGTGGCATAACAACATAAAAAAGAGCGTGTTCAATAGAGTTATTTGAATCGTTAAATGAACAATAAATGGGCATCGGTTTTGAAAATTGCTGTAGCGGTTGCTTCGCTGGCGTTTATCGGCTGGAAGGTGTATGCGCAACTAGCCGATGGCGAGCCTTTTGCCTCATTCAGCCCGACTGTTGCGCCATTGCTGGCCGCAGTGTTGCTCATGCCTCTCAACTGGCTGCTCGAAACCCGCAAATGGCAGGTTCTGACCTCTGATTTACAAACGCTAACCGTGAAAGAGTCGTTCAGGTCGGTTTTGGCAGGATTGGCTGTTTCCATGCTCACCCCCAACCGGGTGGGTGATTTTGCCGGTCGCATAGCGTGGCTCAAACCCGAAAACCGCACGGCAGGAGCCATGTCGGCGTTTGTGGGTGGCTGGGCGCAGATGCTATCAATCGCCTTGCTGGGCGTGGTGGCTTTCTGCATGAAGCCGGTGCTGCCCGATTTTCTTGAGTGGTTTGGTTGCCATGCCGTCGCCACAGCCGCCGTTCTAATTGTTTTGGCTGCCGTTGTTTGCGTTGCCTATTTCTTTATGGGCTCATTAGCCTCTCGTTTCCGTTTCAGCCATTGGCAATGGCTCGAAAAGTTTGTCCGTGCGGCAGGGCAGCACACCAAATGGCAACTTGCTGTTGTGCTTTTCTTATCGCTTTGTCGCACAGTTGTTTTCATCATTCAATTTCAACTGATACTTCAATCATCGGAAATCAATCTTGAAACTATCGATGCCTTTCGCTCCATAGCATTGATGTATTGTTTTGTCTCTGTCATTCCCACATTTGCGCTTGCCGAATGGGGAGTTCGCGGTTCAATGGCACTGTTGTTTGTGACACCGCTGGGCGGTAGTCCAACACAGATTGTTGCTGCAACGCTTGCCTTATGGCTTATAAACGTGGCTCTGCCAGCCATAGTTGGCGCTTTGTTGATGGCTTTTTCCAAGAAAAGGTTGCAGAAGGATTAGCCCAACTGCGATTTGGATTTGTTGGTGTTTAATATCAGAAATTTACATTTTCCAAGCACATGACTATTGCTTTAGTAAAAATTGTTTCCTATTTTTGTTTCGCAGTATGCAACTAGTGCCGATAAACACATTTAAATAACTACAAACTAACAAATTATGCGAACAAAACATTTAGCCACAGCAATGCTGATGCTGTCAGTTGTGGCGGCCTGTAATTCCGGAAAATCAACCGGAGAGTACGAGATTGTAACCCTTCAGGAGGAAAAACTGCCGCCCGTGCAGACGCTCCAGTTGGAGAAAATCGACTTGCCCGAGAACTACACAATGGGGCGTAACAGTTTGTATATTTATCAAGACACCATTCTGATTGTGAATAAGTTCCAAAACCCATTCCCAATGAAAAAGATGGTGACGCTGGTCAATCTGAACAACGGCGAAATAATTGCCGATTATTTCACCAACGGCCGAGGCCCACGCGAGTTGCTCTATTCATACACGAGTTTTTCTTTTAATCATTTAGATATAATGTGCCCGAGTGGTAAATTTGTGTCTATAAATCTCGATTCCGCCATTATGCATGGCAACGACTACAAGCCAAACATTATCAGAACAGAACGCAACAACTTTTCGTCGGGATGGTGTTCATTGGACGACACTTTAATTCTGGCAAACAACGATTACTATTACGACGGCGTTATTGAAGGTTGCGAGTCGTACACGAAACTGCCCGAGTTCTATTGGTTCAGCAAAAGCGGACGATGCGTTCCGGAGTACAACGAAACTGACTATATAGGTGTAAAATGCAAGATGTCAGACATTTCCCGTGAATATTTTTCGATTAACAAAAAGAAAAACCGCGTGCTTTGCTTCAACGCATACCGTCCATACGTAAAGGTGTTTAATTTGGATTTGAATCTGATAAAAAGAATAAACGGCCCGGAACCTGACGACGGCAAATATGATGTTATTCATGGTATGAGTCGCGTGTGGTGGAATGAAAGTTATGGAAGAAATTTCTATTACCGTTCTCCAGGCGGCGATGACGAGAGCATTTTTGTATTGAACGAGCGTACACACAAATATAAAGAAGAAGAAAGTGATATTTTCAGCAACAAAATGACGGAAACATGCGACGCAAACGCTGAGGTTTTCAGGTTCGATTGGGACGGGAACCTGATTGCCAGATACAAACTCGGCGGCAACAAGCATCTTTATGGAGGCATAACTTATAGCAAAAGAACTAACACTTTGTATTTCTGTATATTAGATTTGGATGGCGATGGCGAGTGCCATATGTATAAAGCCAAATTGTAAAACATTGAGGCTGAAATGCAAAACGCAAGAGTGGAGATTTCCGCCCTTGCGTTTTTTGTTTTCAAACCAGACTAAACTCTGTTTAAATACCTTTTAAAAGGAAAGAGTTATAGTCAATTACTTCATCAGCGCACCTTTGAATCGTGTGGGATATTCGCCGCACATCATTGTGAATGAGACTTCCCCGTCGCTGACTTTTCCTTCAAGATTGGTGATGGTGTACTTCGGGAACGCGCCGCCCATTGCTTGCGGAACAATGTTGTTGCCCCACAGTTTGATGTCGCCGTCGTTGTTGCTGTACTGCACACCGCCGATGGTCATGTCGAGTTCGAGTGGCATACGTTCGGCAAATTTCACCTTGAACATAGTGATGGTCATGCTGTCTTCGGCGTATGTCAGGCTTACGCTCACGCTGTCTTTGCTGAACTCGCTGCCGTCGGCCTGCGTCACTGTAACTGTTCCTAAAGCCGATGCTGCTTCAGGTGTGGGGTTGACATCTTTGTCGTCACTCTTGTCACAAGCCACAAATGAGAGCATTGCGGCGCAAATCAAAAAACTAAAAAAATGTTTCATTTTAACTGATATTTAATTGTTTATAAAAAAAGATTCAATGTTAGGCCGATTTGCCGCGGCTTCCCTTTCGAAAGGAATGTCCGGCCAACCGACGTGAAATGAAAGTTTGCAAAATCTTGATTGGTAATATTTTTTGCCCAAAGTTGCAGATTCCAGACATTGCCGCTTGCGCCAACCGACGCACCCAATTGCGAATAGTAGTCTTGCCAGACTCTGTTGGCTTCGTCCCAATAGATGCGTCCTGCGCCAGTGTAGCGCAGTTGTGCTAAAACGCTGTTTATAAAACGATTACTGATGGTTCGCTCGTAGTCGGCAGTGGTCGAAACGGTGTGCTGCGGAACGTAAGGCAGATGGTTGCCCGAAAAATCGGTCAGGCCGTTATCGTAATCGGTGAAAGTGGCGTTGGTGTAGCCGTAAGAGGCTGACAACCTTATGGATTTGCAAGGTTTTGCTGTCAGCGCGGCTTCGGCGCCCACAGAACGTGAGCGGCCTGCGTTGGTCATCATACGACCAGTGCCCTTGCCTGACGGAAAAACGGTCAACTGCTGGTCGGTGCAGAAGATGCTGAAAAGCGCCACATCGGCGGTGAGCCGCTGGTTTGGTGTGCGGAAATGAGCCCCTAACTCGAAATTCCAGTCGTGTTCGGGTTTGTAATCAATCACTTTATCAATAGGATAGCCCTCGGTCCCCGTGCTGAAATGGACGCCCAGAGCGCCCATCAGGTCGGCTTTCATCTGGTTTTGCAGAATGTCGGAAAACATCTGCGAGTTGTAGCCGCCAGCCTTGAATCCGCGTGCCGCCGACAGATAGATATTTTGCTCACCCACAACGTATTGCACCGACAGTTTCGGCATCAGTTCCACAAAGGTCTGGTGCTCGCTGCCGCTGATGGCCGTCCGCGACAGGCGATAGTCGCGCATTGTATACGAGAAATTGTAGTGCACTTCGGCGCTGTTGGCGTAGTCGAACGCAATACGTTCATAATCAGCCCGCAGACCTGCCGTCAACACAAAATCCGACAGCCGTAATTCGGCTTGTCCGTAGGCAGCAAGCCCGATGGTGGGCGTTGTGAAGCGGCTGCCGATGGTGAACTCATCCTCGCTGAAACTCAGACTGTCGTCTGGGAAAACCGTCTGCAGTCCGTGATTGGCGTTGTCCAGAATCAACTCGTGAATGCCGTCGGTTTTGAACTTCACGGGCGCACTCATCCGATTGTGCTTGAAAAATGCCGCTGCACCTGCCAACCAATTAAGAGTCTGCGATTTATCGGTATTCTGAAACGCAAGTTCATCGCTTACGGTGTATTCTTTCTGAGTCTGCTGCAGGGTGAAAAGGCTGCGCGTTGTGAAGTCCTGGTCGAGCCGCAAATCGTCGTCGAGATATTGCAGCGAGAGCACGTTTTTCATCGTTACGGCATTCATATTGCGTTGAGCTACAAGTCCTTCGGCGATGTGCAGACGACGGTAGCCGCACTCATCGTTGTAAGTTATTGGCAGTGTGGTGCGTCGAGCAGTGTCGAACTGTGCATAGGCATAACCGCCTTCGTTTGTTAGGTTGACATTCAATGAGTTATCGATAGTCCAATCGCCCGTGTGCCACATCAGCCGCAAACGTGCACTGCCGCTGTTGCGCCAGTCGCAGTGGTCGCCGGTGAACTCATTGCTGAAGAATCCACCCGTGTGGCCGATGCTCAGCCCTGCGCTCAATCCGAAGCGGTCGGTCGGTTGCAGATACGACGATGCCGAAGCGCGCCACATCTGGCCGTTGCCGGATTCAAGACTGATGCGTGTTCCGGTGTAATCAAATGGCGAAAGTGTTGATACACTGATGATTCCGCCGATGGTGTTGCGCCCGTAGAGTGTGCTTTGCGGCCCGCGCAGAACGTCAATCCGGCGAACATCCCAAAGTGGCTCATCAAACGAACTTTTGTTCAGAAACGGCACGCCGTCAACGTACATTCCCACGGCCGGATTGTCGATTCGGCTGCCCATTCCGCGGATGTAAATGCTTGATGTTGTGCTCGAACCATAGTCGGGGATGTGCAGGTTGGGTGTGGTGGCGGCAAAATCGGAAATCGATTTAATCTGCTGTCGCTCAATGTCTTTCAGATAAAACGACGACGATGCAAGCGGCATTGTCCGCATATCGGCACGCACCTTGAACGATGCCGTAACCTCAACTCCTTCAAGGTTGATGGCTGTGTCGGCCTGTGCGGCCACTGATGTGAGCAGAATGCCTAAAAATAACATTGTCAGTCGTTTCAAAAATCTGCCGCAAAAGTAGATTTCGGCAGGCTTTCGCGATTAGGACAAAAACGGCTTTTATCGGTACAATTTGTGCCGAAAAATCGGCGCCGCGCGCGTTAATCGCATTCAAAACATCGGCTGCAGCCTCAAAAAACCGGACTTGGCATCGCGGCAAACGCCCTTCAACAGCCTGAAAGCAAATTATTTATTCTATCTTTTTGTCAACCGATACGCAATCTTGTAAAAATTACTACTTTTGCACCCTCAAAAATTTGGGCTAAAAATGAAGCAAATCAGAAACATTGCAATCATCGCGCACGTCGACCACGGCAAGACTACACTGGTCGACAAAATCCTTCTGCAAACCAAACAGTTTAAGGAACACGCGGCCGGCGAACTCTTTCTCGACAACAACGACCTTGAGCGCGAACGCGGCATAACCATCCTGTCGAAAAACGTTTCGATGGTTTACAAGGGTGTGAAAATCAACATCATCGACACTCCGGGGCACTCCGATTTTGGTGGCGAGGTTGAGCGCGTGCTGAATATGGCCGACGGCGTTCTGCTTTTGGTTGACGCCTTCGAAGGCCCGATGCCGCAGACTCGTTTTGTGCTTCAGAAAGCCCTGCAAATCGGCTTGAAACCGATTGTTGTCATCAACAAGGTTGACAAGCAGAACTGCCGCCCCGACGAGGTTTGCGAGCAGGTTTTCGAACTGATGTTCCAACTCGACGCCAACGAGGACCAACTGGATTTTCCGGTTATCTACGGCTCGGCAAAGAACGGCTGGATGACCGACGACCTGAAAAAGCCGTCGACCGATATGCTGCCGCTGCTTGAGGCCATCCTTAAATATATTCCCGAACCACACGCCGAAGAAGGCTCGCTGCAGATGCTCATCACATCGCTCGACTACTCATCGTACGTGGGCCGAATCGCTGTGGGCCGCGTTCACCGTGGCACCATCCACTCTGGCGAGCAAATCAGCCTTTGCAAACGCGACGGCTCAATTGTGAAATCGCGCGTGAAGGAACTTTACGTGTTCGAGGGAATGGGCAAGGCGAAGGTTGACCAGGTTGAGGCCGGCGACATCTGCGCCGTGATGGGCATTGAGGGATTCGAAATCGGCGACACCATTGCCGACAACGAGAATCCGGACGCTCTGCCGCCAATCGCAGTTGATGAGCCGACTATGAGTATGTTGTTCACAATCAACAACTCGCCATTCTTTGGCAAGGACGGCAAATTTGTGACATCGCGCCACCTGAAAGATCGTCTTGAGAAAGAACTCGAAAAGAACCTGGCGCTGCGCGTTGAGCCGACAGACTCGGCCGATGCGTTCACCGTTTACGGCCGTGGCGTGCTTCACTTGTCCATTCTGATTGAGACAATGCGCCGCGAGGGATACGAACTGCAAGTTGGTCAGCCACAGGTGATTATAAAAGAGATTGATGGCGAAAAATGTGAGCCTGTTGAGGAACTCACCATCGACCTGCCGGAAGACTGCTCGGGCAAGGCCATTGAGATGGTGACACGCCGTAAGGGCGAACTGCTGAATATGGACCGCAAGGGCGACCGCGTGCATTTGGATTTCAAAATTCCATCGCGCGGTATCATCGGCCTGTCGAGCAATATGATGACCGCTACCGCGGGCGAGGCTGTGATTGCACACCGCTTCATTGATTTTGAACCTTACAAGGGCGAGATTGAGAAACGCATCAACGGCTCGCTGATTGTGATGGAAAGCGGAACCAGCATCGCATACGCACTCAATAAGTTACAAGACCGCGGCAAATTCTTCATTGAGCCGATGGAAGAAGTTTACGCCGGTCAGGTTATCGGCGAAAGCACCCGCCCGGGGGACATCGTGATAAACGTGACTAAAACAAAGAAACTCACCAACATGCGTGCTTCGGGCTCTGACGAGAAGGTGAGCATTGCACCGCCGGTGAAATTCTCGCTCGAAGAGGCGCTTGAGTACATCCAAAAGGATGAATATGTGGAAATTACGCCGCACTCAATGCGTCTGCGCAAGATTATTCTCGACGAAACCGAGCGCAAGCGCGCCAACATGCGCGAGCAGAGCTTGAACGCGTAGTTTTTAAACACACATTATAGTAATTGCGGCTCGCTGCTTTTGCGGCGGGCCGTTTTTGTTGAGTGATATGGGAGAGGTCAATTAGTCGGTACTGAATCGCCAAAATCGTTTTATCTTTGCCCGAAACAAAACACACTGATATGAAAATAGCAATCCCCACTCGCGATGGCCGCGTGGATGACCATTTCGGACACTGCAAGGAATATACCGTCTATACAGTTGAAAACAAGCAGATTACTGGCGCCGAGACCGTTCCGTCGCCCGAAGGCTGCGGCTGCAAGAGCAACATCGCCTTCACTCTGCGGCAGATGGGCGTGAACGTGATGCTCGCCGGCAATATGGGCGACGGCGCGCTCAACGTGCTCAACTCACAGAATATTATGGTAATTCGCGGCTGCTCGGGCAACGTGAAAGATGTAGCCGAAGCCTACCTAAACGACACATTGACTGATTCGGGCATCGGCTGCCAGCACCACGAGTGCCATTGAAAAATGAAAGGGAAAAATAGTTTTCTTCAAGCAAAATTTATATTTTTGTTATGTTTTAAAAATCAAATTGTTATGAAAATCAGACTACTATGGATGCCGATAATGCTTGTTGTAGCATTATTTATGGCAAGCTGCAACTCGTCGGACGATGACTTGCAAACGAATAACACCTACGTTTACGAAGGCGAAGGTTTTGGCGGAAATTTCTCAATAACCATCAACAAAGACGGCACGTTCAGCTTTTACGAAGGCATGTTGAGCAGTTACATCGGCCATGGAAAATGGCAAACCGAGCATGGCGTGCTGACAATAAACGATGGCACTCTTACAAACAGATTCATAATGCTTGATAATGAATTGGTGTTTATTGAAGAAGGCTCATCTAACTTTTTCCATATCAAACTGAAAGGCGGCGACAAATTCATAAAATCCGATTGTTCAGAAGGAATTACCGCCGATTAAGCAAAAACATTCCGCCTTTAAACCACAGGTGAATGCAATCAGCCGACGAACATATTGCCCGCCTGAAAGAATTGGTTGCCGTGCTGCCCGAGAGCCCCGGCGTTTACCAGTATCTCGACAAGAACGGAACCATCATCTACGTGGGCAAAGCCAAACGGCTGAAGCGGCGCGTGTCGTCGTACTTCAACAAGTATCAGGACCGTGCCAAGGTGCGGATTCTGGTGCGTAACATTGCCGACATCAAGCATATTGTGGTGGATACAGAGCAGGACGCGCTTCTGCTCGAGAACAATCTGATAAAGAAATACCAGCCGCGCTACAACTCGCTGCTGAAAGACGACAAGACCTATCCGTGGATTTGCATCAAGAATGAGCCTTTCCCGCGCATATTCTCAACGCGCAACTTCATCCGCGACGGCTCATCGTATTTTGGGCCGTACACGTCGGGCTTCGCGCTGAAAACGCTGCTCGACCTTATCCGCCAACTCTACCCACTGCGCACCTGTGCCCTGAATTTGAGCCGCGACGCCATTGCCAAAGGCCGCTACAAAATCTGCCTTGAGCACCACATCGGCAACTGTCTGGGGCCTTGCGAGGGGCTGCAGACAGAGGAGGATTACGCCGAAGCCATCAGCAACATAAAAGAGATTCTGAAGGGCAACTCGAACGCCGTCATCGACCTGCTAAAGACTAAAATGAATGCTTTAAGTAAGGAGTACAAATTCGAAGAGGCACAGAAGGTTAAGAATAAAATAGACAAACTGTCGGAGTTCCAGAGCAAATCGACGGTTGTGAGCCCAACAATCCACAATGTCGATGTCTTCTCGATTATCGATGACGACGACTGCGCCTACATCAGTTTTATGAAGGTGGTGAACGGCGCCATTGTGCAGGTGCACACCTTCGAAATGAGGAAACGGATTGAGGAGGAACTCGACTCGCTGCTGCTATCGGTCATTGAGGAGGCGCGGCAACGACGGCTGAGCACCTCGGCAGAGATTATTGTGCCGTTCGAAATCGACTTCAGCCTCGACAACATAAACTTTGTTGTTCCGCAGCGCGGCGACAAGAAAAAACTGCTTGAACTGTGCGAGAAAAACGCGCACATGTACGCCGTTGAGAAACTCAAGCGCAGCGCCCTGCGCAACCGTAACAATCCTATCGACCTGCTGGTGTCGGTTCAGAAAAAACTGCATCTGCCCAACATTCCGCGCTACATAGAGATTTTCGACAACTCAAACATTCAGGGCGCGTTTCCGGTTGCCGCCTGCGTTGTTTATAAAGACGGAAAGCCGTCGAAAAAAGACTACCGGCTGTTCAACATAAAAACTGTTGAGGGTCCCGACGATTACGCCTCAATGTTTGAAGTGGTAAACCGCCGCTACTCCCGTCTTATGGCCGAGGCGCAACCCCTGCCCGACCTGATTGTCGCCGACGGCGGTGTGGGGCAAATGGAGTCAATCCGTCAGGCTACGGAAGACGCTCTCGGGTTGAATATTTCCATACTGGGGCTTGCCAAAAACGACAAGCACTCAACCAACGAACTTCTAATCGGATTTCCGCCGAAACACAT
Source organism: Salinivirgaceae bacterium (assembly GCA_016284875.1). Taxonomy (GTDB): domain Bacteria; phylum Bacteroidota; class Bacteroidia; order Bacteroidales; family SZUA-534; genus RUG13583. The sequence continues at coordinate 21,042 of JAEEPS010000001.1, read as the reverse complement.
TGAGATACGCCGTACCGACGACATTTTCCGATTCTTTGCAGGAATGCAGGAGGAGGTTCACCGCGCGGCCATCACCTTCCACCGCAACAAACGCTCAAAAGCATTCCTTGTGTCAGAACTCGACGGCATTAAAGGCATCGGCGACAAAACCAAAGAGGCTCTCTTCGGCGAACTGAAAACCGTTGACGCAATGCGCGCCGCGTCACTTGAAACGCTCGAGAAGATTATCGGCCACGCCAAGGCCGAGGTGGTTGCAAACTACTTCCGACAGGGGAAATTGGATTTATAAAGCCGTAGTCTATTTGTTACAAATCAATTAGTTCGCTCGATTCGGAAATATGATAAATAGAATAAGACAGATTGTAAGTTTTATAGTATTCGGATTGGTCACTGCGGCTTGCAGCACCTCAATGACTGACTATTATGATATTGCCATTTATTGCCAGGAAACTGAAATTAAAATAAAGGTTATAAAGGACGAATTCTCCATAACACACAATGACGGACCGTATTACTACGATTATGCAGATTTTCTTTGGCATTATATAGGTGCTGAAGAATTCGAATCGTCTATTTTCAATGCAAATGCCTTGGTGGTGTATGAAATAGAAAATCAGCAAATTGTGGATTCAATAATGTTTGATAAAACAAATTGCTCAACAAAAAACTTAATGTTGCCTCAAAACTATAAATATAGGCTCGCGGAAGATTCACAAGAAGGGACAAGAGAACACCACTACTCTTATAAAATCACAGAGGAATATTTCAGTTCCGATTACTATGAAAATCCATTGTTTACGGAGCAGGATGACAATTTATATTAAACAATTCTAAAATGAATAACTCTAAAAGTAAGTCAATTTTATTCATTTGTTGCGCAATCATTCTTTTCGTAACATCTTGTGTTAATGACGAATACTATTATTATAATGTCACTATTCATTGTAGAAAAATTAATGTTGAATTGAAATTAATATCGAAGGACACTTCTATAGTATGTAAAGGAGATTATTGTTCTGATACGGATGTTTTTTTCGTGTGGAAATGCGAAGACTGGCCTGAACCAATCATTTTCGAATCAGACACTCTATTGGTATATAAGATTGAGAATGAGCAAAAAGTTGATTCGCTGCTGTTCGTTAAATCAAATTATTCAAGAAGAAATTTGCTGCTTCCCCAGAATTATAAAGAACGCGAATCGAGTTCGCGTAGCGATGGTACAAGGTATGTCCATATTGATTATAAATACAACATCACCGAAGATTATTTTGCCTCTGACGATTATGTAAACCCATTATTAGATTAACTGGTTTAAGTTCAAAAATCTCGATAAATCGGCTTTCAAAACAAATCTTATTGACTATATTTGCAATCGGTGTTGTGCCGACGGCATGCAACTTCAGCGCCTTATGAAAAATAACCGTACTTGAGAAGTTGAAGTACAATTAACCAAAGAACTGAAATGAAAATTAAAGCACTAACAGTCAGCCTCTTTATGCTTGGCGCAATAGGGGCTTCGGCGCAGATTCTAACTGGCGATTCATTTGCCAAATACGACCTCGACAAATACGATGGCAAGGCCGACCACAAACATCAATATGTGGAGGCGGCAACTTCGTTGAAATCGAAATTTGAACTTGACAAAAACGACCAACTCACCTACAGCAACGTTATTGAGTGCGCCGGTATGGACAAAGATAAAATCTACGACAACATAAATGGCTGGTTTACAAAAACTTTTGCCGACAAAACGGCTGCAGTTCAAACAAACAGCAAAGAAACCGGAGCGTTGATTGTCAATGTCAACATCAAGAACGTTGTAACCTTCCCACACCAAGTTGTAAGTGTGAATATGATTGTGAAAATCAACATTAAAGATGGCAAGGCAAGGCTGACCACCACCATCAAGGATTATGTGATTAACTCGGGAACTTCTTGGACTTCAAAGAAATGCTATCCGTTCTACGACGAGCAAGACCCTCTGCGTAAAAAGATTGGCTCAAGCGCATATGTTGCCAGTTGCGTATTCACCGAGATAGTTGAAAAACAGTTGACTGAGGCCGCAAAACCAAAAGTTGAAACTCCGTCTTCCGATGACGACTGGTAGGATTTTGTCAAACACACATAACAAGGGTTGCCCGCTGAGACAGCCCTTTTTTGTTATGACAATTCCGCTGCATTCCCAAAAAACGGCATCTCTGACTGAAATGACAAAACAACTATATTTGAATTCCGTTATCACAGCAGACAAATTACGGGGAAATGATAGATGTTTCGGATAACAAAATTTTGAAAAACACCGATAACCACATCTATTTTGCAATATAGTCATTAAAAGAACGTATAAACTTAAAATGAGAACAAAATCACTTACTGGAATAATAGTTTTTTTGTGTTTGCTAATAAATGCATGCACCGAGGAATATAACCTGCAACTCCATCCCGAGACTAAATTGGTTATCGATGCTGAAATCACCAACGGCAAACCTCCATATTACACCAAATTGGGATTGAGTGGCTCAACTGAAAGTGATTTAAATCAATGGGTTGACGATGCTCTCATTATCATATCCGACGATGAGGGCGTTGTTGACACCCTGATTCCTGCTGCCGATTCTATATGGAGCCACTACACACGATATACAACCCAATCAGGTGAAGATTCGATTGTGTGGTTTCCAATCTATGACAATATAGGCGTAATCGATTCAATGCTTGTTTATGACCACAGATTGTCAACTCAATGTTATTTTCAGACTACAAAACTGCAAGGCAAGGCTGGGCATACTTACTATTTGAAGGTTGAATGGCGCGGACATACCTACACATCGGAATGCACAATGCCGAGTGCCATTAAAATTGACACCATAACACATCGGCAAGCCGATAAATTTACTGACGGTGCTGTTGGAGAAATACCATACGTATGGTTCCACGACAATCCCAACGAGGACAACTATTATGTATTCAAAAAAGGGGATGGGGAAGAACCTCTTCCGTTCTCAAACGGTCAATATACGTGGAGCGTGAGCATTATAAGCGACGAATTATTGCAGCCCGGCTTTAAGGGTATGGACCTTTGTGGCGGGGTTTCAACAGAAGGTTGGAGAAAGGACAGTTGGTGGTTTGAAAGATATCCATCACAAAAGCTGATGATGTATTCCGTAACCAAAGAGGTTTACGATTATTACAATTCGCTGATAAACCAAATCCGTTACGACGGCGGAGTTTATACGCCGGCGCCAGCCTCGGCGCCAACCAACATCAAAGGTGGTGCTTTAGGTGTGTTCAACGCGGCATCGTTCGACTATGAGTACTGCTTGTTGAGCGAAGAAGAATATAACGAAAAATACAACAGGTGGTAAAATGAAAAAACTGATTCTTACACTGATAGTTGCGGTATTTGCGGCGACCTCTTTTGCACAAAAGGCCACCATACACGGCACCATTACCGATGCCGCAAGCGGTGAGACAATGATTTCGGCCACCGTATATTGCCCCGAACTGGGCATTGGCACTGCTACAAACAGTTACGGGTTCTACTCGCTCACTTTGCCCAAAGGCCGCCATACGGTTGTGATTTCATATTTAGGTTACGATAACATCAGCAAAGATGTTGATGTTGAAAAAGATATGCGCCTCGACATTAAACTGAGCGAAGCACGAAACGAGATTGGCGAGGTGGTGGTTACGGGCGAGAAGAACGCCCGCGAGATGAGCACCACCAGCATTGCGCAGTTGCAGCCGAAGCGCATCACAATGGTGACATCGGCTTTGGGCGAGCCCGACCTGCTGAAAACACTCCAACTGATGCCCGGCATTCAAGCTGTGAACGAGGGCGCATCGAACCTTTACGTGCGTGGCGGCTCCTACGACCAGAACCTTTTCCTGCTCGATGAGGCGCCAGTCTATAACCCCACTCACGCGCTGGGCTTCTTTTCAACCTTCAACACTGATATTCTGAAAAATACAACCGTCTATAAAGGCGTTTATCCGGCGCAGTTCGGCGGGCGGCTCTCGTCGGTTGTCGATATTGCAATGCGCGAGGGCGATATGAATCAGTTTCACGCCACGGCAAACATCGGTCTCACCGCTAGCGGCCTCACGCTCGAAGGCCCAATTGCCAAAGGCAAGGCGTCGTTCATTGTGTCGGGGCGCGGAAGTTACGTCGGCCTCTATCTGAAAGCCATCGACAACACCGACGACAAAATCAACTTCTACGACCTCAACGCCAAGCTGAACTGGAACATCGACAGCAGCAACCACGTCTATCTGAGCGCCTACACGGGGGCTGATGAGTTTCTGTGCTTCGCTCTCAACAACAAGAACCACCTGGAGTGGGGCAACACCACCGGCACACTGCGCTGGAACCACATTTTCAACGCAAAACTGTTCTCGAACCTCACGCTCTACGGCAGCCAGTACAACTACAAATACTCAATTTGGGAGGATGTGCGCCGTTTCGACTGGACGGCCCGCATTCGCGAGATGGGGCTGAAATACGATTTCACCTATCACTACGGCCGAGGCAGCAATCTGAAATACGGTGTGGCGGCCATCTACCACCACTTTGAGCCGGGCCGCGTGGCTCCTCAAGATGAGAAGTCAATTACCCGCGAGTATGAGCTTAACCACAAGCGTGCCGTTGAGCTTGTCGGCTACCTTGGCAACGACCACCGCCTCACCGACGCTCTCACTGTCAACTATGGCGTGCGCTTGTCGTCGTTCTCGAACATTGGCCCCGACACAATCTACAACTACTATTCCGACGGCTCGGTGCGCGACAGTGCGGCTTACGGCCGAGGCAAGATTGTGAAGACTTACGGCGGCGTGGAGCCTCGATTCTCGCTCAAATACGATATTGGTCAGTATCAGTCGGTTAAACTGTCGTACGCCTTCACAAAGCAGTATATGCACTTGTTGAGCAACTCAACGGTTGGTCTGCCAACCGATGTGTGGATTTCTCCCGACGAGCATCTGAAGCCGCAGGAGTCGCACCAGATTGTGGCCGGATATTACCATCGGCTTGAGGAGTCGGGTATAGAGCTTTCGGCCGAAGTTTACTACAAGACGATGAACAATCTGGTTGATTATAAGGACAATGCCAACATTTTTATGAACAAGCACCTTACCACGCAGTTGCTTCACGGAAAAGGTTACAGTTACGGCATCGAGTTGCTGGCCGAGCGCAAGAGCGGACGCCTCACCGGCTGGATTGGCTACACATTGGCCAAAACGCAGTACAAAATCGACGGTGTGAACCAGAACCGCTACTACTCGCCGCGCTACGACATCCGCCATAACCTCTCGCTCACAGGCAGTTACGAACTCACCCATGCTTGGACAATTTCGTCAACCTTCAAACTCACATCGGGTGGCTTTGTCACCATCCCCGACCAGATTTACGAGTTCAACAACTGCGCATTCTTCGACTATTCGAGTCGCAACAACTACGCGCTGCCCGCGTACCACCGCCTCGACTTGTCGGCCATCTACCGCAACCCCAAAAACGACACCCGTAAGTTCGACAGCCAGTGGATGTTCTCGCTATACAACGTCTATGGCCGCAAAAACATTTACTCGCTTTATGTAAAACAGGATATGGATATCACCGAGTCGCACGCCTACAAAATGTACCTCTACCGCATAGTGCCGACAATCTCGTATAAGATTAGGTTTTAATTTCGCCTGCTCTATAGAGGGAAACAATTATTCGCAGTTAAGCAAGCCAAAGTAGTGTAGTATCGGAATGATTACTTACCGAATTTTTTGGAAATAAAGATGTTGTCTTTTTCCAATTGAGCACGAAGTTCGTCGGTTGAGCAGAATCGGCGTTCGTTGCGAATCTTTTCTAAAAAACTGATTGTCAGATTCGAGCCGTAAATGTTGCCGTTGAAGCCGAACAGATTGGCCTCGATGGTGGGTTTTTCATCGCCGTGGTTCACCGTGGGGCGGTTGCCGATGTTGAGCATTCCAAGATGTTCTTGCCTGCCGACGCTGGCGCGGATGGCATAAACGCCGTTGCAAGGCACAAATTTGCACTCGTCGGGCTCCAGATTGGCCGTTGGGAAGCCGAGCGATGTGCCGATGTGGTTGCCGCCCACCACGCGCCCCGTCAGGCTGTAGTCGCGCCCGAGCAGTTTGGCCGCCTCTGCCACCTTCCCCTCCGAGAGCAGGCCGCGAATCATTGTCGAACTTATAGGCTGCTCGTCCTCTGCCAGAACATCGAGCCGCTTCACGTGGAATCCGTACAGATGCGACAGAGCCTCCACCTCATGGAATCGGCCAAGACCGTCGCGCCCCAGTTTGTTGTCGTAACCAACTAATAATGTGCTAATTCCGAGTTGCAGAACAAGATATTCGCTCACAAAATCGGCGTAAGCAATCCGCGAAAACTCTCTGGTGAATGGCAGCACAATCAGACAGTCGATGCCCGTTTCGGCCATCAGCATTTTTTTCTCATCGATGGTGGAGAGCACGGGAAAATGCTTGTCGGGATTGAGCACTGCAGCAGGGTGCGGCCAGAACGTTATCACAACGCTGCTGCCTCCAACCGCGCGGGCATGGCTGGTGAGTTGGCTGATGACCTGCCTGTGGCCCAGATGCACGCCGTCGAACGAGCCGATGGTAACCACTGGCTTGTCGATATTCAAATTGCTGACTGACTCGAAAATCCGCACCTCTCTGTTTTTTCCGCAAAATTATCTTTTAATCGTGAGTTGAAAGCCCATGCATCGACATATTGCAAATTTTTACGGCTTTTCAATCAAATAAAACCTCCGAAAAAAACGTATTATCATACATTTAACATAAAAAAACTTTTTTCATATATTTGGGAAAGTTGTTGAATAGATAAATCAATTATCTTGCCGACGAATTTTAGGCAGTTAATACTGACAACATTGACAAGAAGATACGTAACCGAAAGAGTGTCAGCGCGCGTCATTTTTCTGACGTCGGCGTTGCTTTTTTGCACTTTCATAAGCCATGCCCAGCAAGTGATTGAGGGCAAAATGGGAGTTTTTCTGACCGCCGAGAAGAGAATTGAGTTCGCCCCCGACGCCAAAAACATCAAATACAACCTCAATGAGCACGATGGCTCGAAAAAAATCACCATCAGCGTCAATCCCAACGATGTGACGCGCCTCATGCTTAGTGAATTTCGCTTCGAAGGCACGGGCGACGAGCCCATCTGGTCGGCCAAATCGTCGGTCACTTTTGTGCCAAAGACGCGCAAATCCAGCATAATAGTCAGCGCTCGCAGCGACGGCGGAATGCTCTATCAGGCAACCATCACCATCACCGACGGCCGCTCCTTCGGCATTGTTGTTCTTTTGGTTGTCATACTGATTGCCGTGGCTGCCATCTGCGCCATCTACTTCTGGAGCCGCAAGAAAATTGTCAGCACCAAGAAGTCGCTTGAGAGCGAGATTGGCAAGCGCAACCGCGAACTTCAGTCTCAGAAGGCTAAGTACGACGAACTTCTGGCCAACTATATGCCGAAAGAGGAGTTCGAGAAACTGAAAGAGAAATCGAAAGAGAAGGAGAAAGCCACACGCTACAAGATGGTTACGGTGCTCTTCTCTGATGTTCACGGATTCTCCAACATATCGAAAACCGAGAACGCCGAGCACCTCATCGACGACCTCGACAAGTTCTTCTTCCATTTCGACGAGGTGGTGAAGAAATTCCACATTGAGAAAATCAAGTCGGTGGGCGACATCTACATGTGCGCTGGCGGTATTCCGCAGAAGAACCACACCAACCCGATTGAGGTGGTGCTGGCAGCCTTTGAGATGTACCAGTATATGCAGAACATGAAGTTGCAATACGGCGACGAACAAGGCTGGAATCTGCGAATTGGCATCCACACAGGCCCAGTGTTCTGCAACAACACGGGCAACAAGAAGAAACTCGAGATTTGGGGCGACACGGTCAACATTGCAAGCCGCATGGAGGCCTCAGGCCAGATAAACAAGGTGAACATCACGGGCATGACCTACGAACTTGTGAAGGAGTATTTCGTCTGCCAGTATTGGGGCAAGATGCCTGTCAAATACAAGGGCGAGATTGACATGTACCTGATTGAGGGCTTCCGTCCGCACCTTTCGGTCAACGGTCTCGGAATCAAGCCGAACCAGGCCTTCCAAACACGTCTGGGCATTGTCCGCTTCGACGATATTGAGGAGACGGTGCTCAACATGCTCGAGGAGAAACTGCCGAAAAATCTCTATTACCACAACCTGAAGCACACCATCGACGTGACCACACAGGTTGAAATCATCGGCCGCAGCGAAGGCATATCGGACTACGAGATGCTGATGCTGAAAACCGCCGCCATCTTCCACGACACGGGCTTCACCCGCACCTACAAGGACCACGAGGAGGCTGGCTGCGAAATTGCACGCGAATATCTGCCTAAATACGATTATACCCCCGAGCAGATCGACTTTATCTGCAGTTTGATAATGAAAACCAAACTGCCGCCGAAGCCCGTGACGCTGCTTGAGCAGATTATCTGCGATGCCGACCTCGACTATCTTGGCCGCGCCGATTTCATTCCCGTTTCTGGCAACCTCTACCGCGAATTGCGTGAGCGGGGAGCCATTGAGGACGACATTAACAAGTGGAACAAGATGCAGATTAAGTTCATTGAGGGGCATCAATACTTCACAAATTCTGCAAAAAAGATGCGTGATGTAAACAAAAATAATCAGTTGGAAGCAATTAGGCGATTAGTTGAAGAAAATAATTAAATTTGTAGGTTATTCTAAGTAAAGTATATTGGACTTATGGCAAAGACGAGAAAAGATGTAATTGTAGTGCCTTGGGATTACACCGAGACGTGCGAGATTGCCTTGCAGCATGCAATATTGCTTGCAAACGAAGTTGACAACCAGATTATGCTGGTGCGTTTTCTGAAAGCCCCTGGCTTGTTCGGCAAATCTGCCAAACAAGCGGAGTATGAAAGCGAAAAAGTAAAAATCAAAGAGGCTGCCAGCCAGATAGCCGAGAAGTATCATCTTGATCCTCAGCGGCTCTTCATTGATGTGGAGATAGGCACCAAGTCCAAAACAGTCGACGGGCTGATGAAAGATGCCAACGCCAACTTGGTAATCACGGGCCGTACCTATAAACTGACCGACAAGGAAACCCTCGGCATAAGGGACATTACCGATATTCTTTCGGTAATCGACATTCCGTTCATTGTGGCCACCACGGCACCAACGCACGACTACTACAAAGAGATTGTTGTGCCGCTCGACCACGACAAGAAGATGAAGGAGACACTGCAGTGGGTTGTCTATCTGTCGAAATACTACAACTGCAACATCAACATCATCAAGCCATACATCGAGGATGAGTACCAGAAGAAGGATATGGCCAACAACATTTACTTTACTAAGAAACTGCTTGACAAGAAAGACATTATATATGGTATAAAAACCGCCAAAAAAGGAAAGATTTTCGAGGATGAGATTCTGCGTTTCAGCCAGAACATCGATTCTGACCTGGTGGTTATCATCATCAACAAATTCAAGAAGATGGTGAAGGAGAACCCCAACTATAAGGAGACTATTCCGTTCCTTGTTATCAACCGCAACAGCGAGGTTGTCAAGTACGGCGGAAGTTTCCGATAGGCCGCTTGCAAACGACACTCAGCAGCCGGTTCCGAACGCTCGGGGCCGGCCGTTTTTTTATGTGATAATTTTTTATGCAAAAAATCATCTGCAAAACCAAAATTACCTATTTTTGAGTGTAAAACAACTATATATATTATGAAGACATCTGTAATTGCTGGGATTATGCTACTATTTTGTGTGGCAAGTTCAGCGCAAACAAAACTATCATTATCAGCCACTGCTCCATTGGGTTGCAAAACGGGCTGTGAAGCCGCAAAAGCTGTCGATGGAAACAACAAAACATATTATTGTAACGAAGGAAGAGGCGGACAGCAGTTCAAGTTGGTTGTCAATTTGGAGAAAACCGCTAAGGCAGTAAAAGTCAGGGTATATTGCAGCAAAAAAGGCATCAGTGTATATGTGAATGATAACTTTTATACCACTACACTGGCTGCTGATGATAGTTTCTATGTAATTGTAGCCGAAGGATTTTCAAGTATAACGTTGTTGGGCGATAGCAGCGGTAATGAATATATGTGCTATGAGGTTACGGCGGATGAATATGACTTTAACGCGACAAAATTGGGATTCAGCTACGATAAGTCTGGCAACTGCATAAGCCGCAAAATCGTGATAAACACAAGCAAATCGGCAACAATAGATACCACGGACATTTACGCGGAAAACATAGGGAACAAGAAAATCACAATCTATCCGAATCCTACTCGGGGCAACATTGCCGTTGTGTGCGAAGGGGAGTGCGGCGATGATGGTGAATACCGAATTTTTGACAACCGAGGAAACCAACTGAAACAAGACACTTGGATTCAGGCCGGAACCCCGATAAGCCTTGATGACTACCCTCTTGGCGTTTACATTCTGCAACTCATACAAAACGGCAATGCCGAATCATTCACAATCATTAAACAGTAATCAAATGGAACTTAAACAACTTTTAAACAAAACCGTTTTGATTGCTGCAGCTTTGTGGATTGCGGTTGGAACGGCAAATTCTCAAACAATTGGCACAGATGCCGGATATGTTGGCACGGGAGCTCCCGTTGGCTCATTGCCGCTGGCACTTGACGTAAGTCCTATGGGCGCACCCACCGGCTCAATGCCTTTCGATTTGCCTGCCGGATTTGGAAACGTTACGCCACAACTTGGGTTGGTATATAGCAGCAGCCTTGGATTAGGCAATATGGGTTACGGATTCGCACTCAGCGGAGTATCCTCAATAACCGTGGCCGGACAAGACTATTGGCACGATGGAAATGTTACGCCTGTCAACTTTAACGGGAACGACCGGTTTTATCTTGACGGGGCGCGGCTCATATTGGAGAGTAGTACGTATGGGGCAAATGGAGCAAAATATCTGACCGAGAACTACAATTTTGCGACAATAACAAGCACAGGCAGTACAAACTCGCAGCCTGTGTCGTTCACTGTTGTGACAAAAGACGGCACCACAATGGAGTACGGTGGTTCAGCAGCCATTGCAAAAGTCAGCAGTAACGGCACAACAAAAACGACGGCTTGGCTCATAAAAAAGATAACCGACAAACGGGGAAATTATATTGAATACACCTACAGCAACACCACCGACGGACAGATAAAACTCACGGCTATAAAGTACACAGGCAACATTGGCGACAATATACAACCGCAATACACGGTGAAGATAACTTACGGCACACGAACTGCCGAATACAGCTATGTATCGGGTTACAAAATCACAAACAGTCTGTATGTTACGGCTGTTGCTGTGACAGATGCAAGCAACACTGAAGTTGTCAAATACACTTTTTCCTACAGTAACAACAGACTGACGACCATCAACAAGTATTATATGGGGCGGCTGGCGTGCAACCCGACAAAAATCAACTGGAATAGTTGTAATATAAATAACGACCCGCGCATAAACAACGGGACACAACCATGCGATTTTATAAAGAACAGCACAAAATTCGAGACCTTTTGTGGCGACGTTGACGGTGATATGCAGGCAGATATTGTTCGAGTTGACCGAAGCAAAAATGGGAAATTTGCATATTATACCAAACAGGGCAACAAGTTGGTTGAAAAATACAAAGGAAATCTGCCTGCCAACAATCAGTATTCGTCTGGAAGCTCCTTTACCACATACGAAAGTAGAGGGAGAGGGTATGATAGCAAATATTTAAAAAGTACAACTAAGCAAGGTGCGTTACCATATACCTTTTTCGACATTGATAATGATGGGAGTTTAGAATTATGTATAATAGAATCAGTTGTAAAAAATAATCTTGACAAAGTAAATTTCTGCGTCTACAAATTAAGTGCAAACGGGCTAACAAAACTTGATAGTTACACTAAAAATTTTGGTCAAATAGTAGGTGCCTATCCTTTTTTTGCAGGGAAATTTGATGGTACAGGACATATTGATTTAACATTATTTTGTAGAGAACAGCAATCTGCAAACAGTAACAAAAGAATCGATTTAGTTGGCATTGATGATAGTTTTCTTTCTCCATTTGAACTGAATGGCGACTGCAAAACAGAACTGATTAGTTTGCAAGGGAACACGATTAAATTATTCGCTCCTGAGGAACAAAGAGGTAAATATACGATGGTTTTAAAAACTAGTATAAATGTATCGAATGTTGACCCTAAACTTGGAATTGAACCAGCAGACTTTAACGGTGACGGTCTTACTGACATACTTGTTTATAGTAATGGTTGGAAACTTTACTTGAATACGGGAGGACAATTCTCATTACAATCTTCAGCGGTGTCGGAACTTAATGCAAGCCGGAAGGTAACACAAGGCCGGCAACAAGTAGCCATATCGGCATCGCCACTCCAGCGTGATTATGATAATGGGGAATACCGCAAAAGAGCTGAATCAGCAAACGGTTTATATGATTCACAATACAAAAACGCTTATAGCAATATATATAAAATAGCCGATTTTGACAATGACGGGAAAGCTGATATTATTCGCATTGAAAGAGATGTTACATATTTAAATGACGCGGACGATGTAATCAACACTATGTACCGCATAAAACTGTTCAAATTCATTGGAAACAGTTTCACGTGTGTAAAGACGTATAGCACAGGAATGTTCAGACAGGTTGGTTTTGATCCCGCAACTATCACGAGCGCCACAGATATTGATTATGTAATAGGTAAATTTGAATATTGTACAGGTCAACTTGTTGGAGGCAGCACACAATTTGAAGTTACTGATTACAATGAGGATGGGTTTCCGGAGTTGCTTGTTTCGACCACACATCCAGTAGTTGTTGATGGTGTGCGGAAAGAAAGCAGTGAAATAACTCTGCAATTCTACAGCGGCAACTCACAACAATTCATTAGTAGTGTAACCGATGGGATGGGCGTGTGCAATTCGCTCAGTTTCGGCAAACTGAACAGCAGCAACTATACCCGAAGTTCAGAAACTCACAGCGGAGGTGTTTACAGTTGCCCGTTGCCCTTATGGGTTGTCTCAGGTAAGAAAACAACGGCAGGAAATATAACGGCGTCTAACATCAGTTATTCATACGAGGGACTGCTGCTGCACAAACAACGCGGAATGCTTGGATTTGAAATTACGCTTGCTTCAGATGCTGTAACCAACCTGACCACAGAGTGCACTTTCAATTACGACCCGACATATATTGTGCCATATCTTGAAGAAAAACGAATTTACTATGGTAGCAATCACACTTTGGAATTCTCGGAATTCGGTTATGATTTTATAGATAAAGACAAAAGCAAAAAGTGTTATATACAGCGGTTAGCCAACGACAGAAAATATTACAAGGGCGGGAAAAACATTGTTACGGCATATACTTACAACAGCAACAATGACTTGACAAAGACCACAACCAAATACGGCTCTGATGCCACCGATGTGGTCACATTTGGAAGTTACACTTCGCTGGGCAAACCCAAGACAATAAAAACAGAGAGAACCCAAAGCGGCAAAACATTCTCTTATTCACTGACATACACATACGACAGTTATGGTAACGCGTTATCTGAAACCGATAGCCGGACAGGCGTTAAAACAACTTATACATACAACACAAAGAACCACACGAACGTTGAGAAAATTGCAGAAACGGGTCTTAATACAACCACAAATTATACATATGACGCCACCAAAAGGTTTATTACAAGTACATCGGTAAAATATGATAATGGCACAACACTAACTACATCAACCACTTACGATAATTTTGGCCGACCATTGACGGAAACAGACCATAATGGTTTGCAGACAAAATACCGGTATGACAATTTCGGACAACTGGCAGTAGTTACATCTCCCGACGATGATTATACAACCACTGCTTACGGTTGGGCAACTGATGCCACCCGTTCCGAGATAACCAACCACACTCAAACAAAAACCCGTTTGGGCGACACCGAAACCATTTATTATGACGCACTTGGCCGCGAAATCAAACGAGTGACGATGCCTGCCGGTGGCACAACAGAAACGGTAAACACATATTATCTGAGCAATGGCAAGGTTAATTACACCCAATCGAGCATTAACGGACTGACAAGCTACACGTATGAAGAATATTATGGCGACTTATCCAGCATAACCTCGCGCGGGCGGACTGTGAATTATTTATCCAGTGGTATGACACAGAAAACCACTGTGGACGGAGTTTCCACAGCCAAAACATATAACAGTTTGGGGCAAATTAAAAAAGTTACTGATGCCGCAAGCACCATTGAATATACCTACCACCCCTGCGGCAGCCCGCTGACCATAACGGCGGCAGGAGCAACCACATCAATGGAATACGACAGCAAAGGCCGCCAGACAAAACTCACCGACCCCGATGCAGGAGCAACAACTTACGAATACGACAATCTTGGCCGTCTGACCAAACAGACTGATGCCCGTGGCGTTGTAACCAATATAACATACGACGCTTTTGGCCGAGAAACCACACGGACGGAAAAGATGGGCAGTGAAACGCGCACCATTTCAACATCTTATTATACTGCAAAACCACACATTGGTCTTGTGAAATCGCAAACCGACAGCCAGTCGGGCATAACCACCTCATATACTTATGATGATTATGGCCGTTTGCTCACCAAAACCGATAAGATTGATGGCAAGGATTATAAGTTCATTTATGGCTATGACGATTACGGACACCATATTGAAACCACATATCCGAGTGGTGAACATATAAAATATAATTACAACGGCGGCTTCCTTACGGAAATACAAAGTGTTACAGGCCAAAGCGGCACAAAACTGATTAGCGATACCAAGCATAACGCACGCGGGCAAGTCACTTCGTACAAACAGGGAAACAATAATACTGCCAATTATTCCTTTAACAGCTACGGCTACCCGACTGCTATCAGTTATGGACCAACAAGTCAGCGCATAGCATATAACTACACTTGGAACACTACAACCCAAAACCTGACCTCGCGCTCGATGGGTGGATATACTGAGAATTTCACATACGATGCCGCCGACCGCCTCACAGGTTGGACAATAAACAGCACAGCCTATACGGCTGATTATTCAGGCAACGGCAACATAACAATGAAGAGCGATTTTGGCCTGTACGCCTACAGCGGAAGCCGACCGCACGCCGTGAGCGGCATTAGCAGCCTGATTGCGGGAACAGGCGCAGAACGCACTTGTGAGGCCGAGTACAACACCATTGGAAAGGTTAGCAAATTAGTGCTGAAAAACGGCAGCACAACCTTGAAAACCGCCACTTTCACCTACGCCGCCGACGGCCAGCGCCGCAAGATGCAGATTGGCAACAGCACAACCATTTATGTTGACGATTACCAAGTAAATAAGAACGGCAACACTGAGCAGCGGTTGCATTACATTAGCGGCCCAGCGGGATTGTGTGCCCTTATTGTGCAGAGCTACAATGGTAGCACGCTTTCGTCTCGCGCAACTTACTATCTGCAAACCGACTACCAAGGCAGCATTATTGCCGCTTACAACAGCAACGGCACACTCTACAAGCGCTTTGCCTACGACCCGTGGGGACGCCGCCGCGCTGGCGATAATTGGACAAACTACCAAACCTCAACCGAAACCCTCATAACCCGAGGCTACTGCGGCCACGAGCATCTTGATGACTTTGGCACAATAAATATGAACGGCCGCATCTACGACCCGCGCCTCGGCCGCTTCCTCTCACCCGACCCGTATGTGCAGGCTCCTTATAACTCGCAGAATTACAACCGTTACAGTTATTGCTTGAATAATCCGCTGAAATATACGGACCCGAGTGGAGAATTTTGGCACATTATTATTGGTGCTGTAGTTGGTGGAGTAATTAATTTAGGGGTTAAAGCTTATCAAGGCAAAATTAATAGTATAGGTGATGGCTTAATGGCATTTGGAATTGGTGCCGCAGCTGGAGCTGTTGGTGCCGCAACTGGAGGGTCAGCGTTCTTGGCAGCTGGTGGAGGTGCGGCAGGCGCTGGCGGATTCCTTGCTGGAGCAGCAAGCGGTATGGTGGGAAGTGCCTTTTCAGCTCCGATACAAAGTATTGGTAACTCAATGTATTTTGGAGACCCGATGATGTCTGCTAAACAATATCTAATAGGTATTGGAATTGGTGGACTATTGGGTGGAACTGTAAATGGTGTTGTTGCTTTAAGTAATGGAAAAACTTTTTGGGCAGGCAATATTAAAGGTAATAATATTCCCACCCATTGTTCTGTTCCTTTAAAAGTTGACGAGCCCAAATTGAATACTGATGGCTTGAGAGCAAAAATGGAGTCTATGCCAGATAACAATAGTTACACACTTGAAACATCATCCTCTGATGTTATAAATAGATCAATTGAAGGGCAAAAATTAAGTATAGCAGCCCCTCGCCCCGAAATTCAAGGATATAGTAATACTATTGCTGATAAGTTAGACTTATCTCATAATTTTCCGTATTCATTTGATAAAGTTATTGTGCAAAATGGTGATTTTTCATTTACTACACAGGGAAATTATTGGTATGTTGCACCAGGTTCCATTAATTCAACAAATGGCTGGTATTCGATTGGTATGTCATCAGATGGCACAGTATTTCACAGATGTTTTTCCACATATTATCCGTTTGTAAAGTAGTATGATACATTTTTTCAATAAAGAAAGAATATTGGTTATGCTTCTTGAAGAGTTTTCAGTAAAACAAGATGTTGTACCCATTTTAGTATTTGACACAAAAATCGTATACGATTATTTTGAAGCATCATTAACAATTGAAGATTTTTGGTGTTCATTTAGAGAGTTTAAAAATGAATTAATCGATTTCTATGATGGGAAAAGAGATTCTGCGAATCTTGTTTTAACAGAAAGAAAATTGGAAGTAAGTATTAGTAAAGAAGATATGCAAATGATTTGTAAAATACAATTAAATCATTATAAATATGATAACACGATATGCCATTCATCATTGATTATTTATTATGAAATAGACCAATCTTTTTTGCCAGAATTAATTAATGAAATTAATGAGACATTGGACTTACTCTGTTTAAAATGATGATAAATCAAGAGAAACAAATTTTCAATGGATTCAAAACATATTGAAGATGGGGAAAATAGTATTCAAAAACACGCAAGGGGTTGATGTTATCACATTCGATAACATCAAGTTAAAGTTCGATGATGATTTAAGATGGGTGTTTTTTGATTTGGTAGTTGATTTTGAGTTTTTTAAGGCACAAACCTCTTTAGAAGCGGAGGAGTTTGATTTCTTGAATATGAGGAAGTGCCTTCAAAAGATTTACAATAATGAATGGAAATCTTTTGTGGCGTTTAATCCACTCGAAGAACGATTCGTTATGAAGATGGATTTACTGGAAAACAGACAGATAAAAGTTCATTCAAAACTTTGTAACTCATTGTTTACAGGAAAGTTTGAATTTGATTTTATAATAGACCACACAGTAATTCCAGAAATAATAAAGGAGATAGATGTAGCAATGACGAAAAATGCTTAGTCCATACTCAGCATATACGTACACCGAGAATTTCACCTACGATGCCGCCGACCGCCTCACCAGCTGGACTGTCAACAGCGCCGCCTACTCTGCCAATTACTCCGGCAACGGCAATATTGTGCATGAGAGCGATTTCTGATTTTATGCCTACAATAGTTCTAATCCGTACGCTGTCAGCGGCATTAGCGTTTGATTTGAGGAAATGTCATCGAGAGTGGTCATTTCACTTATGCCCTATCCAAATCATCGTTTAAAAATAAAAAACGTCAAATGCTCGCAATTCAACTATTAATTATATTTTCGTGATTTAAATGATATAAACGAAGTTTTCATGACGCATTGGCCGTCAAACAAACATTTATTTAGATGGAACAGGAGAATTTAAACGAACAAACACCTTTGAACGGAACAATGGATAACGAGGCACAGGATTCCGTTGTTGAGAACGTGAACAATGAGGTTTCAGAGTCTGTGAACGAAGACAGCGAGGAGTTGTCGGGCGTTGAGCAGGAAAACCAAGTTGGCGAAGATGATTATTCGAAATATGAGTTGCAGGATTTGCTTGCCAAACTCAACCAACTGATTAACAATCATCCTGTTGAGACTATCATAAATGCCGTTGAGGAGATAAAGTCGGCTTTCTACAAGCAGTATCGGAACAATTATCAGGAGGCACGCGAGAAGTTCATTGAGCAGGGCGGAGTTCCCGAGAATTTCAAATTCGCCGACGAGCATCAGGAGGTCACTTTCAAGGAGTTGTACTCGCAGTTCCGCGACAAGAAAGCCTCTTACAATCAGCAACTTTCCGCTGAGCGCGAAGCAAATCAGAACAAGCGTCTCGAGATTATTGAGAAGATAAAGAACCTCATCAACAACGAGGAATCAATCAACAAGACTTTCCAGGAATTTCACGACTTGCAGCAGCAGTGGCGCGATTGCGGCCAGGCTGCCCCGAACGATATGAAGAAACTCTGGGACTCGTATAACCATGTGGTTGAGCAGTTCTACGATTATGTGAAGATTAACCGTGAGTTGCGCGATTTGGATTTGAAGGAGAACCTGAAAGCCAAAACCGAACTTTGCGAGAAGGCCGAGGCTCTGACGCTTGAGGAGTCGGTTGTTGAGGCGTTCCGCTCGCTGCAGGCGCTGCACGACAAATGGCGCGAGATTGGTCCCGTGCCCAACGATCAGAAAGAGGAAATCTGGGACCGTTTCAAGGCCGCAACAACCATCATCAACAAGAAACATCAGGATTTCTTTGAGAAGCAGAAAGACTTGCAGGTGCAGAATCTTGCACAAAAAACGGCTCTCTGCGAGCAGATTGAGGAGTTGATAAACAGCAATCCTGAAAAGCCGAAAGATTGGGACGAGAAATCGGAGCAGATACTGAAAATTCAGGAGTTGTGGCGCACCATCGGCTATGCACCCAAAAAGGAGAACAGCAAAATTTACCAGCGTTTCAAGAACGGCTGCGACCTTTTCTTTGCCAAAAAACGCGAGTTCTACCGCGGAATCAAGGCTGAGCAAAAGAGCAATCTGCAACTGAAAATGGAACTCTGCGAGAAGGCTGAGTCGCTGAAAGACAGCACCGATTGGAAATCGACCACCGACGCCTTTATCAACCTCCAGAAACGCTGGAAGGAGATTGGGCAGACATCGCATAAGCAATCGGAGCAACTTTGGACCCGATTCCGCACCGCCTGCGACTATTTCTTCAAGGCAAAAGCCGCTCATTTCTCATCGGTTGACGAGAGCGAGGTTAACAACCTCAATCTCAAGCAGGAACTGATTGAAAAAGTGAAGAATTTCGAGAAGGGCGACAACGATAAGGAGAACCTCCACCGCCTGATGGAGTTGCAGAAGGAGTGGGCAGGCATCGGTCATGTGCCACTGAGCAAGAAAGACGCCGTGCAGAAGGCTTTCCGCGAGGCTATCGACGCTCAGTTCGCCTCGATGAAACTCGATGCCAGCGAGCGCGAAAAGGCCAATTTCAAGAACAAAATTGAGTCGTGGAGCAATCCGCAGTCGCGCGGTAAACTCTACTCGGAGCGCAACAAGATTGTCAACAAGATGCGCGAACTCGAAAACGAGATTACGCTGTATGAGAACAATATCGGATTCTTCTCAAAATCAGCCAATTCGGAGAATCTTATCAGAGACATCAACCGCAAGATTGACCGTGCGAAGGACCATCTGGCTGAGTTGCGCGACAAACTGCGTATGCTTGAGGAGATTGAATAACATAGATTTTTAATTTACTTAAATATAAGAAAATGAGTACAAACGCAACAAATCTGGCTGCCAATAACATTCGTATTCTGGCAGCGTCGATGGTCGAAAAGGCCAAATCGGGACACCCAGGCGGTGCTATGGGCGGCGCCGATTTCATCAATGTTCTTTATTCGGAATTCCTGCAGTACGACCCGCAGACCCCGTCGTGGATTGGCCGCGACCGCTTCTTCCTTGACCCAGGTCACATGGCACCAATGCTCTACGCACAGTTGGCACTGACTGGCAAATACACACTCGACGAACTGGCACAGTTGCGCCAATGGGGCTCACCCACCACTGGTCACCCCGAGTTTGAAATCGCACGTGGCGTTGAGAACACATCGGGCCCGCTCGGACAAGGCCACAGTTACGCTGTTGGTGCTGCCATTGCTGCCAAATTCCTGGCTGCTCACACTGGCAACCCCACTTTCGAGAAGGAGACCATCTACGCCTACATCTCTGACGGCGGCGTTCAGGAAGAGATTTCACAAGGCTCGGCACGTATTGCCGGCGTTCTTGGTCTGGACAACCTGGTAATGTTCTACGACTCGAACGACATCCAACTTTCGACTGAAACAAAGGCTGTTATGAACGAAGACACAGCCGCTAAATATCGCGCACTTGGTTGGGAAGTTATCGAAATCAACGGTAACGACGCCGACCAAATCCGCAAGGCACTGGCTCAGGCCAAAGCCGTGAAGGGCAAACCTGCTCTCATTATCGGTAAGTGCATTATGGGCAAGGGCGCCCTTAAAGAAGACGGCTCGTCGTATGAGCGCAACTGCAAGACTCACGGCGCACCGCTCGGTGGCGACGCTTACAAGAACACCATCAAGAACCTTGGCGGCGACCCTGAGAATCCGTTCGTAATCTTCCCCGAAGTGAAGGAACTCTACGCTAAACGCGCCGAAGAGTTGAAGAAGATTGTTGCCGACCGCTACGCTGAAGAGAAGGCCTGGGCATCGGCTAACGCCGACAAAGCAGCCCAACTGACCGAGTGGTTCAGCGGCAAGGCACCGAAAATCGACTGGAGCAAAGTTCAACAGAAGGACAACGACGCTACACGTAACGCAAGCGCCGCCTGCCTGAGCGTTCTGGCAGAGCAAGTTCCGAATATGATTTGCGCATCGGCCGACTTGTCGAACTCTGA
>JAEEPS010000017.1 GCA_016284875.1 Salinivirgaceae bacterium | reverse complement strand
CGGATTCAGGTCGGCCAGAGCCTGTGCCAAATCCTTGCGCATTCCGTGACCTTTGTAAGTGTCTTGCGGATAGAGAGATATCATATCGATATCGATTTCACCAACGCCAAGAGCCAGAATCTGCAGGCAGGCACTATCGCAAGCCTGTTTTGTGGTGAGTGTGAACTCATATTTCTTCCAGTCTTTGCCCGTAACCTTGAAAGTGGTGTCGAGAATGGCTGTTGGTTGGCTGCGCCAGCCGCGTCCAGGCACTACCAGAGCCACGCGCACGTCCTTGTCAACGCCGTCGGGGTTACGCAGGAAGGCTGAAAAATCAAATTTGGCATTGCCAGCCACACGCATACCGTCGAAGCCGTCGTTCTGCAAACCAACGCCTGTCCAGCCGTTGAAGTCGTAGAAATGGCCCACGCGCTCAATGTGAATGCGCATGTAGTTGGGGTTGTTCTCGTTGAGCGGGTCAATCTGTTTTGGCTCGATGTAACCCAAAGAGTGGCCTGGGCGGACAGTTTTCCATGCCGTTGCCGCACCCCAGCCGTCGCGTTCCGACGGGTTGTACTCAAACGAGCCGTTCTGAACCAGTTCGGCGCTCAATCCGCCGTCAGCCGACGAACTGATGTCTTCAAAAAAGATGCCGATGAGTTCGTCGCTGATGGCCTTGCCGCCAGCCGGCGCTGTCATTTTCTGCGCCAGTGCGCCCATTGCCGACGCAAGCAGAATCGATACTGAAAGTAATTTACGAATCATAGTCGTGTTGTGTTTAGTGTTTATAAAAGTATTATGTACTATTAAATTATCCGATTACTAAAGTTGTTTAAAACTTACAAATCAGGTATTTATATTGTCTGACACGTCCCCCTAAATACCATTTTAGTAACTGATTTTCATCGACTGCAATTTAAATTTAATTTCATTCGCACCAATAAGGCTATGGAATTTTATCGACGATTAAACAATCTAAAACGACACAGACTATTTCAAAGATATTTTTGCATATATCAGCACATTAAAAAAACTTATTCGGAAAAACGAAAACACTTCGAAGCCATGTCCTTGTCCATTTTTGATAATAATTCGTTTAAGTTTGCGTTACGTTTAAAATTCACGTTATGAGGATAATTTCAGTTTTTGCTTTGGCGGCGCTTTTTGCGGCTTGCCAGTCACAGAGCGACAATGGAACAGTATTCGGCGCGTACGCAACCGCTGATTGCATTGCATTTGATGATGAGGATATGGAATCGATGCCAATGGCTTCGGCCAAAGCCGCGCCGATGATGCGCAATTCAATGGCAGCAGGCGGACAGTTGGAAGATGCTGTCGAGCAGGATGTTACGCAGCGAAAACTAATCAAAAACGGCTCGATGACGCTTGTGGTTGACAATTTGGAGCAGACGCGCAACGATATTGTCGGTTTGATTGAAAAGCACGGCGGATACGTGTCTAACGAGCAGTATTCCAATTGGGAACACACGTCATCGTACAACCTGACGGTGCGCATTCCGTGCGACAATTTCGACGGTTTTGTGGCTGAAGTTGAGGCAGGCAAGGGCAAGATAGAAAGCAAATCGGTGTATATCAACGATGTAACAGCCGAGTATATTGATTTAGAAACTCGCCTGAACACCAAGCGCAGTTATTTGGAACGCTATAAACAGTTGCTGAAAAGTGCAAAATCGGTGCAGGAGATTGTCTCGATTGAGGACAAAATCCGAATGCTCGAGGAGGAGATTGACAGCACTGTCGGCCGCCTGAAATATCTGACCAATCAAGTGGAATACAGCACCTTGCATCTGCAAATCCGCCACGATGACGCCAATTTCGACCCGCACCATCCCGACCACGGACAAGGCTTTTGGCAGCGGTTCAGCCAGGCGCTCTCAAGCGGTCTGCGCGGCCTTGTCGATTTTGCGTTCTTCCTTGTCAGGATATGGCCAGCATGGATTATTATCTTGTTGGTATTCGAAGCAATACGTCGCGCAAAGCGCAAAAATGAAGATTGATGGCAGAACTGAAAACAACGTAACCGACACATATATCAATCTTGAAAAGCATTGAAAACCAAAAAGTTTTCATGCTTTTCGTTTTTTATGGCTTTGAGTGGTAGGGTATCGGCCTTGAAAATTGTTATATATGTGAAAACGTTTAAATCATAATGCTATGAAACACTTAACGCTTAAATACTGCAAGGCAATTGTTTGTCTGTCAATCTTTATGCTTTCAACAGTTTGCGGTTCGGCACAGTGCTACCGTCACTGCCATATAAGACACATCGACCCTTGGGTTATCGACCATAATCTGAACGCAATTGCAAGAGAGGCCATGTTTGAGGGCATCGTGCTGCACAGTGTTGCCGATGCTGCCATCAATACGACCAACCATGTGGCTTTCGATCATTCGGACTTGGCAAGGCTTTATGCCAAAGAGTTGGCCATAAACACCACGGGCGCGCTTGCATACGATTTGCTTTCGCTGTCTGACATCAGCGACCGCGGCTTGAGAAATGCGGGTATCGCTCTTACTTGCGCTCAAATTGCTTTAAGCGCATCGGCAATTCATCAGGCGGAACAACAGGCTCGAAAAGAGGCCGTTGAAGCGCAGGCGCAGGAATCAGACGCAGCATCGAACGAAGAGAACGAGCAGCGTGAGCAAATTCGCAAGAAAGAGAACAAGGCTCTGACGACGCTCGCCATAATTGGCGCTGCCGCCTGGACGCTCGACGCACTTTTCGGCGATTATCCTGCACCTTATCGGCATAGATATTATCACCGTCCGCACAGACACTATTATCCTTATTATTAGGGATATAGAGGCCTGTATTGGATAATTGTTTACAAATTTTGTCGAATGTTACGGCCTGTGATAAAATATTGCAAAACAGTTGTTTGCTTGTCGGTTTTTTCTTTAGCGACGATTGGCGGATTCGCGCGTTGCAACAACGAAAATGCAAGAAAGGCTGTGTTTGACGGCATTGAGTTACCCAATTTTGCCGTTGTGTCCGCAGAGATGTGCAACTGTTTGATGTTCAGCAACGCAGACGTCGAAAACTGCAACCAACCGATAAAACTGCACTTCAGCACAACTCCTGACATTCGCACCAAGAGTGAACCCAAGAAAACAAATGCGCCCATTTGCGCCCAGTTTGCGCTAAATGTTCCAATAATTTCAGAGACTGTTCGTGAGCGAAAGCAGGCTGCTGAATCACAGCAAAAAGACCTGGAATCATCGTTTGTTGATGATGGGAAAGAACACCGCGATTACGAACCCGTAAAGTACGCATCGCGACTTGCTTTGGAAGGACTCCTTTATTTGACTTTGGGAGTGCTGATTGGTGATAACGATGGCAATGGCAGATACGATTTGTTTGAGCATAAATAATCTGCCCAAACGCGCCATATTTGCCCTAAACTTTTTGTCCAAACCACCTTTATTCCGTTAACTTTGCGCCACATTAAACAAAGTTCTGCCTTGGCGGGGCTGCATTTTTTTGAGCAATGGATATTCAAATAGAACTGCTGCTTTTGGTGGTTTCGATATTGTTTTTTGTGAGCATTCTGGTGGGGAAAGCCAGCAGTAAGTTCGGCGTGCCCATTCTTCTTTTGTTTCTGGGCGTGGGAATGCTCTTTGGCAATGATGGCCTTGGAATCCAGTTCGACAACTACAATCTGGCGCAGACCATTGGCACCGTAACTCTTTGTATCATATTGTTTTCGGGAGGAATGGACACCAAAATCAACGACATTCGGCCCGTTATTGCGCCAGGAATTGTTCTGGCCACCGTCGGGGTGCTGCTCACGGCCATTCTCACGGGCTTTGCCGCGTGGCTGATTCTGGGGCTCACAATGAAATCGGTGGGCATTGGCGTGCTTACCGCGATGTTGCTGGCCGCCACAATATCGTCAACCGACTCAGCGTCAGTGTTTTCCATTCTGCGTTCGAAGGGGCTTTTGCTGAAACACAACTTGCGCCCCACCCTCGAACTCGAGAGCGGCAGCAATGACCCGATGGCTTACGTACTGACAATCACGCTGATAGGATTGATAAATTCTGATGCCGAACCTTCGTACCTGATGGCTTTTGCATCGGTGCTTATGCAACTGGTGATTGGTGGTGCTGTTGGATACCTGCTTGGTTCTCTGCTCGTTATCGTTATCAACCGACTGAAAATGGAAAACGCCACGCTTTACCCCATTCTGGTGCTTACGTTCTGCATTTTCATTTTCTCATCGACCTACTACCTCAACGGCAATAGTTATCTTGCTGTGTATGTGGGCGGTTTGGTCATTGGCAACTCGCGGTTTGTTCACAAGCGCTCAACATCTAACTTCTTCGACGGTCTTTCGTGGCTGAGCCAACTCTGTCTGTTCCTGACGCTTGGCTTGCTTGTCAATCCGTCTGAATTAGAGCCGATTATCGTTCCAGGATTGCTTATCAGCGTGGCAATGATGTTCGTTACGCGGCCCGTCAGCGTTTTTCTGTCGCTGATGCCGTTCCGCAAATTCCAGTTCCGCGACAAGGTTTTCGTGTCGTGGGTTGGTTTGCGCGGCGCGGTGCCAATCATTTTCGCCATTCTCACTTTGGCCAACGATGTGCCGCACGCCCGCCTGATTTTCAATCTGGTATTCTTTTGCACGCTGGTGTCGCTCATTCTTCAGGGCACCACGCTGCCGTTTGTGGCAAAGCGGCTCGGGGTGGCCGAAAAACCCGACGACGCACTGAAACCGAAGAATTTCGACATTGATTTTCCCGAAGAGATTAAATCGGCAACGTCCGAAATCCTGCTCACCGACAGCATTTTAAGCAACGGCTCGCGCCTGATGGATTTGGGAATGCCCGAAAAAACGTTGGTGATTATGGTCCGCCGCGGCGACACATTCTTTGTACCAACGGGCAGCACCCAACTGATGGCTGGCGACAAGTTGCTGGTTATCACCGATAATAACGAGGCACTGGAAGAGACTTACAGGAAAATGGGAATTGTGGAGTAATCTTCGCCTACATTTCCGCCAAATCGCGGATAACCTTCGACGCACAATAGATTCCGAACAGCGCCGGCATGTACGATATGGTGCCGACGGTCGATTTTTTGTTCTCTTCGTCGTCAACTTCAACAACCGCAGCCTTGTCGGTCAGTTCGGTTGAGAAAACCACCGTCAGACCTTTGTCGATTCCCTTGCGGTGCAAGCGTTTGCGTATCGAGCGTGCAAGTTTGCAGTTGAAGGTTTTGCTGATGTCGGCAATTTGCAGTTTGGTGGGGTCGGTTTTGCCGCCAGAGCCCATGCTGCTTATGATTGGCAGCCCCCTTTGAATGCAGTGGTAAATCAGAAATACTTTCGGCGATAGCGTGTCGATGGCGTCAACCACATAATCATATTTGTTTTCAAGCAATTGCACCATCCGTTCATCGCGAATGAACTCGCTGACCACCGTCAGGTCGATGTCGGGGTTGATGTCGCGCAGACGGGCGGCCATAACTTCGGTTTTGGGCTTTCCAATCTGACTGTGCAGCGCGGGTAACTGCCTGTTGATGTTTGAGTTGCTTACCGTATCGCCGTCAACAATTGTCATTCGGCCAACACCAGCGCGGGCAATCATCTCGGCCGCGTAGGCGCCCACACCGCCCAAGCCAACCACCAGAACGTGCTTCTGACGCAGAAGTTCAAGTTTCTCGCTGCCCAGCAAAAGTTCGGTCCGCTCTAACCAACTGTTGTCCATTTGTTACCGAATAATTTTGTTAAATTACTGAAAATTATTGTTTTAAGTTCGTCAACTCTAATGCGTTTCAAACTGGCCGCAAAGGTATAAATATCGCTGATATCCAACTGCTTTGTGTCGGTTTCCAAGAATATGCAATCGTTTGGAATGTTTGTAAAAACGCTTTGCAACTTGCCGTCGGAAAGCAATTTTTGACCAAACGAGAGATTTGCGCCATGTGTCAGAAGTTGTGTGGCGGTTGTTGCATTGCCGCTGAAACCGTGGAAAATCATCGGTATGCCTTGCTCTCTGCGAAGAATCTGCAAAAAGTCGGAGTAGGCTCGCACACAATGAATTATCACTGGCAGTTGGTGTTGTTTGGCAATGTCGAGTTGCTGCTCAAAAACGCTCATTTGCAGACTTATATCGGTGCGTACGGTGCGGTCGATGCCTATTTCGCCCACAGCGGCCAGCCTACCACTCTGGCACAGGTTTTCAATCGTGGCAATCGTCTTCTGGTGGTCGCATTTGCCCACATTCCACGGGTGCAGACCTGCCGATGCAAACGTTGCAAAAGGTGTTGCATCAAAGTCATCAATGTTGACAAGTTCGATGCCCGAGCCTGTTTCGGTGTGAGTGTGGATGTTGACAAACGGCGTCGTCATCAGTCGAAATACTTGTCGAGTTCGGGTGCGCGCGACAGTTTTCCATCGACAGTTACCACCGTTGTGATGGTGGCATCGGCGCAGACCTGGCGTTCGGGAAGCAGCATTATCTTCTGGTGGAACAGCATTTTAAAGCCGTCGCGCTCGGCTGTTGTGGCCACCACAAACTCGTCGCGGCTGCGCAGCGGACGTTTGTAGCGAATGTCGACACGGGCCACAACCACGTAGATGTTCTTCTCGACAAGTTCGGCAAAACTGATGCCGCGCTCAATGCACATCTCGTGGCGCGCGTGTTCAAAATAGTGCTGGTAGTTGGCGTTGTTCACAATGCCTTCCATATCGCATTCGTAGTCGCGAACCTTCATCTGCAGTTCGTGTGTCTTATTGTTTTCCATTGTTTTAAACGAGTTTCTGTATAAAAAATCAGCGCAAATTTAATTTTTTTGGGCTATCGTTTGCAATCGCGTAAAAGTCTGTTTTTTAAAGAAATGAGTTTTGATATTATTGTTAAATAGAACTACGCAAACGTTAGCCTAAAAACTGATTTTTAGGCAGTTGCGGCAAACGGGTTTATCTTTGCATCGCAATCGGGAAGAAAAAGTTACCCGATTCCGAACAAAGAGTTTAGTGGTTATTACGTGGTATTAGTTGTGGAGCGAGTTTGCTGAGAAGGCGGCTCGCTTTTGTTTTGTCAAATACTTAAAAATCCTCATACAGCAAATATTTCTTCCGAATCTGCTGAAAATCACGCAGTCCGTCTTGCCACGACTGGCGGATTTCGGCTTCGGTCATTCCTTTTTCAATCTGTTTGCGCAATTCGGGGCCAGCAAGTTTGTCCACGAACGATTGGAAGAAATCGGGCTTTGACAGAAAATAATTATAACTGTCAATCAGCCATTTAAGATTGATGCGGGCATCGGCTTCGAGCGACTCGATGCTTATTTGGCGCAAGTCGTAGCCGCGGCAGGGCACATCTTTGAACGGCGGATATTTGGCGCCTTCAACGCTGTGGGGTGTGAATCGGAACGGTGCAGCAAGATAGTCGGGGTGGCCGATGGCTTCAAACGGAAAATCGGTGCCGCGCGCCACGCTCATAAATGTGCCTTCAAACAGTCCCAACGACGGATAAAGCAGCACCGAACGATATGTCGGAAGGTTTGGTGAAGGTTTTATAGGCAGTTGATAATGAGTGCGGTGAGTGTAATTCTTGCAAGGCACCACCATCAGTTGGCACACTTCGCCGTTTTTCAGCCAATGCTCACCGTTCAGCATCATCGCGTACTCGCCAATGGTCATTCCGTGGACGAGCGGCACGGGGTGCATACCCACAAACGAGCGCACTCGGGCGGTGTCGAGCACAGGCCCGTCAACGTAGAAGCCGTTGGGGTTGGGGCGGTCGAGCACCAGCAGCGGCACATTGTTTTCGGCGCAGGCTTCCATCACGTAGTGCAGTGTCGAAATGTAAGTGTAGAAGCGCACGCCAACATCTTGAATATCAAATACGACAAGGTCTAAACTATCCATATCGGCGACAGTGGGCTTGCGGTGTTTGCCGTAGAGCGAAACCACGGGCAGGCCCGTCGCAGCGTCGATGTTGTCGGCCAAGTGCTCGCCAGCATCGGCTTTGCCGCGGAATCCGTGCTCGGGGCCAAAAACTCGGCGGATATCGATATTCAGACTTAAAAGACTATCAACCAAATGAATGTCATCAATTATCGATGTTTGATTGGCCACCACAGCCACGCGTTTGCCTGTAAGCAGCGGCACATATTGTGCGGTCTGGTCGGCACCAACCATCACTTGCGAGCAGGCCGTGAAGGCCATCGCCACAAGAATCGCAACTATTGCCAATTTGATTCTCATATGAAATGTTTTTCTGATACAAACATAAGCATTTGTCTTTTCGTTAGTACATTTGCCGAATAAACGGATGATTTTGAAAACCGAATTTTTCATAGCAAATCGCATCACTTTCAGCCGAAAGGATGGTCGGTCGTTTACGGGGCCGATTGTCAACATTTCGGTTGCGGGCATTGCTTTGGGGCTGGCCGTGATGATTTTGAGTATGGCCATTGTCACAGGCTTCCGCGATGAAGTGAGTTCGAAGGTGACGGGTTTCAGTGCCGATGTGCAAATTTCTAATTTCGATGCCAACAACTCGTTCGAGACGCAGCCCATTGATGCCAACTCGGTGCCAATGAGCGAGATACTTGCGGTTAATGGCGTCACACATGTGCAGCCATACGTACTGAAATCAGGCATTGTGAAGACGCAGAACGACATTCAGGCCGTAGTGCTCAAAGGCATCGACCAGAGTTTCGACTGGTCGTTCATGCGTGAACATATGGTTGCAGGCGACACTTTCGCCATTGCCGACACCGTGAAATCGAACCGCATTTTCATGTCCGACTACATGGCCAACCTGCTGCATCTGTCTGTGGGTGATAAGATTACGGTTTATTTCGTGCAGAATCCACCGCGCATGCGACCGTTCATTGTGAGCGGTCTTTACAAGACAAGCATCGAAGATTTCGATCACGTTTTTGCCCTTGTCGATATGCGGCATCTGCAGAAAGTGAACGATTGGCAGCCTAACCAAATCAGCGGTTACGAAGTGACTATCAACAATTTCGACCGCCTTGAAGCCATTGCCGACAGCATTTTCTTTGTGGCTGGCAATAATTTCACAAAGGGCGGCGCAAGTCTGAAAATCAGCAATATAAAAGAACGTTACCCGCAGATTTTCGACTGGCTCAACCTTCAGGATATGAACGTTTGGGTGATTCTGGCGCTGATGCTGGCCGTGGCGGGCTTCAACATGATTTCGGGGCTGCTGATTCTGATTCTCGAAAAAACCAGCATGATTGGTCTTTTGAAGGCTTTGGGCTACAGCAACTGGCATATTCAAAAGATATTTCTGATTCAATCGTTCTTCTTGATTGTCAAAGGTTTACTATGGGGCAATCTGATTGGCATCGGACTTTGCCTTTTGCAACAGCATTTCGGCATTGTGCCGCTCGACGAGTCGTCATACTATATGAGCACCGTGCCCATCAACCTGAAGTGGCTGCACGTGATTGCGCTCAATATCGGAACGCTTGTTTCAACATTGCTTGTTATGCTGCTGCCGTCGCTGCTGGTGTCGCACATCAGCCCTGCAAAGGCGGTGAAGTTTAATTGAGATTTTTGAGTTATAAGTTTTAAGTTGTTAAGTTATAAGTTTTTAGGAACTCATAACATTACTCCTTACACCTTACACAATCACGCTATTTAGAGACGTTTGCAGAAGCCACTTGCACCTTGCACCTTGTACCTTACACCTTATCCCTTGTACCTTTTAGAGCACAAAGAATTTGATTCCTGCGGCGATGGATAGCACAATGATGACGATTCCGCTGATGCGGTTGAGCCAGACTATGCTGCGTAGACGGAAGTGCTTGCGGAAAATGTCGACTACGTAAGTGAGTGTGAACCACCATAATACGGCACCGCACATAATTCCGAGCACAAGCGGCATGCCATCGTTGAACGAGTTGCCGTCCGACATCAGATTGAGCATTGAGAAGGCTGCACCAAAGAAGATGATTGTCAGCGGGTTGGATGCCGTCAGAAAAAAGACGGAAATGTAGTCGCCAATCAGGCCCGAACGTTTGGGGCTGCGATAGTAGCGATATTGCTGAATGGGGTTTTTCAACAGCATTTTGAATCCGAGGAAAAGCAGTGTGCCCACGCCTGCTATCTGAAAAAACAAGTGGTGCTCGGTGAGGAAATCGGTTATGAAAGTAACTCCAAAGGCGGCCAGAACGGCATACGAACTATCGGCCGTGGCGGCTCCAAGTCCCGATACAAACCCCTGGAAACGACCTTTGTTGATGGTTTTCTGCACGCACAAGACACCAATCGGTCCCATCGGTGCCGAAACAATCAATCCAACAATCAGTCCTTTCAAGAAAATTTCTACCATGTTTGCCCCTCTCTGCAAGCGGATTGCAAAGGTAGCAATTTTACGTTAAGAGTAAAGTGTATTGTTTAAAGAGTAGAGAGTAATGTGTAAAGAGTTAAGTGTAATGACGTTGAATTTAAAGGAGGAATTTTCAACGGGTTCAGATAAATCCTAATTCGCGCTTCCCGCCTTCTTCTTGGCACGATGGTCGCGCCATTGCTGCCATTTGGTGGTGAAAAGTTCGGTCACGCTGTAGTTTTTCTCAACCTCGAAACGGTAGGCCAGAGTGGCTCGCATCATGGCGTTCATGTTGTTGATGTTCACGCCGTCGTTGCCCATTGGCGACTCGATGGCAAAAACGTTTCCGCCGACATTGAAAAACCAGTGTTTGCTGTTGTAGCCGAAACTCAAATCGCCTTGAAAATAGAAGTTTAGCGCCTTGTGATGACGGTCGGGCGCATCGTCGAGTTCCAGTAGGCATTTGTTGTAGGCCAGGCCCATCTGCATATCAAGGTTGATATAGATTTTCGATGGAGTCACAAACGTGCGCGCATAGCCACCGCCCGCACCAATGAGAGCGTTGCTCACAAGTCTGATTTGCTCATGATAACTGAACAGCGAGTCGTTGACAATCCGCGGAATAAGCGATGAGTCGCCGCTTGCGATGTTGTAGTTAAACAAAATTCCAGCAATGGCCGAACCCGCCGTACGCCGCTGCAGTTCGCCGTGCGATGTGAGCGCCTTGCGCGAATATTGCGTGTAATTGAAATAGTAGTCGGCCGAAACGCGGAAAGAGCCTGTGGTGATGTCGTTGCGGTCGTGGCGGGTGCCTGCTGGCCAGTTCTGCAGAATGCTTTCGGCGTTCGACAAATAGTAGCCCTCGTAAATGCTGGCGCCAAATTTCAGCGTCACGGCAGGCAAGAGCAGTTGGGTTGACAGATTGGTTTTATGCCCCGTACGGTGACGGTCGAACAGGCCTGTGCTGACACCGAGGTTCAGCGAAAGCCATTTGTAGGCAAATCCTGCACTTATCGAAGCCGACGAGTCGGAGCAATTGTATTGCAGCGACGAGAGGTTTTTCAAATCATCGATGCTGAAGGCCGAGTTTTTCTGAAAGATCGATGCGTTGACACTGAAATAGTTGCTCATATCCTGAATGTAGGCCGTATCGCGCTCTGCGGCAAAGACGCTGATGTACGCCTCTTTCACCCATTGTGCCTCAACTTGGCCAAAGGTCAATAACATAACTATTATTGTCAGATATTTTTTCATACCTCAAAATCGGATGCAAAGTAAATCAAACGCCCGCAGAAAAAGCAAACAAAAGTTTTCGAACACTTCCCCTATCATGTCTGAAACGGATTTTGACATTATATATATGTATAATCCGATGTTTTACAACTAATTCACTTTTTTTACTCACCATCATGTGGTTGTTTTTGCGTTTTTTAGCAATTCGATTATTTTTGCACCCTAATTTTTAAGATAAACAATACATTAATTTTATGGCAGATACTTCAGATTTGAGGAACGGCTTGTGCATCGAACTCGATGGCAAACTCTACACAGTTGTGAATTTCCTTCACGTGAAACCAGGCAAGGGCCCTGCTTTCGTCCGCACCAAACTCAAGAACCTTGAGAACGGTAAAACTATCGAATACATCTTCCACGGTGATGTCAAGATTAAGACAGTCCGCATTGAGCGCCGTCAGTATCAGTACCTTTACCGCGAGGGCGACAGTTTCGTGTTTATGAACACTGAGACTTACGACCAGATTAACATCGATGGCGATTTGATTGAGAACAACGACCTGATGAAGGAAGGTCAGTTGGTTGACATCACCTTCCACGCTGAAACCGAGAAACCGCTGCAAGCCGAAATGCCGCCATACGTTGAGTTGGAGGTAACTTACACTGAACCAGGTGTTAAGGGCGATACCGCCACCAACGCAATGAAGCCTGCAACCGTTGAGACTGGCGCAACCGTTATGGTTCCGCTCTTCATCAACGCTGGCGAGCGCATCAAAGTTGATACCCGCGACCGCAGTTACGGCGAGCGTATTAAATAAGGTGGTTTACAAGTAACTATAAAAACACCAGCGAAATCTGGTGTTTTTTTTTACTTTAGCGGCACGTTTCATCCATAACATATTCGGTTTATGCAAGAAAAAGCATCGCTCAACAGGCTTCAACTGAGTAACTTCAAACTCGATGCGCTTTTGCGTATCACGCTGGCAATCAACGAGAATATGCCAGTCGACAAACTGCTCGAGAAATTCCAAAGCATTCTGTGTGACGATTTGAATATTGGTAAAGTGCTGATGTTCAGTTACAATCAGAAGTGGGAGCGCATTCTCATGGCAGGTGTGAAACGCTCTGTGGCCGATGGAATCCGTGTTGAGAACGATTTGCAGTACTACAAGCAGATTACAAATCTCACAGCCACGCTCAATCAGAACTTGGCGCTGTTCGACACCATAATCCCTGTCTATCACCACAATAAGCCCATCGCCTACGTCATCATTGGCGACACCGACGAGGAGCGCGCTGGCATGAGCCCGACCATCAAGCACCTTGATTTTATCCAAACACTGGCCAATATTATTGTTGTGGCCATCGAAAACCGAAACCTTTTCAATGAGAACGTGCGGCAGGAGGCCATGAAGAAGGAGTTGGAACTGGCATCGCGCATGCAGACAATGCTGATTCCCAACCCGACAATGCTGCCCAACGACAACAAGTTGCACGTGTCGGCCTACTACTTGCCGCACTTTGATGTGGGTGGCGATTATTACGATTGGATTCGCCTGAGTAACGATGAGTTCTGTTTCTGCATTGCCGATGTGTCGGGAAAGGGTTTTTCGGCCGCGCTGCTGATGTCGAACTTTCAGGCAAATTTGCGGGCGCTGGCGGGCACGGGCGTATCGCTCACCGACATTGTCAACAAACTGAACACCAAAGTGATAGAAAATGTGAACGGTGAGAAATTCATCACTCTCTTCATCGCTTTCTACAATACTGAAACTCGCAAACTCACCTACGTGAACGCTGGCCACAACCCACCGCTGCTGTTCAACGCAAAGAGTGGTGTGGTGACGCAACTCACGCAAGGCTGCATGGGCGTCGGCATGCTCGATTCGATACCGAAAATCAACATCGGCGAAGAAGTTTTACCGAACGGCAGCAAACTCATCTGCTTCACCGACGGCATTGTCGAACTTGAAAATGTTTCGCATCAAGCCTTTGGTACTGAGCCAATTGAGTACGCCATGCAGCAAGGCAAATCCATTGCCGACGACATCGATGGCATCATTGAGTCGCTCTACGAGCACAAGGGGGCCGAAAACGACTTCTTCGACGACATCACGATGTTGGGTATCGAGTTTAAATAACTGATTGATAATAATGTAAGCCTTAGGCTGATGGACAATAAAAACACAAAGACCAAAATCGTCAACGACCCCGTGTTGGGACTGATTGATTTTTCGTCGCCACTGATTCTGCAACTTATTGAGCATCCGTGGATTCAGCGGTTGCGCCGCATCAAACAGTTGGGAATGAGCGACATGGTTTATCCTGGAGCGCAGCACACACGCTTTCTGCACACCATTGGCGCCACATCGCTCATGCAACTTGCTTTGGACACTCTGCGGCTCAAAGGTGCTGAAATCACCGACCACGAGCGCGAGAGCGCAATGATTGCCATATTGCTGCACGACATCGGCCACTGCCCGTTTTCGCATGCGCTCGAGCATCATATTGCCGACACCACTCACGAGGATATCTCGCTGGTTTTCATGGACAAACTCAACCGCCAGTTCGATGGCGCGCTTAGCACGGCAATCGAGATTTTCACCCATCAGTATCCGAAGCAGTATCTGACAAAACTGGTGTCGGGCCAACTCGATGTTGACCGACTCGACTATCTGCGCCGCGATAGTTTCTTCACGGGCGTGAGCGAAGGCATTGTCAGCACCGACCGCATTATTAAAATGCTCGATGTGGTTGACGACCAACTTGTTGTGGAGAAAAAAGGCATCTATTCGATTGAGAAATTTCTTGTTGCCCGCCGCCTGATGTACTGGCAGGTTTATCTGCACAAAACCGTGCATTCGGCTGAGCAACTGCTGATTAACATTCTGCGCCGTGCCAAATGGCTTGTAGCGCAGGGCGAAAAGGTTGAAGCATCGGCACCACTGAAATATTTCCTGACCAACCATGTCGTTTTAGACGACTTTAAATCAGACGCCAAACGCGACAACGGGCTCACAACGCTCGAGAACTTCGCCATGCTCGACGACACCGACCTGATGGTGGCCGTGAAGGCATGGACAACCCACCCTGACCGCGTGCTGAGCCGCCTGTGCCAGAACCTGATGAACCGCCGTCTGCCTAAAACCATTGTGCAGGACCAGCCCGCCGACAACGGCATGGTTAACCTGCTGACGCAAGGCGTGATGAAGAAATACAACTTTTCGGAAGATGAAGCGGGCTATTTTGTCAGTTCGGGTGTCATCGCCAACAAAGCATATAGCCAGCGCCACGACCAAATATTTGTAAAAGAGAAAGATGGTAGCGTTACGGAGATTGTCAACGTGGCCGATATGCTCAATATTCGTGCCCTGTCGACAACCGTAAGCAAATACTACATATCTTGGCCAAAAGAAATTACTGACTGATTATGGAAGCAAAGAAAATCAAAAAGATAGTGGGCTGGACGTTTGTCGGCCTTTCGGCTGTTTATGTGGCAGTCATGCTGATAATGTGCTCACAGGCCAACGCAACAGTGGGCAGCCTGTCGGGTGAGCCCGCGTTCAATGTGCTGAGCGCCATTCAAAAACCAATCGCCACCACCAATATTGTATTTTTTGTGTTGCTTTTGGGCGTTTCGCTTTGGATGTACTGGCAGAGCGGCAAAAAGGCGATAACCTACTTGCCAGTTGCCATTTTCACGGTTTTCACGCTTTTCTGTTACGTCGCGCTCAGTGGTTCATTCTACAGCATCGGCGATGGTAATCCAACGCTGTCAGGTTCTTACTGGTTGATGTTTTTCATCGGCATTTTCTTTGTCGCTGGCGCGATAATAATCACCGTGATTTCGGGCATGGCCGTGCGGAATCTGCTGAAACGGAACGATAAGGGGAAGGAGTGAGAATAAGAAAATGTTGAATCGGATAACTGTATAATCGTATAATCGAGTTGTGGTCATACGGTTCACCGATTGTCCAATTGACCGATTCACCAATCATAAAATCGAAATTCAAAAATCAAAAATAATGAGAACATATACATCGGTATTTGATTTACCAAAACTTGACGAGGCCTTGAAAATGGCCGCTGAAGTGAAAAAGAATCCTTTCGGTTGGGAGCATCTGGGCAAGCACAAAACCTGCCTGCTCATCTTCTTCAACAACAGTCTGCGCACGCGTTTGAGCACGCAGAAAGCCGCCCGCAACCTGGGCATGGACGTGATTGTGCTCGATGTGAACCAGGGCGCATGGAAACTTGAGACGGAGCGCGGCGTGGTGATGGACGGCGACAAGAGCGAGCACTTGCTCGAGGCCATTCCAGTGATGGCGCAGTATTGCGACATTCTGGGTGTGCGCTCGTTTGCCCGCTTCGAGAACCGCGAGGATGACTACACTGAAAAGATTCTGAATCAGTTTATTAAATATTCCGGCAAGCCGGTATTCTCGATGGAGGCCGCAACCTGCCATCCGCTTCAGGCTTTTGCCGACCTTATCACCATTGAGGAGTACAAGAAGGTGAAACGCCCGAAAGTTGTGCTGACTTGGGCGCCGCATCCGCGCTCGCTGCCGCAGGCCGTGCCAAACTCGTTTGCCGATTTCATGAACGAGGCCGATGTCGATTTCGTCATCACGCACCCCAAAGGCTATGAGTTGGACCCAAAATTTGTGCGTGGTGCACGTGTTGAGTACGACCAAAAGAAGGCCTTTGAAGGCGCCGATTTCATCTACGCAAAAAACTGGTCGTGCCCTGGCGTTACTTGCCCCGACAAGTACGGCCAGATTCTGAGCAAGGATATGAGTTGGACCGTTGACACTGAGCACATGAGTTGGACTAATCAGGCTAAATTCATGCACTGCCTGCCAGTTCGCCGCAATATGATTGTCACCGACGATGTGATTGAAAGCCCCGACTCAATTGTGATTCCTGAGGCCGCCAACCGCGTGGTTTCGGCACAAACTGTGCTGAAGATGATGCTGGAATCTATGTAGGAGTTAGGATTTAGGAATTATTATTTTGATTAGTAAATATTTATCAATTAATTAGTTGTTATAGAGAAAAAGAAAGATTTGAATACATATAATTAATGGACAGTTTCCATTAATTCTCTACCCACGAAACCGCCAATTTCGATAATCAGCGAGAATTAAATGGCGAACGTCTACGCTTTAGGGCGTGGGCTATTCGCGTTTATCTGCTGATTGGGTTACTTGGCGGTGCCTGTGGATAGGGTAAACTTTTTAACGGATAGTTTACGCCTTTTTTATGGATATACACATAGGACACCAGATTCAAGCCGACTTGAAGGCGCAAGGCCGCAGTGTTACGTGGTTCAGTCGTCAACTGTGTTGCAGCCGCCAAAACTGCTACAAGATTTTCAATACGCCAATTCCACACATTGCAACATTGTATGCGGCACAGAAAACATTGGGAGTAGATTACATTTCAATGCTTAAGGAGTCTATTGAAATGTAAATCAGGAAGTTATTGCCTTGCGATTTCCTACATTCCTTAGTCAGCAATGCGTTTGAAACAAAAGTGTCAACTAAATTATTACAAAACCGCCAACCAAAAGTGGATATTGTAAGGTGTTAAGATATAAGCGTTTAGGGTATTATTGCATACACGTTTTTAATAACAACTTTAAACTTTATTGTATGAAAAGATTATTATTATTTTCAATCGTAGGATTGACAATTTTTGCGAGTTGCAAAGAAAAAGATGAAACAATCTCAGATGCTATGATTAATGATGGCGAGACAATCCATATGCTTTATGGAGAAAGCCAGCAATTAGATTTAAATCTTTATCCCAAATATGTGGAGAGTTTGGTAGAATGGAGGTCTTCTGCTGCTGACATTGTTTCTGTAGACCCAGTTGGTACAATAACTGCACTTAAGGTAGGAGAAGCTACAATTACGGCTACTACTACCAATAAAGATTTCGCTCCGAGCATACTTGTTGTTGTGACTGCAATTGGCACAGAAAAAATAGAGGTATCACCACTTGAAATCGAAGTGGGGAAAAGTGGAAAATTAAAAATAACCGTTTCACCAAATGATGCGAGCTACAAAAATGCATTGGTGTACAAGTCCACAGATGCAACTGTGGCAAAAGTCGGAGAAGATGGTGAAGTACAAGCCATTAGTGTTGGCGAATGTCAAATAGAAGTAGCAAGCCCGGATGGAGTAAAAGCGGTTTGCAATGTGGAAGTAAAACCTATCAAGGTTACCAACATCAATCTGAAAATATCGGCTGAAAAAGGAATATCTGTCAAAAAAGGTGAAAGTTACACTGTTGAGGTTGATGTAGTTCCATCCAATGCCACAAATAAAAATATTACTTGGACCACGAGTGACGCATCAGTAGCAACAGTTGCCAATGGTGTAGTTACGGGTGTTGCCGCTGGCACCGCCATAATCACCGTTAAATCGGAAGGCGACGGCAAATTCAGCAAGAGTTTTACTGTTACAGTAACTGAATAACAGTTCAAACAGATTGACACCATATAGACGCATTTTCACAATAAGGAACTTTATAAAAGTCCTGAACTCTCAGCCAAAACCGACAAACACTTCGGTTTTGGCTGAGTTTTTTTGCTAATATCATAAGTAGATTTTATCGGACATTTGAGCACAATCCCCCAAAAACGCTATTTTTGGCCGATTTATGCACCGGTTGGTTTTATCATCGATTTTCGTCATCAGCAGTCTGGCGGCTTTCGCGCAGTTTACGATTGCGCCATTCTGCCCCGACTCCTTCGCCGTTGCCGACCGCAGCCGCAACCTGATTGAGTTGCACGACACCTCTGCATGGCAACGCTTTGGCGGCAAGTTGGCAGCCTGCACTGAAAGCGACACCGCCCGCGTGAGCATTGTCCACATTGGCGACTCGCATCTTCAAGCCGACTTTTTCTCTGGCGAGATGCGGCGATGCATGCACATGATGACTGGGCGTTTGCAACCATCACGCGGACTGTTTTTCCCCTACGCTTTGGCTAAAACCAACAGCCCAAACAACTACCGCGTGACGTGGCACGGCGAGTGGACTTGCCACAAGTCAACCGAAAAAGAGTGCGGCACTTTGGGCTTGACTGGAATGAGCGCTACCGTCAGCAATGATACGGCGTATCTGATTATTAAAGTTCGCGATAATGATTTTGGATTCTACGGCGGAACACATTTGCAGATGTTTGCCGAAGTTGGCGCCACAAGTCTCGAACCCCAGATTCTTTACCCAGAAGGCGCTGAAATTGAGAGTTTTAGTTTCCTGTCACAAAGTATTGTCTGGAATCTGCACTGCCACACCGACTCGGTGGCCATTGGCTTCCGCCGGAAAAACGCTGACCAACAGTCGTTTACCCTTTACGGGCTCAATTTGTTTGACGCCGAAGGTGTTGAATATCACGCTGCCGGCGTGAACGGCGCGCGGGTTTCGTCGTACTTGAAATGCGAGCGTTTTGCGGCTCAACTCACGGCCTTACATCCTGATTTAGTGATAGTTTCGTTGGGAACTAACGACTCGTATATGCCGCGTTTCGACAGCACTGCGTTTGCCGCGCAACTCGAAAAACTGGTGGCTGAAATCCGCACCGCACAGCCCGATTGCGCCATTCTGCTCACCACTCCCGGTAACAACAAACTGTCGGGCAAGCCAAATCAAAACGCCGTGATTTGCACCGAAACAATCTGCCGCGAAGCCAAACGGCTGAACTGCAGCGTCTGGAATTTCAACGCCATAATGGGAGCCCCCGAAAAAATCGGTCTTTGGTACGATGCCGGGCTGATAGCGTCTGATTACGTGCACCTTACGCGCAGCGGATACAAATTTCAGGCTCACCTGTTGATAGACGCGCTTTTGTCGGGTATGTTTTGGCCAAAAGACTCATTCACTGACGATTAAACCGCACCGCAATGATAAATTGGTTACAGTTCGATGCTAATCAGCCGCTGCTTTTCACAAGGCCGTCATTCTGGATTTTCTTTGTGGTGGTTTTTGCTGTTTTCTGCCTGATTCACAAAAAGTTGAAATGGCGCAGCGTGTGGCTTTTGGTTGCGAGTCTGTTTTTCTACTACAAGTCGAGCGGATTTTACTTTATCTTGCTGATATTGTCAGTGTTAGCCAACTATGGTTTTGGACGCGCCATTGCCGCCAACCGCACCACTGGCAAGCGCTGGCTGGCCGTGGCCGTTGTTTTCAACCTTGCGTGGCTCATTTATTATAAATATGTGTACCTGTTTGCCGGTTGGTTCACGCAACTCACGGGCGTCAACGTCAGCATTCACGACTGGCTGGGCGACAGCCTGCAAGCCATTGTCAGCGGCCGTCCGCAGGTGTCGGACATTGTGCTGCCCGTCGGAATATCGTTTTTCACCTTTCAGGCCATCAGTTACGTGACCGACATCTATCGCCGTAAGATTGAACCACTTACAAGCATTTTCGACTTCGGGTTTTATCTGACATTTTTCCCGCAACTTGTTGCCGGCCCAATTGTCCGCGCCGCCGATTTTGTGCCGCAAATCAGCCGTCCGTTCTTCATCTACCGCGAAGAGTTCGGACAAGGTTTATTCTTCATTATCAATGGCTTAGTCAAGAAGATAATTGTCGCTGACTACATCTCGGTGAACTTTGTCGACCGCATTTTCGACTCGCCCACACTCTACTCTGGATTCGAGAATCTTTTGGGCGTATATGGCTATGCCATACAGATTTACTGCGATTTCTCGGGCTACACCGACATTGCCATCGGCATTGCTCTGTGGATGGGCTTCCGCTTGAGCGTGAACTTCAACTCGCCCTACAAAGCCGACTGCCCCACCGATTTCTGGCGGCGCTGGCATATCTCGCTCTCATCGTGGCTGCGAGACTACCTTTACATTCCGCTTGGCGGTAACCGCAAAGGCCGCGTGCGCACCTACATCAACCTGTTTTTGGTTATGCTGATTGGCGGACTCTGGCACGGTGCCAACTTGAAATTTGTTATTTGGGGCGCACTGCACGGATTGTATCTTATTGTCGATAAGTTATTTAAATCGATATTCGGGACAAACAGCCGTCTGCGTCCGCTTAAAATATTCCTGACATTCAATGTGGTGGCCTTCACTTGGATTGTGTTCCGCGCCGACTCGCTCGCCACAGCCAATGAAATTCTGAATCAGATATTTACAGCCTTCAATGCCAACCATATTGGCGAATATTTGGCAGCCTATTGGCAGATTATCACCGTAATGGTTACTACTTATGTAATCCATTGGTTGCCAGATGGTTTTAAAAACTGGTACCGCGGTCAGTTTGCGGTAATGCCTATGTGGCTTCAAGTGGCAGTGACGGTGGTTGTAGTGTTTGTGCTCGTGCAGTTCAGCCAATCGGGGTTGCAGCCGTTCATCTATTTCCAATTCTAGCGACGCAATAACAGCACAACCCAACAGCGCACAGATTCCTGCAAACAAAAAAAGGATGCGACGAATCGCATCCCTTTAGGCGGACACAAGCATTGTGTCCCTACAAATCATTTCCTTTCATATTCCGATTCGGTGCCGAACAGGAACTGTTGCGTGTAGCCGCCGTAATCGACAACAATCTTCTCGAAGACGATTCCTGGGTCCATCGGTTTGATTGTTAGCGTGTTCCAACCTTCGGCGGCGGACAATTTTACGGTGTTTTCGGCAACGCGGCGCGAAACTGTCGGATAATAAATCGAATAAATGTTTTTCGGGTCCTCGTTCAGGAACTCGTTGAAGAAGACAGTTTCGGTGTTTCCACCCTCAAAACCAACCTGATAGTGGTGGCCCGTGCCGTTGAAGGCAAGCGTCGATTTCACCACAACGTGAACCTTCACCTTGCTAACGCCCGCGGGCAACTCAACCTTGTAGGTCAGAGCGGCGCCGTCGGTTGCGGCGGTGTACGGCATCAGAGCCACGCCACTCAACGTGCGGCCCATATAATCGATTGTGGTCCAATTGGTTTGCGAGTTCTTTTTGGCATCGAAATAGTGCTCGGCCTCAATTGCCGTGTAGCCGCGCTTGTCGGCCTTGAATGAGAATCCGCCAATTGTCGGTTTTTCAATGCGTTGCACACGCGGCAGACGGTCGGCAGGGAAATTGTCGTTCCAATTGGTGTAGCCAATGTGCTTCTGAATCATCATTCCGTCCCATTTTCCACCTGCCATCACCTTGTTGAAGTCGTGGTGCAGAGCGGCGTCGCGGGCAAAGCAGGCCTCAACCTTGTCGGCCCACTGGTTGGCGGCGGCATCACCTCGCTTATACAAATCAAGGTTCATTGCCTGGGCGTAATACATCTCGTAAATGTTGGCCAT
Organism: Salinivirgaceae bacterium; assembly: GCA_016284875.1. Taxonomy (GTDB): domain Bacteria; phylum Bacteroidota; class Bacteroidia; order Bacteroidales; family SZUA-534; genus RUG13583. The sequence goes on along the minus strand of JAEEPS010000017.1, from coordinate 27,053 downwards.
CGCCTGTACAGGAAAGAGTATCAACTGTTTATACGCGTCGCGATACTCATCGGGCAGCGAAATGTACTGGCGCAGAGCCTCGGCTTCGAGTTTCAGATACTCGTCGGTCACCTGTTTGAACTCGCCGCTGGCAAGGTCGAAGGTGCGGTGGTCCATCATCTCGGCGGTGGTGCGGCCATTGTATTTGCTGTAAAGATTAAGTATTCGTGCGGCTTCAACGGCTTGATTTTCACCAAATTGCTCGGCACAGAACTTGAGCGTGTGGTTGAGCAAATTCTCGGCATTGAAACTCTCTGGATTGATTGCCATATCAAGGAACAACGTAATGGGGTATTCCATTGGTTTTAAGTCACCTACGTTGAGCACCCACAGTTTGTCGACGCCGTATGCGTAGGTGAGTTGAAGTTGTTCCCACAGATTCTGTATCGGTGTGATATTCAGCCATTTCGAGTTTCGTGGCGCACCCACATAATCAACGTGATAGTAAATGCCCCAACCGCCCTTGCGATTGCGTTCGGCGGCCGTTGGCAGTTTGCGGACATCGCCCCAATTGTCGTCACTCAAAAGAATAATGACGTCGTCGGGCACGCGCAGGCCCAAATCGTAATAAGTCTGCACCTCTTTGTAGAGCGCCCAAACCTGTTGCCGCTCGCTGGCTGGTCGGCCCGTAACATCGGCAATGATTTTGCGCTGATTATCAATAATTTTCTCAAGCAAACGCTTATTTTTCTCATCATCAGAGATATACTCGTCGTCGTGGCCTTCCTTGCCGCCCATCGCGGTATCGCCATCGCCGCGCATACCAATGGTAATCAGGTCCTCGTTGTCCTTCGAGCGCTCAATTCCTTCACGGAAGAATTTATCGATAACCGTCTGATTGCTAGGATAATCCCACACGCCATACTCATCGCGGTGACGCGCCCATTCCTGGTGGTTGCGCGCCATCGGCTCGTGGTGCGACGTGCCCATCACAATGCCGAACTCGTCGGCGGTGCGGCTGTTTTCGGGGTCATCGGCATAGAAAGCCCAACCCCACATTGCGGGCCACATAAAGTTTCCGCGCAGGCGAAGAATCAGTTCGAACACATCGGCATAGAACTTGTTGCCGCCAAAATCGGTGCCGTAAGTATTTTTAACCCAAGTGGTTAGGCACGGCGCTTCGTCGTTCAGGAAGATTCCGCGATATTTGACTTTCGGTGTTTCGAGCACGATTTTCTGCGTTGTCAGGAAAACGCTGTCGTGGTGCACGGTGGGCACATCGGCCCAAAAATACCACGGCGAAACGCCCATCAGCCTTGACAGGTGGAACATTCCGTAAATGGTTCCGCGCTTGTCGGCGCCCGCAATCACAAGCGCGCGGCCGATTTCCTTCGTCGGGTTGTCAACCACCTGAATCAGAGTTGCTTCCCACTGATTGGCCACGCCTTTAACGTCTATCTTCTTGCTTTTCACCAATTTGTCGATAATCGGGCTTTTGCCGATAGTGCCCACAATCACAGCCTGCGGCATTTCCGAAACGGCGGTTGCCACCGTTGGCCGCTGGCCTGTCACGCGATTGACGTCGTCGGCAAAGATTCCCGCCACACGGCGCACGCCTGGATAGTCGCTCTCATCGGCGATTATGCTTGTGTTGTTCAGGCAGAAATCGGCCTTGCCACTCTGTTGGAAGGCGATTTGCGAGTTCGATTTCAATGGCGCAACGGCCACAAAAGCCGCCATCAGCAACAGTCGCCTTGCTGCCAATGAATTGGATAAATAATTCATTCTTAACATTTTGTATAATTTTAATTGTTTGACTTATATTCCGAAAGAGTTGCCCCGTGTGTTTTCGGCGCTAATGTAACGCTAAAATCGGCTTTTCAATGGCGCGCCAACCCGCCGAACGGGCCGAAACGGCAATTATATCTGAAATTGAAAGAGAAAAAACTAATTTTTAAGTGCGGGGCAAACGCAAAACTCTGAGTTACATTTTCTGCACTTTTCGTATGGGAAAAAAACAGCCAAAACCGGCAAGTGTCGATTTTGGCTGAAACAAGTCTTAAAAATAATCCTACCAGTTACTCAAACACCGCCACAAAGCCGCCATTCGGCTGCATTGTCACTTCAAATGCTTTCAAATCAACGTTTTCGGCAATGGAATGAGCCATCTGCCATTTGTTGTCGGTGTCGGTGAAGATTTCGGCCTTGCCTGCTGAGCCAATGGCGCTCAAATCGAGCGTCAGACGGCGTGCGGCCTTCTCGCCGTTGATTCCAGCAACATACCACTTGCCGCCCGACTTGCGTGCCGCTACAAAATACTTGCCCGGATAGCCGTCGATAAATTGACTTTGCTCCCAAGTAGTCGGGAAATCCTGCAAAAGGCTGACAACATAATCGGGTTGTGCGGCCATTCCGTCATCGGCTTCGGCAAAATGCTGAACGCCAGACAGGAACAGCACTGGCAAAGCCAACTCGAAGGTGTTGGTTGTGGCGCGCTCAATGCCCGGTATCGCCGCAAGGCTCATCGGTGTGAAATCCATCGGGTCGAACACGTTGCGAGTGAAGAGCCAGCAGCACGACTGCGTCGGAATCATATCCTGATACTCTTGCGTAAATGTCGAATACTCAAAGCCTTTCACGGCCTCCATCGTAACCAGATTCGGGTAGGTTCGTTGCCAACCGCGCGGAAGGGTTGCGCCGTGACAGTTCACCATCAGGTGGTGACGGGCGGCGTCTGTGAAAATGTCGCGGTAATACTGCATAACTGGCTGTCCATCACCGGCAAAGAAATCGACTTTGATTCCCTTAATGCCCATCTGCTCCAAACGGCTGAACTCCTGCTCGCGCATTTCGGCGGTGAGCAAGCGACTTTTTGGCGTGTATTCGGTTGTGTTCCAAGCACCCGACGAGTTGTACCACAAAATCAGCCCAACGCCTTTCGCGGCAGCATACTGCGAGAGTTCGGCAATGCGGTCGTAGCCGATATTTTGGTCCCAATTGACATCCACAAGGCAGTACTCCCAATGCATCCGGGCGGCGTAATCGACAAAGCGCTTCTGCACGTCGTACACCACCGACTCGTCTTTCAGTTTGGCCCAACTCCACGACGCGTGTCCTGGCTTCACCCACGAGTAGTCGCCATCGACGGCGGGCGCCGCCAAATCGGTGCCAATGGTCGATTCCACAATGCCTTTCAGGTTGCTGGAAACTGACACCGTGCGCCACGGCGACTGCCACGGGAATTCGAGCACCGGCTTCACATTTTGTGTTGCCGTGTCGATAACCTCCTGCGGCATCGGGAAGCGGACTTTATATTCGGGCGTTCCCGCGATTTCGGTCAGGCGGGTGCCGCAATATTGCGTAGTCAGTCCCGTTTCCGAGATTAGCACCCAAGCACCATTACTCTGAAACAGAGCGGGATAAGCCCAGCCCGACGGCCACGGACAAGGCGTTCCGGCAGGTACGTCTTGAGTATAATTCTCTTCGTACGACGGATTTGTGCCACACCAGCCAGTTTTGGCAATGGCCATAATCTGCAGCCACGCTCTTGCGCTGTCGGCTAAGCGGAAAGTGCTAAACTCGTCAGCCACAATGTTTTGCTCGCCCTTCAGCGAGTTAATCTGATAACGGAAAGCAAAACCATCGTTCGACAAACGGAATGCAATGCCGAGCGTATCGCCCGATTGGGCCAATAATTTGAAAATCTTTTCGTTGGCACGATAGTGATAATCGGTCTGCTTGCCGGTTTTGAGCGAATATTGCTCATCGACAACCGTTTCTGCCGTCGAAATCAGGCGGAATCCATCTTTCAGGTTGCAGCCCTCAACATCGAGTCCTAACGCCGATTCGCCAATAACCGTCTGGCCATTGAGTTGCGCCGAGTAGCGCGGCTCGCCTTTCGCCGTAAGGCTGAAACTGACATTTATACGACCATCGGGCGAAGTCACTTCGGTGTCGGCCTTTGTGCAGCCCGTCAAGATTATCGCGGCAGCGGCCGCAATGTGCAATGCTTTCATAATTTGTTATTTGAGAATTGAAGTTTGACCACCGACATTGCTGGCATTTCAATTTTTAATGTGCCTTTCGACGATTTCTGTACGCCTGAATTGAAAGGTTTCAAGGTTATCTTTTCGGCCTTTCCGAAATCGTTGTAATCGTTCATCTTCTGCGCCGTAACAATCTCACCTTTCATATTTTTTGCCGGAGTGCTACCAAGTTCAATATCAACGGTTTCGCCCTTGTTGGGGTTCAGATTGACGAGCGTCAGAGTCACCACGCCGTCTTTTTCGGAAGCCGAAGCACAAATTGTTTTGGTCGATTTACCTTCGAAAGTGTACTTATTGCTCTGAACGTCAGTCGGCACCATCTTCGCGCCCTGGTGGTCGGCATACATTTTGAAAACGTAGTATGTCGGTGTGAGCACCATCTGCTCGTCTTTTGTCAGGATAACAGCCTGTAACACATTGACCATCTGCGCGATATTGGCCATTTGCACGCGCTCGGCGTGGTTGTTGAAAATGTTCAAGCCCATACCTGCCACAATGGCGTCGCGCATTGTGTTCTGCTGATAAAGGAATCCTGGATTGGTGCCAGGCTCAACATCGTACCAGCAGCCCCACTCGTCGAAAATCACGCCTACCTCGTTGTTTGGGTCGTACTTCTGCATAATGCCAATGTGAAGGTCGAGCAGGCTGTCCATCGCCCACGCCTCACTCACGGTCGAGTACCACAAATCTTCTTTGAAATCGGTGGCAGAGCCCTTTGAACCTGTCCAGGTATTGATTGGCAGAGTGTATTTGTGCAGCGACAAACCTTGTGTGATACTGTGTTGTTTTTCAGTCTTTTTCATCAACACTTCGGTCCAGTTGGGGTCGTCGGCAGTGGCACCGCAGGCAATGCGATAAGGCGCGCCACCGCAGAAGGTTGCAAAACGGCGGTAAAGGTCGGCGTAGTATTCAGGTTCCATATTGCCGCCGCAGCCCCAGTTCTCGTTACCAATGCCGAAATACTTCACGTTCCACGGGTCCTCGCGTCCGTTCTGCTTGCGCAGTTGCGTCATCGGGCTTTCGTTCGACGAAGTAATGTACTCAACCCATTCGGCAGCCTCGCGCACATCGCCCGAGCCAACATTCAGGTTCACGTATGCATCGCAGCCGAGCAGTTCGCAGAAATCGAGAAACTCGTGCGTTCCGAAACTGTTGTCCTCCGTCACACCGCCCCAGTTGGTGTTAATGATTGACGGACGTTTCTCTTTCGGACCAATGCCGTCTTTCCAGTGGTAGGTGTCGGCAAAGCAACCGCCCGGCCAGCGCAGCACGGGGATTTTCAAGGCTTTGAGCGCCTCAACCACGTCGTTGCGGTAACCATTGGTGTTTGGAATCTTCGAGTCGGCACCAACGTAGATGCCGCCATAAATGCAGTGCCCCAGGTGCTCGGCAAAGTGTCCGTAAATGTCTTTGCTGATGGTTTGTTTTGCGTTTTCGGGGTGGAGGACGATTTTGTTCTGTCCCATGACAACAGTTGCTCCGCACACCAGCGCGGCAGCCATAACACTTTTTAATACAATTCTCATAATCAATAGTTTAGTTATAGATAAATGTTCGTTTTTTGTAATATGGTGCAAGATAAAAGAAAATATTCAAAAAAAAGTGCCATGAGCCATTGCCATTTTAAGTTTTTTCTACCTTTGCACCGCTGACTCGCTAGCTCAGCTGGTAGAGCAACAGACTCTTAATCTGTGGGTCCAGGGTTCGATCCCCTGGCGGGTCACAAAGAAAGCCAATAATTTGATTTCCAAATTGTTGGCTTTGTTGTTTATATGGTTTATATTTGCTTAAAATTGCATTAAACAGGCATAAATCAGCAATCAAAACATGGCGCGCTATTTTGTTGTTTTAGACTACAATGGAACGAATTTCTGCGGTTGGCAGCGACAACCCGGGCAAGACTCCGTTCAGGAACGCGTTGAAACGGCGCTTTCAACGCTGCTTGGCACGCCTATTGAGGTTACTGGCGCCGGCCGAACTGACGCCGGAGTGCATGCCAGAAACTACGTGGCACATTTCGACTGCGAAACCGACAATCTGCACACCGATGCAAATCTGCTCTACAAACTAAATTGCATTCTGCCATACGACATTAACATTCAGCGAATTGCCCGCGTCAGCGACACTGCACACGCTCGTTTCGATGCAGTGAAACGCACCTACCGCTACTATCTTACAACCCAAAAAGATGTGTTCAACTACCAATTCTTGCATCGGGTTCAGGCACTAGACATCGATAAGATGAACGAGGCGGCAACATTGCTGAAAAACTACACCGATTTCACCAGTTTCAGCAAACTTCATACCGACGTCAAAACAAACAACTGCACTATTTTTGAAGCAAATTGGGTAGTTGATGGAGGCAGTATCACATTCACAATCAGTGCTAACCGTTTCCTGCGCAATATGGTCCGCGCCATTGTTGGCACACTCATTGAGATTGGTCGGGGAAAGATGTCTGTTGAAGATTTTTGCAAGATTATCGAGGCCAAAGACCGAGGAAAAGCTGGCTCATCAGCCGCAGCCAACGCTCTATTCCTCGAAGAAATCGAATATCCATATCAGTTCTAACCATATCACCATGAACATCAGAGCAATAGCCTTCGACGCCGACGACACATTGTGGGATAACGAACCCTTTTTTCTCGATGTGGAAAAAGAGATGTGCAAGATTCTGTCGCCATTCGGAACGGCAGAGGAAATATCTACGCAACTATTTGATACAGAGATGGCTAATATGCCTGATTATGGTTACGGAGCCATGGCTTTCACGCTATCGCTGGTCGAAAATGCCGTCAAAGTGAGCCACGGAAAGGTTCCGGCAACCGACATTGCCCGAATCATTGAACTTGGCCGGACACTGCTGCGCCTGAAAGCCACGCCACTTGAGGGTGTTGAAGAGACTCTGCGCCAACTCAAAGCCGACGGACGCTACCGCCTTGCAGTTTTCACCAAAGGCGAACTGCTGACACAAGAGCACAAACTGCAACGGTCGGGGCTCCTACCCTATTTCGACAATATTTTGATTGTCAGCGATAAGACCGCGCAACAATATGTCGATTTGTGCCGAACGCTGAATGTCGCGCCAAGTGAACTGATGATGGTTGGCAACTCGCTTAAATCGGATGTGCTGCCAGCACTGAACATGGGCGCTTGGGCAGTCCACATTCCATATCATGTTATGTGGCAACACGAGGTGATCGATGATTTCGACCACAGCCGGATGTTCCGAATCGAAAAAATCAGCGAACTGCTTAATCTACTGAAAATGAACGACGAACCACTTTTATTGGCCTGAAAACAGCATCATAATTAGGCTCAATACACACATCGGCCAAAAACGATATATTTGCAAAAAAGTAAAGTTATGTCAATAGGAATGCTTCTTGCTCTGATTTTGATTGGCGTTATAGCCGGCGCAATATCAGGCATTTTGGGAATCGGCGGCGGAATAATAATGGTGCCCGCCATGGTCTATCTTTTGGGTTTCACACAGCAGCAGTCGGTGGCTACAAGCCTTGCCATCATGCTGCCGCCAGTCAGCATTTTTGCTGTAATCAACTACTACAAAGCCGGATTTGTCGATGTCAAGGCCGCACTAATAATAATGTGCGCCTTCATGATTGGAAGTTATTTCTCTTCGAAAATCGCCATCGGCCTGCCCGAACACATTGTAAAAAAATGCTTTGCAGTTCTTCTTTTCGTTGTCGGCATTAAAATGATGTTTTTCGATAAGTAATTGGTTCTTAACCAATAAACGCTGATGGGCAAACTCTGCACTGGTTTGCCTCAACTTCACGTATACGTTTCAGAAAACGCATTGACCATACATTTGACATAACATTTCTGACTAAAAACGAAGAAGTTAGCCACCTATAAGGTAACTAACTTCTCGTTTAAATCTATTTTTCAGCGTCTATTCTAAAACACCTACTGCTTAACAAATTTCAGTATTCGGCTTTCACCATCGCCCTCAATTTTGACGAAGTACATTCCGTCAGCCCAATCAACAACGTTGATTTGCATGATGTCAGATGTTTGTTTCGATGCGAATATTATCTGACCTGTAGCGTTCGCTATCAAAATCCTACGCTCGCCATTGCCGAAGTCGCCGAAATCGATATTCAAGATATTGTTTGTCGGGTTCGGGTAGACAACAACGTTTGACACCGACGTAATGTTAATTCCAACCCTCGATGTATCAGGCGGATTAACATGCGGAGTGTCAGGCGGCACTATCTTCTCAATCTTACGCACAACAACCGAATCCATCGACCAGCAGCCATGGCCGTCGGTCACTTTCAAGAAATATTTACTGTCATTGCCGATGGTGATGCTGTCAGTAGTCTCGTTGGTGCTCCACATATAGGCCAATCCATCTGCCGTTGTGTTGGCTTTCAATATATATGGATATTCTTCTGTCTTAATGGTGTCGGCCTCGAAACTCAATTCTGGCAGACCATAAACCTCAACCTCGTATATGGCTGTGTCGTTGGCCACTCCATCAACATCAGAGATGAATTTCAGCGTGTGAACGCCAACCTCGCTTATATTCAAGCCACTACCAATAGTATCGCTGTAAACAGCGCTTGGCGCGAAATTATCAACCAAAGTTGCTGTGTAACTAATCTCCTGTATGTTGTCGATAACGCAGGTAACACCAATCTTCTGTCCTTTCCTAACAACAGTTTTGCTATTGTTAATAAGTTCAAATACAATCGGTTGGTTGGTTATGCTGCCGCAAGCCGATTCGGGACTCATCATTTTTGAAATAGCAATGGTGGCAGGAATAAAGTGTGCATGAACAGTGTCGGCATTTGCGCAACCGAACTCATCGTGTACCTTAACCCAATAGTTACCGTCCTTGCTGATGCTTATTCCTGCAGAAGTTTCGCCTGTACTCCAGAGATAATCGGCAAAACCAGCACCTACCGAGATAATTGTATCGGTATTGGTTGTAGCGAAATCGTCGCCAAGGCTAACTTTTGGATTTGCTTTGGTTACGACAGCCACAGACTTTGCAGTCTCAAATCCTGCAATAACCGCTTTGATTCTTACAGAATCCTCACCCACTTTAGAGAAATCAGCCAACTTGTTGAACGATACCAAAATGGAATCCTTCTCTCTAACGGTCTTGTTGAACGTGAATGTCTCCTTATTAAGAACCGAATCGTTGGTCATGTATGAAATTTCAGCCTGACTGCCGCTGGCAATAATATCGTTGCCAGTGTTTTTCAAGTAGAACGATATTTTCGACGGCTCAGCGTTCTCGCAAAGCAGAGTATCGAATTCAATTTTTGCAATTTCATACCGAGGTCTGATGAACAGCACGTAGGTTGAATCTTCAGTCTCGCAACCGTTGATGTCGGTAGCCTTCAGTCTGTAATCGCCCGACTTAACAACCGTCAGAGTCTGACCGTCGTGGTGCTGTTGGGTGTACCAGTCGAAAATCGAGAACAAGTTGCCCGCATCAATGGTGTAGACATTCTCTCGGGTTGATACCGTATCCACAAACGGCAACTGATAGGTGCCAACGCGGAACTCGGTTGCCTTGAAGTTGGCTGTATCGGCCTCGCGCATATTGTTCACTGTCAGGCCCGACTTCATGACGTAGTTGCCCGTATCAGGAACGTTGATTTTCTCCTTAAAATCAAACGTATACGGTTTGTCCTTGTTTATCGGCGTTGGCAAGGTGATTTCAACCTTGCCACTATTTCCGTTGAAATCGAAGTTAGCAGTCATATTGGTCCCAGCAGGAATCTCATCGAGACTCTTGACCGATACTTTTCCGTGAACAACAGCATCTTCAATCGGCTCGCAACTGTTGCTGTTCTCTTTCTTCTTATCGGTGAAGGCAGAGAACTCAAGGTCGTAGGTGAATACCGACATTGTGTCGGCGGTGATGCAGTTGTACTCATTGAAGACTCTCACCGAATAACTTGTCGAAGCAGCGTTAGGCAGAGCGATTGAAGCAACCGAATCGCCACGCAGGCCGTTGCTCCACGAATAGTAATACTGCTTCTCAGGAGCCTTCAACACTATTGTATCAGGTTGGGTTGTGTAGATATCATCACCAAGGCTGAATGCATTCGGGTGCGGGAACTGGCTGACCGTTATGGTTGAAGTGTCGTTGTTGTGGAAGCGGTCGAGATACCAATTGAGCCACGTTTTTACAACGTACTCCTTATCGCTCTCAAAATCAGTGGCGAACGGCATCGACAACTGCGTGGTAGCACCCACTTTGAGTTGCTCTTTCAGTTTGAATGTCACAGTTTTTGGTGCCTCGTCGTTGATTTTGACTTTCACTGGCAACTCGGTTCCATTCTTGATGGCCGACAAACCATTATTGCGGATATCGATTGTGAGCACATCAGCCGAGGCAATGTCGCACGACGAAACTGGTGAGATTATCTCATCAAACTCGACATCGGTTGTAATGATTATCACTGTATCGGTAGCCACAATGGTATCACCAATATAATCATCGTAGATTCTGATTTTCTGGTCATCGGCATAGCAACCATGCTCATTCATCGCAAACACGAAGCAGGTGTTGTCGGTAGTAAGCACGTTATATGTCTGATCCATGTATTCGTTCTTTTTGTTCCATTTGAACCATGAGAACTCGGGACCAGCATCGAGCACTACAGTGTCAGGCTGCAGGGTGAAAATGGTGTCGATGCCCAAATCAAGTCTTGGGATGCCCCAAATGTTTACATATTCAAAAGCAACATTTGATGTGTCATCGCGGTCGATGTCGTGCGGCGGCATAATCTTCACACTGACAGGGAATTGACCAATCTCCGAGAAACTTGCCGTAGTTTTCAGTTTGTACGATATGGTGTCGTGAGCATAAACACTATCAGTAAGCACAATCGTGTCGCGCGTCACAGTGCCGTTCACGTTGACTACTGCAGGAATGCGATAGTTCTCACCATATTTGTTCAGACTATTGTTCACAAGACTTACGGTAACATCCATTCCGCTTTGCGGCTCGCATTGGTTGGTTGGCGACAACAACCCTGCGAAAGTCCAGTCGTCGGTTACAACCGATACGCTGTCAGCCACGGTGGCACATTTGTTAACATCAGTAACCAATACTTTATATTTTGCAGACAAACTGTCGGTTATAGTAAATGAATTATTAGTCGAACCAGCATAACATGTACTATTAGTCGAATCTGCATAACTATGCCATGAATACCATTTGTATTTAGCACCATCGATGGCTTCTGTGCTAAGAACCACTGTTCGCGGATCGGCAATTAAGATGCTGTCAACTCCAAGATCGACTGTTGGCAATGGCCATACGGTAACCGTCACTGGAGCAAGTGTATCGTTAGAATGGTCAATGTCGGCACGTATCTGTGTAAAAAACCAAATTTTCTGCTCACCATCAACTTCGAACTTAGGCTGCTGCTTGAATTTGTAAAGGAATGTTGCTTGTTTTGCGAAACCACCTTCCAAAATAGTATCTTCGCTATAAGTGTATAGGTTAGAGTCGGCATCGAACATACGATAACAAATGCTGATCGTTTGTCCAGCAGGAACTTCTCCTTCATCAACACCCGACATATTCTTAACCTTAACTGTAATATTATTGAAATCAGTGTTGATGCAGAACTCTGATGGAAGATTCAGATTCTCATTATCGGCTATAATGCCGACATCAGTTTTTGATTTTATGATTTTTACGCTATCTGTCGACCAACATTGTCCAACTCGGACGCTATCATAAATATAGTACTCATACTCTCCGTCGACAGCAGGGAAATCAATCAACTTTTTGAGTTTGCGTTTCGACTCATCAAAATAACAATCCTCTGGAACAACTGCAATCTCACCATTTGGTAATTCATATTTGTATTTCCATCTATACTCATCAAAAGGTGTAATTCCATCAGAAAGTGTACGACCATCAAGTTGTGTAGCAGAAGGATCAAGTGTACCAATATCAGCGCCAAGGTCATACTGCGGCTCACCAAGCACATTTGCCACTGCTTGCAGAGTGTCGTTGTTCACACCACTGCCACCAGTCAACGGACTGCCATTTTTGAACAACTGCATAGTATCGCCAGCAGCCAGCGTGAAAGCCGTCATTTTGTAGGCTTTCTTATACCACATGTTCACCTTTTGACCGAAAGTGTGATGAATAGTATCGCCAACAGCAAGTGTGTCAATTACAAACAAGGTATCGGTCAATGTCAGTTTGTCGTTGATGACGACGCTTGCAATAAGGCTGTCGGTTGGGATTACACCGCGCAAACCACAGTTTTTAATGGCCACCGTAATAGGCTGCTCCTCAAACAATTCGCACGCATCAACTGGCTCAATTATCTCGGCAATTCCCACATCGATCGGCGATTCATACATGCGGAAATCGTCAATGGCAAAACCTTCGCCTTTAAAGCCTGCAGGAGTTTTACCCGAAGCAAACACAAAGCGGAACTTAACTGAATCTTGCTCGGCAATCTCGTCGGGCAGCAGTTGCTTGACTGTTTGCCATCCGAATTTTCCGCTCCAGCCTGCTGTTTTCAAAGCCGCCACCGTTGCTGTGTTGTACCAGTTCCAATTCGGATGCGGCAGTGTGCTTGCGTATGCAGGCAGAAGTTTCCAAACTTCGCCATTGTCAACTGAATAATAAACAGCCAAGCCGTCGGTACTTGCAGAACTGCCTCTCAATCGGAATTCGATAATTGGCTTCTGCATGGCTTTCATATTGAAACATGGTGTTTCGAGCCAAGCCGAATCATGAGCCGCGTAGGTTGTATCAGCAACTTTTGTGTACCAGCACGGCGAGCCCGAATAACTCGGTTTGCCATACTGCCATGTTCCGCTGCTTCGGTACTTCAGCAGATTTTCCACATCTTTCTCCGACACACTGGCGTATTGCCATGTATCACCTCTGCTGAACCAGTAATCGCCGATGCTGTCGAAATTCTGAACATACGGAACATCACGATATGGCAGTGTCATTATAGTTTTCTGAGCAAAATCGTTACGCTCGTCTTCATCAATTATGTTGCCATTAACATCCTTGCCCAACGATACTTTAACCACAATATCATGCGGACCGAACTTACTCAAATCGGCTTTTGTCTTGAATGTGTAAAGCATTTCTGCATCGCGCTTGATGTCCTCTTTAACAGTATCGGTAACCCACGCACCGCCATCGATTTTATAACTTACAATCAGACTGTCTTCCGCAGAATTGCTTTTTGCGTTTATGTCGTTGAATCCCACGTTCTTCAAACAAATTGTGATCTCTTCGTCAGTGCCTAGTCCGCAAGCCGTGTTTGGCGTAAGAATCTCAGTCAGAGCCGCATCTTTATAAATATAGGTTCCAACAAGTGCCACATCGTCGATGTTCCAGCCGCTATATGCCAAGCCGCTTCGGGTTGGGCCAAGTGTGAAACGGAACTTAACATTCGGATTTCGGTCGGCCACTTTGTTGAGGTTCAAATACTGGAACGACCAGTCTTTCTCCTGAATCGATGACGAACTTGCCCAGATATTGCTCCATGTCAATCCACCATCAAAACTGATTTTAACAGCAGCTGTATCACTGTTGCTGACATTAAGCCAGCGGTAGAACATCAGACTTATATCCTTGTAATAGTAACAGTTAAACGATTCGGATTCAGCATAGTATGCATCGGTTCCTATTCCTTTTTCATAATTTCCCTTCAGTGTACCAAGACCAGTGATGTCGGTTCCAATCATATAGGCTCCACTATGAGCACTTGACGGGTTGGGATATCCACCGCCAGTACCTCCGAACGGACCATTAGGTTGTTTTGCAGTTGCTCTCTCAAACTCACCACCAAATGACCAAGTCTGATCTTCAAAGTTGTAGATGAAAATTGACTCTGCAATAATTCGGTTTCCTTTCGGACTTAACGTCGTTGTAGGATAAGTCAAACCACTGATATCTATATCATTTGCTTCAATTTTGAAGTCAAGAATGTTGTTACGGAAACGGTGTTCGTTGTCTTCCTTTATGTCGCAAGTTATCCAAAGATAACTGTTTCCTGTAGGCAGATTTCTATCGAGATTGCTGAACGTTGCCTTGCCGTTCACTATCGATGTTGTATCCAACGGCGCATCGGCATTGAAAGTTTCTGTGGCAGTGTAGAATAGTTTCATACCATTTTCTTTAACTGCGGCAATTGTTTGATTATTCAAAGCCGTTACAGTCAAAGAGTTAAGTTTTATTGTGCCGTCGTTTCCACTCACTTTGATACGCAAACGCATGATTGAGTTATCAATGGAATTTGTCGGGACCACATTTGTGGATGGATGAGTGGCTGTTACGCTCTCAACTTTTCTCGGGATCACATCAGTCTCAATAACCGAGACATCATCAATACAGCATCCGTGACCGACTGTTTTGGTAACTCCCAAAAAGGCAATCTGCACGTCATTGCTACTGCAAACAGCACTCGGAAGCATCACCGAGTCGCATTTCCACGGCTCGCTGTCATCGGTAGGCAGAGTGTATGGCGTGCCAAATGGAACCCAATCGCCACCGCCGATTCGATAGTGGAGAGAAAATTCGAAATTGTCAACACCCGTATCATCTCCAAAACTTGCACGGTCCTGATATTGTGAATACCAAAAGACCAACATCGGCTTTTTCGCACCTGCTATATTGAAATTTTTAAAATCAATCGACGGGCTTACAAGATACATCTTGTGCTTGTGCAAAACCGACAAATAATAGAGGTATGCATTTTTTTCGCCTCCATGAGCAGTTTCAGGTTTGCCAACATCACTACCTGTTGGTTTTGCTCCACCACTGTTCAGTTTCCATCTAAGCGAAGATGGTTTGGGGCTGTCTTCTTGTTTGTACTCTCCCGTCCAACCATTGGGTAGCGAGGCCGATGAAGACTCAAACCCTTCATAAAATATTATGTTGTCATCATTTTCTGGGGATTGCCCGAAGACGCTTAATGTGCAGACTAATAGTGCTGCCGACAAATATCTTTTCATAGATGTACGTTTTTACACTACAAAGTAACTAAATATTTGTTCATGCGCAAAATAAGAGTTGACGGAGAGTGTTTTTTTTGAGATGATGGGCACACACTCCTCCATCCCTACAACTATCGGGACTTCAGTTATTCAGTTATTCAGCCCTTGATTAGAACTCAGGACACGGAATGGCTCTGAACCTGTGCTTGCGCTCGATTTCGAATTTGTAGGAAAGCGACACCTCATGCGCACCACCTGTGGATGTTATAAGGCGCGAAATGGTGAAATCGTAACTATAACCGATATTCAAATCTTTGTAGTTGTAGCCCAACAGAACCGAAATTGCATCACGGCGGCTGTAATCCTTAATCAAAGGCAGGTCGCGGTACCAGACACCGAGCACTAACGGGGCATAACTCCAATACAAGCCCACATCAACCTGATCGGTCTGCCCCTGATGGCGATAGTTTCCGGCAATGGTGATGCTCTGACGCTTTGTTCCAATCAGTCGCTCGGCCTTGAATATTTTTGTTCCGCCGAAAATATTCCATTTGACAGGATAACGGTAAGCAAAATCGGTTACCGACTCGTTAGGGCGCATAAGGTGGTCGGCACAAATACCAATCCAACTGTTGCGCATCGAGAGAAGCAGCGACGCACTGCCATCGAAATATTGTGTCTTGACAAACTCATCGGGCAAGATGGGCTGCAAATCGGATTCAGAATATAACTGACTGGCAAACACTAATTTATCGCGGTCAAGATTGCGCTGTCCATAATAGAATCCCAAGCCAGGACGGAGATAGATGGTACGAGTTATGCGGACATTGTAAGAGTAGAGAAAACCGATGTAGGTGTGAGTGTAATTGGCCGAACCCATCTGGTCGCGCAAAGCGATAACACCGAAACCACTATTAATCTTCAGCATGTTCATATCGGCATACATATTAATGGTGGTGAGCAAGCCTGGCATTTTCGGCCACTGGTCGCGGTAGGTCATGCCCACGCGGTAACCCGAAATGCCACCCGCGAACGATGGCGCCTGATACAACGGATTGGAATAAAATTGGGTGAACTGCGGATCCTGGCCCAGGCCTTCAAACCCTACACCAAGCAGCAGTAACAATATATAATATTTCAGTTTCTTCATTTTCATTTACGAATTAGGGTTACATCGCCAGCAATCTTGAATGGTGTGTTGTTCTGGAATTTTCCCTTGGCCTTCCAGAAATAGACATCCTGTCCAAGGTCTTTGCCATCGTTGTTGTACTTGCCATTCCATCCCACTTCAATGTTTGTGGTATGGAAAAGCATCTCACCCCAGCGGTTGAAAATCCACAAATCATACTCTTTCACTCCCGACCATTTGGGATGGAATACATTGTTCATATCGTCGGGAACGGGATAAGAGCCGTCGCTCGGACTCATGTCGGACGGCATGAAAGCATTAGGATACTTGATGTAGCCTGCACCGCTCACCTCGACCTCGGCAATCTTCAGAATGGAATCAACACACATCTGCGTGCTGTAAGCCACAAGTTTAACATCGTAGATTCCCTCTTCGGTATAGAGGTGGTGCGGGTTCTGCTCGGCCGAGTAGGTACCATCGCCGAAATCCCATACATAGTTGTAACCGTTGCGGGTTGCATTGAAGAACTGAACCTGCTGGTTGGGCAGCATCACAAACTGCGGCGATGTTGTGAAATCGGGTTGCGGCAACTCGTGCACCGTGATTATCTCATAGTCGTAGTGCGAACCGCCGTCGCCGTATGCAGTCAGTTTGACATTGTAGATACCAGGCTCGGTAAAGGTGTGTTCGGGCGTTGGGTCGGTCGATGTTGTGCCATCGTCGAAAGTCCACTCATAAGTCTTGGTGTATTCGGCCTCAATTTCGAACTGCACCGTCAGCGGCACGCAACCAGCGGGCTTCTCGTTCGTGATTCTGATTCGCGGATAAGGCGGCAGAATTGTAACATCATGACTGACTGTGTTTTTACAATGTTCGCTCTGCACGCTCAACGTAACATGGAAAATGTTGTCGTTGGCGTTTGGCGCCCACTTGCCGTATTTGTGCATGAAATATTTCTCGTCGGTAGTCGATTTTTTCCCGTCGCCGAAATCCCAACTGTAAGTCCACGGACCGTCTTGAGTGTAGTTCTCAAAGAACACTGTATCATCGGGATAGCGCTGCGACGGCTCATGTGCCACAAAATCCACATTCGGGTTGATATACACCGTTACATCTTTCTTGATAGTGTCGGAACATTGGTATTTCGATGAACCAATGTAGGTTACGGTCAGCACTTGGTCGTTGTCGGTTGTGTTGAAATAGGTGAATGTCGGCTCATCGGCAACTGATGCACTACCCTCGCCAAAATACCACAAGTGGTTTGCCACCGTGGCCGACGACTTGTTGATGAACTTGACAGTGTGCGGACTACATCCCGCAGGATTGTAATCGAAATCAACTGATACGTTCGGGAACGTGATCATCGGGTTGGTCATGGTGTCGCGGCAGCCAAGCGCCGATTCCGTCATCAGCACAACATTGTACGTAAGTGGCTCGCTGGTGCTGTTATCGTAAACAACAGACTGATTCTCCATTCCTAAAGTATCGAGAGTCTCACCATTACCGAAATTCCAGTTGAAAGACAGCCCCTTACCTATTGAAGTGTTCTTAAACTCTGCCTCGAACGGCGGGCAAGCACGGTCGACAAGCGGAATGAACCGTGCCAACGGCTTGGCATAAACCTCAATTTCTTTTGTAATCTCGTCGGCACAATTGTACTCGGTTGTGGTTTTGAGATTTACAGTGTATTTCTTGTTGTTTTCGTAGTCGTAGTTGTGGAATGTTTTGCTGAACGGCGGCTTGTCGACAATTGTCGAACCATCGCTGAATGTCCAGAAATACTGCGTTTTTTCATCAACGACAGATTTGTCTTCAAAAGCAACCGTCAACGGTTCGCAACCTGCAAAATTGCCGTCGAAATCGGGAATAGAGCGCGGATAGACTGAAATGACTTGCGCGGTATCGTGCTTGCAACCATGGTCGTTGGTGACAACTAGTTTTATTGTATAATTCTTATTTTCAAGCGGATAATCTTTGTCATCGTTAGTGTAGCGAAGGCTTTTTGGCTGGCGAACGTTCGATGCACTGTCGTTGCCAAAATCCCAACTCCATGTGCCTGTGCTTATCAGTCGCGACGAGTCGGTGATTGTTACGTCGAACGGGGTACAACCTCCCAAAATTCCATTAGCAGCACCGTTGGCGCCATCTTCAGTCTCGTTGATTCCGAACTTGGCAAGCACATACGAATAAACTGTAATGTTCTGATTCACTTTCTTTTCGCAACCTGTAGCCGTCTGAGTTGTCTTCAGCACCACGGTATAATTCTGGTCAGAAAGTTCGTGATGCTTGAACAAATGCTTTGGATTTGCCTCCGACGACGACTGGCTGTCGCCAAACTCCCAAAGATAATCGGCAAGACCTGTTGTCTGGTTGGTGAATGCCACTGGCAACGGGTTACAACCCTCGGTAGTATCCTGAGTGAAAGCAGGTTTCAATTGCGGATAAACCTCAATCGGTTTCGATGTACGGTCGGAGCAACCAGTTATGGAGTCGGTTGTCACCAATGTTATGGTATAGGTTTTAACTTCGTCAAGCGCATCGTTGTCGAACACAAAATCGAATGTGTTTCTGTCGGTTTTGGTTGCCGTGTTGCCGCCAAATCCAAAATCCCAATCAAAGCGGTTACCGTTGAGCGCCGATGTCGGATAACTGAATGTTACGGGGTACGGCGTACAAGTTTGATTCTTCACGTAAGCGAAATCGGCCGTCACGTGCGGATATGCCTTAACAGGCATTGTGGCCACCGACTGGCAGTTATTTATGTCAGTAACAGTAAGTTTCACATTATAGGTGTGCGCCTCGGCCTCAATGTTGTCGAACGTGTGGGTGTGACTTTCAGCGGTCTCTGCCGAATGGCGGTTGTCGTGGTCGT
Organism: Salinivirgaceae bacterium; assembly: GCA_016284875.1. Lineage (GTDB taxonomy): Bacteria > Bacteroidota > Bacteroidia > Bacteroidales > SZUA-534 > RUG13583. Next base: position 8,053 of record JAEEPS010000017.1, on the reverse strand, counting down.
AGTCCCAACTGTAGGTCAGACCGTAGCCTTTCGACTGGTTGGTGAAAGTTGTGGTGAGCGGCGAGCAATCCTCAGCATTCTCGGTGGCAAACTGCGCAATCACCTGCGGATAAATCTGAATTGTCCGCGTCACCGAATCGCGGCAAACGGTGTGCTTGCCATCGATGGTCACAAGTTTTATGGTGTATGACGATATGCTTCTACCGTCAGCGCTGCTGTTCTTGTAATTGTGAGTGAAATCGGCCTTGTCGGTCTTGGTTTCCGATGCTGTTCCATCGCCAAACGACCACACAAACTGACTGCCGTTCAGCGAGTTGTTCTTCAGCGTCACATCAGCAGGCGAACATTCCGATGCTTTCTCGAAACTGAAAGCCGCCGCCAATTCGGGGAACACGGTCACTGTCTGCTCGGTGCTGGCATCGCAGCCGATGTTGTTGGCTGCCGTCAGTTTAACAGTATAGGCAACATCGTCGCCTGTCTTATTCACGAAAGTGTGTTTCAACTGAGCGTTGCCTGTCTCATCGGTTATGCCATCGCCGAAATCTACTTTATAAGTGCTGGCGCCCGTTGTGGCCGAGCGGTCGAGAATCACATCCTCAATCGGACCGCAACCTTCGGTCTGCGAAAGAGTGAACTTCGGCACAATCACCGGATAGGCGTAAAAATTCTTGGTAATTGTAGCGCTACACTCGCCGTTCGATGCAGTGAGCGTTACCGGACGGACGGCTATCTGGTTCGGGTCGGTATTCACAATGGTGTATGTCACCGCCGACATATCGTTCTTCACCGAATCGGCAGTGCCATCGGCAAAACTATATACAAACTTGGCGGCACCAGTGGAACTGTTGTTGAGCGTTACTGTTGCCGGGGCGCAAACGCTGTAGTTGTCGCTGGTGAAGGATGCCACCACTGGTGGATAGACCTCGACAGTTGCCTTTGCCGTATCGGAGCAGCCGTAGGCCGAGGCAATAAGCGTGGCAGTGAAACTGACAGGCGATGTTCCTGTGGAGCCGGTTGTATTATTGTATATATGTGGGGTGACCGAATTGTCGATTTTATTCAGTGTGGCTCCGTCGCCGAAAGTCCATCGGTAATCGGTTGGTGATGTTGTCACACCCGTGAATATTGTGCTGTTGGTGAACGAAACGGTTGTCCCGTCGCACACCGGCTCATTCTTGTCCGATGCTATATTGGCCGTGATTTCAGGAAAAATCACAATTGAGCGACTGAATGTTTTCGGACAATCGTAAGTCATATTCACATCGCGGTAACTTTCTGTTAAAGAAATTGTTATATCCTTGCGACTACCTGTTTGATTCTCGAATTTGATAACCGCTCTATCATCGAGCGAACCGCTGACAATAGTGTAAGTGCATGGTGCACAATCAATTTCCCATTTTGGATTCTCTTTGTATGAATGGTCTGGAGAATTGTTTATCACCGTAACATAAAGCGGTGAGCATCCCTCTGCCTTGTCGATTGTGAAATTCGGGTTCAAATATGGCATTACCGAGATGGTTCCGTTGTTTGCCGTATCGCGGCAGCCATATTTGCTTTCGCCAATAAGTTGAGTTTCGTACTCTTGCACCTTAGGCAAAGTGTGGTAATAAGTATGTATGGTATCGCGATGAAAGTCATCCGTTGAGCCATCACCCATATACAAATAAAAATAGGTGCTATCAGATAAATCAGATGATTTGTTATGAAAACTCACATACGATGAATCGCAAATATACTTCGGCGACACCTCATAATCGACAGTGAACTCCGGAAAAACCGTGACCGTATCCCAAGTTGTAACACTCGAACAAGTCGTATTATCAACATTTTGCCGCGTTGCAGTCAACCGTATAAAGTGCCTTGCCAAATCTGAGCCTGTATTCTTATATGTTATAAGAAAAGGTCTGTCGTTTCTGACATTTCCAGCCACAATATCTCCATTCGACAAATAATCAAAACTGCCATCTGTTATTTCCTTTTTAACATCATTAACAGTTCCTGCTGCAAAACTCCATGTGTATGTGATATTATGCTCGTCGCCAAGCGATATGTTCTGAATTCGTGTTGTCAGCGGTGAGCAATCGCTTGTATTGTCGATTATGTATTGCGATTTCACCCTACCAAACACTCTGATTTTCACAGAATCCTCGCTATCGCAACTACCGTTCACCTCGTCGAAAATCTTGATTTTAGCCCAATATATTGTATCATAAATACTTGGGTTGTTGTAGGTGTGATTAATTGTTCTGGTTGACGGGGTGTAACTGTCAATCCAGCCTGTGCCGTCACCAAAGTTGACAAGTATTTTTGTGTAAGGTCCTGTTGATTCGTTCTCGAACTTCACCGCCAAAGGTGTACAACCTTTTGCCGGATCGGCTGTGATTTTCGCTTTGATAACCGGATTCACACAGAAACTCTTCGGATCCGATTTATCGGGGCAGTTAGAACCCAGCGATGCCTCAAGTGTCAGTTTATAAGTGTGTTTTGTGTCGCTTTCGTTGGTAAATGTCAAAGTATCGGCTCCGTAGTTTTTATTTGTCGATTTTACAGGACTTGTCAAACCTCCTCCGGTCAAAGTCCACGTATAATCGAACATCTTTCCGTTTTCGTTGGTTAGGTTGTTAACCACCACTTGTGCCGGACTACATTCGCTAAGTGACTCAATAGAAAATTTCGATTTTGCACGCGGATAACCCAATGCCCAAACATCAATGGTTGTGTCAACATTTGTACCTAAATAGCAACGGCGCTGAATTGTAACCTGGTATTGGTTAAATCCTTCGAATGGTACCACCCTAGGTTTGTCTGAAACCATCTGAGCCGCTTGAGGAGTGATAAATGTTTCGCTTGTAGGATACCCCAAGTCGTCCTTATCAATAAACCTCCAAGCATAACTCAATCCGCCACGAGCAACCAATGTCACAGTGTCGCCATCGCAGAATTTGCTGTACTCTGATTCAATATCATTAAGTGCATCGTTTATGACGGCACTACCCGTATTATCATCAAAATTTGAGAAATAGCCATATTGGCAACTACCCGAGTTATTGCCATTAATAACTGCCAAATGGAATATTCCCGTTGTGTTTTTAACTCGAACAACATCTCCCGCAGATACAGAAGGTATTTTCCCATCTCCAACCTTAGTAATTACTTCTCTACCATTTTGAACTGTAATACTAACAACATCCACTTTGTCAGAATGTTCTGACGAAAATTTCATTTTATCGCGTTTAAGATACCACCACCCAGTACCAGGTATTTCCTTAAACCATGATTTTGGCAAACGATAATTTTTCCCTTTATAAATGACTATAAAATCTTCAACATGGGCCTGTTTACACATGATGTTGAGCCAGAAATCGAAGCTGCTAGTTGTTGAACGACAAACTGATACATCTTCAGAACCCGTACAACCATTAATAGTCGGCAATATTGCTCCTCCAACCTCTGCTCCACTACTTCCCGAAATGTGCCAAACAACTATTGGTTTATCTGACTTTATATAAACCGCATCATAATTATTCCCGGATTTATCAATGTTATATTGGTTTAATAACAGTTTCCCCCATGAGCCTGGACCGCCAATTGTCTTACTTGAGAGAGTAACTCCTGCATCCGTTTTAAACTGAACAGTAGTAGTACCTTCTTGGGTAGCCATAAAATAGACGTTTTCATACATTCTATTTGTATTATTATTCCCATTGGTATAATCATCACCCAACTGACCTCGCATTACAATATACTCTGTTCCTGCCAAACAGACAGGCACTAACTGGTCACCTGCAGCATCCCAACTTGTACCTAGTCCGCCACTAGATTCATTCACATATTTTGCCAATAATGAATCATCCTTCCACTGAACTGCAATTTTTCCTGTCGATTTTACTACAATTCCTCCACCCGATTTTGCTGTTTTATTCTGACTGGCCGCCTGAAGATTAAGCGTTTGGCCACGTTGCATTGTGAAAGTATGCGAAGCTATATCACCATCACCATCATTTTCCGGCCAATTTTCTATTTTCAATGTGATATTTCCTTGTGCGTCAGTTGGTAGCGTTACTGTCACATCACCATCTTCAACTGCCACAATATCAACCGCATACCAAGCGGCAGGCTTGTTGTCACCGCAGTCTCTCTTCATTCTATCGGCATGAGCTTTGTCACAGTTTCCAACGTCCTCCAATGGAACAATAAACATATCTTCGTCCGGTTCAACCTTTCCGTCCGCTCCATTATATGCATTTTTGCCTTTCAATGCCCAAATATCACAGTTGTTAGTATTTCCACGTTGCAGATATGCGGTAACTAATCCAGTCGCAGTAACATGTATGCCTTTATTCGTAACCGCACAACTTTCTCCGCATAAACCGCTTTCAATTATATTGATCCGGTCGTATTTCTGACTTTCATCATTAAAATAATTTTTGAAGTTGAATGATTTTTGCATGCCTGCAGGAATTTCAAATGGAGGTATATCCACATTATTACCATCTTTTTTAGGTGAAATTTCTAGATTTTGTGCAGAAAACCCTTCTTCAAGAGGCATTTCAATTTTTACTGTTACGGTAGTATTTCCTGCATTTGTTATGAATAACTTTGGCTCATCTTTTTCATGTTGTGCTGTCAACTGCGGCACACAGAACCAGAATTCGTTATCTGTCTGAGCATTAGCGTGAAATATAGGGAGCAACAGAAGAATTGCCAATATTTTGAATAAATGTTTCATGTCATTAAACACACTTTGGTAAAAGTAAAGGCAAAAGTAGTTTATTTTAAGTAAAATGGTCAATTAAAGACCATGAAAAGTGGGGAAAAACGTAGGGCAGTTTGTTTTTCTTCAGGTTACTATCAAAAGGCGGTTATTTCCTCCTCCAAAAACAAAGCGAGCCCCTGGCTCTTTATGAGTCAGAGGCTCGCTGAAGGCGGGCGGCGTCCTACTCTCCCACTGTACGCAGTACCATCGGCGCCGAAGGGCTTAACTTCTGTGTTCGGGATGGGAACAGGTGGGTCCCCCTCGCTATAGCCACCCAAATGTCTTACACGGTGTGATAAAGGTCAAAGCTCGCATAACCCGATGTGCGGATTTTATGTAAGTCTTCGGGCAATTAGTACCGCTCGGCTTTGGCATCGCTGCCTTTACACCTGCGGCCTATCAACGTCGTAGTCTCCAACGGCCCTCGAAGGAAATCTCATCTTGGAACAGGCTTCGCGCTTAGATGCTTTCAGCGCTTATCCTTCCCGAACGTAGCTACCCTGCGGTGCGGCTGGCGCCACAACAGGTACACCAGAGGTTCGTCCACCGCGGTCCTCTCGTACTAACGGCAGCATTCCTCAAATTTCCAGCGCCCACAACAGATAGGGACCGAACTGTCTCACGACGTTCTGAACCCAGCTCGCGTGCCACTTTAATAGGCGAACAGCCTAACCCTTGGGACCTTCTCCAGCCCCAGGATGTGACGAGCCGACATCGAGGTGCCAAACCATTCCGTCGATATGAGCTCTTGGGAATGATCAGCCTGTTATCCCCGGAGTACCTTTTATCCTTTGAGCGACGGCCCTTCCACACGGAACCGCCGGATCACTATGCCCTGGTTTCCCACCTGTTCGGCTTGTCTGCCTCCCAGTCAAGCGCCCTTGTGCCATTACACTCTACGGCCGGTTACCAATCGGCCTGAGGGCACCTTTGGAAGCCTCCGTTACGCTTTTGGAGGCGACCACCCCAGTCAAACTACCCGCCATGCAGTGTCCCCGTAATCACGGGTTAGGAACCAGACAATCAAAGGGCCGTATTTCAACGGCGGCTCCGCGAACGCTGGCGCGCCCGTATCATAGCCTCCGGCCTATCCTACACATCGATTGCCCAATTACAGTGCAAAGCTGCAGTAAAGGTTCACGGGGTCTTTCCGTCCCGTTGCGGGTAATCGGCATCTTCACCGATACTACAATTTCACCGAGCTCACAGCTGAGACAGTATCCAGATCGTTACACCATTCGTGCAGGTCGGAACTTACCCGACAAGGAATTTCGCTACCTTAGGACCGTTATAGTTACGGCCGCCGTTTACCGGGGCTTCAATTCAAGGCTGCACCCAAAAGGGATGACCTCTCCTCTTAACCTTCCGGCACCGGGCAGGTGTCAGGCCATATACATCATCTTTCGATTTGGCATAGCCCTATGTTTTTGTTAAACAGTCGCCTGGACTAGTCTTCTGCGGCCTCCCGGTCTCCCGGGGAGGCGTCCTTTCTCCCTAAGTTACAGGACCATTTTGCCTAGTTCCTTAGCTGTGAATCACTCGAGCGCCTTAGTACTCTATACTCGACCACCTGTGTCGGTTTGTGGTACGGGTGCCGCAGCAATTAGCGATAGCGGATTTTCTCGGAAGTATGGTTACCCGCGCTGTCGGATCGCCCGGGGGCTCTCCGTACTGTCAGGTTCGGCCGAACGGGTGGATTTGCCTGCCCGAACTTGGCCTACGCCCTTCAACCGGCTATTCCGTCAGCCGGCGGCGGTTTCACTGCTTCGTCTCCACGTCTCTCACTGCGGCAGCAACGTAATCTTCAACGTTTCGTCCGTCGCGCTCGCCCTTCGGCTTACGCTTAGGCCCCGGCTTACCCTGATCCGATTAGCGTTGATCAGGAACCCTTGGTCTTTCGGCGAGCGGGTTTCACACCCGCTTTATCGTTACTTATACCTACATTTGCTTTTCCGGACGCTCCAGCAGGGGTCGTCCCCCACCTTCGGCGCGTCCGCAATGCTCCCCTACCGATATGCTAATGCATATCCCACGGCTTCGGTAAACAGCTTATGCCCGATTATTATCCATGCCGGACCGCTCGACTAGTGAGCTGTTACGCACTCTTTAAATGAATGGCTGCTTCCAAGCCAACATCCTAGCTGTCTCTGCAGTCCGACCTCGTTAGTTCAACTTAGCTGTCATTTCGGGACCTTAGCCGGTGATCTGGATTCTTCTCCTCTCGGACACGGACCTTAGCACCCATGCCCTCACTGCACTGGTCAATCTGCCGGCATTCGGAGTTTGTCTGGACTTGATAGGCGGTGAAGCCCTCGCATCCAATCAGTCGCTCTACCTCCTGGCAGACATCCAGCACGCTGCACCTAAATGCATTTCGGGGAGTACGAGCTATCTCCAAGTTTGATTAGCCTTTCACCCCTACCCCAAGGTCATCCGAAAACTTTTCAACGTTTACCGGTTGGGCCCTCCATCCCGTGTTACCGGGACTTCAGCCTGCCCTGGGGTAGATCACTTGGTTTCGCGTCCACCCCCGCCGACTATGCGCCCTGTTCGGACTCGCTTTCGCTTCGGGTACCGCTCTAAAGAGCGTTAGCCTCGCCGGCGATGGTGACTCGTAGGTTCATTATGCAAAAGGCACGCCGTCACCCCTCAAGGGGGCTCCGACCGCTTGTAGGCGAACGGTTTCAGGTTCTATTTCACTCCCCTGTCCGGGGTGCTTTTCACCTTTCCCTCACGGTACTCGTTCGCTATCGGTCTCTCGGGAGTGTTTAGTCTTGCCGGATGGGCCCGGCTGATTCACGCAGGATTACACGTGTCCCGCGCTACTCAGGGTACGGATAGGGTTCGACACGCTTCGCGTAAGGGGCTGTCACCCTCTATGGCCGGACTTTCCAGACCGTTCCGCTCGCTTGTCTTCGTCCCATGTCTCCGCCCTACTACCCCCAGACGGCCGGAACCGCCTGGGTTTGGACTGTGCCGCGTTCGCTCGCCACTACTTGCGGTATCACTTTTGTTTTCTCTTCCTCCGGGTACTAAGATGTTTCAGTTCCCCGGGTTCGCCCCAGCTCAGCTGGTGCCCGGCCTTCAGCCGGGCGGGTTGCCCCATTCGGGTATCCGCGGATCATTTCGCATTTGCCGATCCCCGCGGCTTTTCGCAGCTTATCACGCCCTTCGTCGCCTCCGAGAGCCTCAGGCATCCGCCGTCCGCCCTTTTCTCGTTTCTCTCGCTTTGCCTGTCTCCATAATCAGGAGACGGCGCTCGCTCTGTGTTGCTTTACTTTGCTTTCTTCTTCTACT
>JAEEPS010000158.1 GCA_016284875.1 Salinivirgaceae bacterium | reverse complement strand
CGTTATCTGCCTGGTCCCAATGCAGGACCCATCAGATTCGTGCCAAATCCGCATTCTCGAAATCTACGCCAACGACGCCGTCTATCAGGCCCACCTGAAAACCGACCATTTCCAGAAGTACAAACAAGGCACACTCAAAATGGTGAAATCGCTCAAACTCAACACTATGCAGCCGATGGACAAGGAGATGATGAAGGCGATGTTTGGGAAGATGAGGTGACTGATAAATTGGTGATTTATAAGAGTTTATTCATAATTTGCGAATAACTCGGCAGGGATTGCCGACAGCCATTGAATCGGAAGGAATATCTTTAACCACTACACTTCCTGCCCCAATGATACAACGGTCGCCTATCGTTACTCCAGGACATACTGTTACGCCACCACCCAACCAGCAGTCTTCCCCAATGGTTATCGGAGAACATCGTTCAATAGGCTTGCGACGTTCAACATAATTTATAGGATGGTTCGGGGTCAGAAACTGGCAGTTAGGTCCAATCTGAGTGTTGGAACCTATGGTAATAATGCCACCGTCGAGCATCGTACCGTTATAGTTAATAAAAACATTTTCACCCAGTTTGATGCCATGCCCATGGTCGCAATGAAATGGTGGTGATACGGTGGATGACTCGGGAATACCGGGAATCAGGTATTCTATCGTCTTCCTGTAATCTTCATCATCGATTGTCATGGTTTGCAATTTTGCGCAAAGGTGCTTGGCTCTATAGTAACTTGCCAAGCATTTCTCGTTTGTAAAGTCATAGAACTCTTCGTTGCGCATTTTTTCAAATTCTGTCATACTATAAGTATATTATGTTGGCTATAAATGTAAGCACAACTGATATTTATTCAAAAAATAATACGAAAAGAGCGCCCAGCATAACGCCAGACGCTCTTTTTTCGCTTGATTTCAATTCAATTACAAAACTTTAGCAACCATATGCGAACACGGAATTCCTGCACAGAAAGTTATGGCTGCCGTCACTTCTCGCACACGCACCAAAGTATGGCGTTGTCGGTGTGGATTTCGACTTTCGAGTAGCGCTGCTGCAAAATCTGTCGCACTTCGGCTTCGGTGTGGAATGGCGGTGTGAACCAGCCTTTTGGTGCAAGAATATGATTTACAAGCCAATCGGTGCGGCGTAGTTGACCGCAAATGTAGAAGCAGGCAATGAACTTTCCGCCCTTGCGCAGCACGCGGCAGGTCTCATCGAAGGCTTTAAGTTTGTCGGGAAAAGCGTGAAATCCGTTCATACTCATCACAACGTCAACGCTTTGATTTTCAAACGGAAGTTGACCAACATCGCCTTGCGTAAGCGCTATGTGCGCGGCACCAGACAACCGTTTTTCGGCTTGCTGAAGCATATCGGCGCTGTAATCGAGACAAGTAATTTTTGCACTTGTGAGACGACGCCATTTTTCGGCCGTGAAAACCGCCGTGCCACACGGAACGTCAAGAATTGTGCCCGAAAAATCGTCGGAAATGAACGATAGCAACTTCTGCGCAATGGCCACATCGTCGGTTCCGCTCCAAAAGAAACGGATATAGGCGCGGGCAAGTAGGTTGCCTTGCGTCAGCACGCCGTCGTAAATGTTCTTTGAGTCGCGGTAGGCGCTGCTGATTTTATCTTTCTTTATCTTGCTCATAGTGAGATTGTTTTTGTTTTATGACGCAAAAATACGGCACCGATTCTGCAACCAGGTTGCAAATGTGTGGGTGTGTCAATCACTATTTGTGGGGATTGGCGGTGACTGACAATTTTATACGAGAAAAGCCGAACACCCCACTTCAGGCATTCGGCTTCGGGAAACAATGAGAAAAAGTTTATCTTTTTGTAAATGACTATGGTTCTTTGTTTTAGGCTTTTTCTTCTTTTCTGATTTTCAGCGACTCGCGCGCCAGCAGGATTGCCACCACGGCCATCAGCGGCATAATCAGAAGTTGTGCGGGATTGAACTCGTCAATGAGTTCCGACATATGCAGCACCGTGAAAGCCGCCATAATGCAGGCCAGCACCACGTTGACTGCCAAGCATTTGCGTCCGCCGAACATCACAAGCAGAACGCCCACGGCGGGCACCGTGTAGGTGAGCAGCATCATAAACGAAATCATCCCCACCGAAGCGGGCGGTGTCATAGCGGCAATGCTCTCGCCCCAAAAAGCAGGCATTGCGTCGGTAAGCGAGTGCGCCAGGAATCCCGCAAGGGTGAGCGTCCACAGCGCGACGATTTTTGTTTTTCTTTCCATTTTGCTAGATTTTAGAATTATTGTGCCGCAAAGTAACGGCGGCTTGTCGGCTGCGTCAAGCCCAATTAGTGGGGATTTGTGCGGGCGCAAAGTGGTGATTGCGGGGGATTAGAGCCAAAATCAGCATACCAATAATAAT
>JAEEPS010000097.1 GCA_016284875.1 Salinivirgaceae bacterium | reverse complement strand
TATCGCGCAAACAACTATCTGAAAATTAATGCAAAAGAAAAACACGAAGGCGATTTTGTGATGCTGATGGGCTATCCTGGAACCACCAACGAGTATCTGCCGTCGTTTGCCGTTGCCGCCACGCAGGATGTTTACGACCCGATTGTGGTGAGCGCCCGCGGTAAATCCATCGACATTATCAAGGAACGGATGCGCGCCGACAAGGCGGTGATGATAAAATACACCAGCAAGGTTGCCAGCCTTGCCAATGCGTGGAAGAAACTCGACGGCGAGCGCCGCGGACTTGCCGCCAAGCGCGTGGTTGAAAAGAAAATCGAACGCGAGCGGCTGATGGGTGAGTGGATTGCTGCCGACCCGCAGCGCCTGGCAAAATATGGAACCCTGCTCGATGATTATGCCAAAGAATATGCTGTATATCAGAAATATAGACGTATAAAACTGCTCATCGACGAAACATTTTATAAATCGGAAATGATTGATTTGTGCAGCGACATCCGCACCGTTCTGCAAAGTGGCAGTTCCGACGAAGAAAAACGCACGAAAATCGTTGGCTGGCTGCGCGATTTTTATGCCGATTACGATTTGGAAACTGACCTAATTGTCACAGCAATGCTTGTATCGGGATATGTTGAAAACGCGGATACGCTTCAAACACATAAATTACCGCGGGCGGCGGTTGGTATTATTAGCTTGTTTACTGCCAAACCGATGCAAAAATCGCTGCTGGCCGATTCCACAAAAGCCTTCGCAATCTTCAGAAACTACACCCAAAAATCGCGCAAAAAGATTGAAAATGACCCGCTTTTCAAATTCACGTCCGAGATTGACGCTGCCTACTCAAACATTAAAACGCCGATGCAGAAATCGCTCAAGAAAACCGATGATTTTCAGCGGCGGTTTATGCAGTTGCAGCGCGAGTGTTTTGCCGACAAGCGTTTCTTCCCCGACGCAAATTCTACATTCCGTGTGGCTTACGGCCAAATCAGCGGCTATCGGCCCACCGATGCTGTCAGTTATGCGCCGTTCACAACGCTCGGCGGCGTAATTGAAAAGTGCGACCTTGACGTTTACGACTACACCGTGCCCGACCGCCTGAAGCAACTTTCGGCGGCGCGCGATTTCGGTCCGTACTGCAATGCCGATTCATCGCTAACTGTTTGTTTTCTTAGTACTTGTCACACCACGGGCGGTAATTCGGGCAGCCCCGCATTCGATGCCGACGGCAACCTTATCGGCTTGAATTTCGACCGCGTTTGGGAAGGCACAATGAGCGACCTGCAGTTCGATGCCGACATCTGCCGCAACATCTGTCTCGACATCCGCTTCGTGCTCTTTTTCATCGACAAATATGCTGGCGCCCGCCACTTGATTGACGAGATGGAACTCGTTAATGACTGAAGAACAGAATGCGTGAAGGATTGAATGACTATTCTGTCTAATCCGTTCAATCTGTGTCGTCTGCGTTCAAAAAAACGAACTTCATAAATTTTTTTCGAGTCCGATGCGTATCGAAAAAAACTTTCATTTACTTTGGTGCTACTAATTCATATTTATTGATGGAGTAAATGAACCCTATTTTGAAAAAACTCAGTCTTACCGGCGGTAAGACCGTTTTGATTCTCAATTCCCCCAAAGAATTTCTGCAACTGGTTAAAAACGAAGGCATTGATGTGCACACTGAAGTGGAAGACTACTATAGTTACGTGCAGATTTTTGCCGAAAGCCGCGAGGAGGCCGAAGAGTTGCTCAACGATGCAATGAACGCTGTTGAAACCGATGGCAAACTTTGGTTCTGTTATCCCAAATCGGGCACCGACCTGAACGATGAAACTGTATTTAACATATTGAGTGAGTACGATTTGTCGGGCGTGGCCAAAGTGCCATTGAACGACAAATGGGTGGCCATCCACATCAGTTACAGCGATGAGGAAGAAGACGGTGATTTTGAGCAGGAAAAAGGAGGAAAATTCCGTGGCGGATACGATGAATGAAATCTGATTTTGGACAACAAAAAGAGCCCGTACATTGCTGCGGGCTCTTTTTGTTTAAAGAATTTTTATCCAACTATTTCCGTAATTCCTTGACAATTGCCAGCGACTCTTTCACCTTGTTCTCGATAAAGGCCCAGTCGCCTTTTTCAATCATGTCTTTCGGTGTCAGTTGCGAGCCGAGTCCGACGCAGGCCACGCCCGCTTTGAACCAGGCTTCGAGGCTCTCGCGCTCGGGTGCCACACCGCCCGACGGCATAATGTTGGTCCACGGGCAGGGGGCTTTCACGGCCTTCACAAACGACGGCCCGCCGACTTCCTTGCCAGGGAAAATCTTCACAATCTCGCAGCCCAACTCTTCGGCCAGATTGATTTCCGACAGCGTTCCGCAGCCAGGCAGCCACGCAATCTTGCGGCGGTTGCACACTTTTGCCATATCGGGGTTGAGCGACGGCGACACAATGAAGTTCGCGCCCAACTGAATGTAGAGCGCAGCCGTTGCGGGGTCAACCACCGAGCCCACGCCCATTGCCATTTCGGGGCAGGCCGTGGCGCACCATTTGTTCACTTCGGCAAACACTTCGTGGGCAAAATCGCCGCGGTTTGTAAACTCAAAAACACGCGCGCCGCCTTTGTAGCAAGCCAGCACAACCTGTTTAACTTTCTCAACGTCAGCATTGTAGTACAATGGCACAATGCCAGTCGAAAGCATTGTGTTTAGAACGTCTAAACGTTTGAATCTGCTCATTTTAAATGTTTTTTAAATTGTTAAATATTTGAATTACTGTTTGTTATTCCAGAATAAGTCGTCAAGTGTCACTCGGTATTGAATTTCCGACGAGTACATACCTTCTTTAAGTCCGCAAGTTGTTATCCAAGTGGGAATTAGCCCGCAACGGGTGCCGCTTTCGGCGCGGAACGCTTCAATGCGGTTTCGCATATCAAGGTCGTCCTGCCTGCTAATCGCATATTCGCCCGTGGCGTACTTTATCTCGCAGATATTGATGATTTTATCCGCCCGCTCAATTATCAAATCAATTTGCGCTTTCGGCTCTGCGCCACGGCTGCGCCACGAATAATATTCCAGTGCTATTCTGCTGAGTCCCAAAGCCTTGCGTATCTGCTCAATATGAACAAAACAAATCCTTTCAAACGACAGTCCGCACCACGTGTTCAGCGTCGGTGTCATTGCTCGGTCTTGCCAAAACGTTGGGCTTGTGGGTTTTCCTCCGAAGGTGAGATGGAAAATCGAGAACAGGTCCATAAGTTGGTAATAGGCGTCGCGTTTCTTCACCTTGCCGCGCGATTTTCCGTAGAAACAGCGAATCATACCGCTGTGCTGCAGGTCGTCGAGCATTTTTGTGAGTCGCCCGTTTTGGGGCAGTTTGGTCGCGTCAGAAATTTCGGTGCGCGTCAGTCCGCTTTTGGTTTTGCCAAGCGTCTCGATGATTTTCATATACGGGTCGGCATTGCTGAAGAGCGATTTGTAAAGTCGCTGATACTCACGCCGTAACTCGCCCGTTTCCGAAAAATAGAGTCTGTCGATATTTGCCGCCAGCGTTTCCTTGTTGTCCAGAAGGCTCAGGTAGTAAGGTATGCCGCCCAGAACCATATAGGTTTCGGCAATGAGTTGCCGCGGCCAGCCGAAGTTGTTGTGTTTCAGATACTCTTCGGTCTCGGCCAGCGTGAATTGTTGCAGATAAATGTCGCCCGTGGTGCGATTGTGCAGGCCGCCGCGGCTGTCGATTATTTTGCTGACAATCCACGAAGTGGCTGAACCGCAGACTATTAACAGAATGTCGTTGCGTTTGGCCGCAAACGAGTTCCAGAAATAACCCAACGATTTCACAAAATCAGACTTCGGTGTGTCGAAGCAGGGAATCTCGTCGATAAAAACAACTTTACGCTCGTTTTTAGTCTGTTTTTCAAGCAGTTTCGACAGCGCCGAAAACATTTCGAACCAGTTTTTCGGTTGCTCACCTTCGTAGCCGTACTTTGTCAGCGAGTCGTAGAAACTGTAGAATTGCGCTTCTTTTGAGCCGTCGATAATGCCCGATGCGTCGAAAGCGAACCTGTCTTTGAAAAACTGATTTATAAGGTACGTTTTTCCGACACGCCTTCTGCCGTAGATGGTTATAAACTCGCTTTTCGGTGAGTTGTAAAACTTCTCTAACCGCTTAATCTCGTATCCCCTGCCTATAATATTCTCGTTCACAGTAGTTTATTTTTACGACAAAGGTAACGTTTTTATCGAGATTCAAAATATTATGTGTCTATTTCTGCATATTATTTGCAGATTTAGACCGCTTATTCTATTATTTATTGTCTTTTTCTGCATAGGAAATGCAGATTTAGACATAATATCTCATTATATATTGTCTATTTCTGCATAAATTTTACAGAATTAGACCACCTATAATATAATTATTGGTCCATATCTGCATAAAATTCACAAATATGGACCAACAATAATTATCTACTTACTCGTCCGCTTGCGTCCCCGCTCATAAGTTTCTCAACTTCGGCAACGCTCACGCGGTTGTAATCGCCGTAAATGGTATGTTTTAAGCAACTTGCGGCCACGGCAAAGTTCAGCGCCTTTTGGTCGTCGCCAGTGTAGGTTTGCAGACCGTAGATGAGGCCGCCCATAAACGAGTCGCCGCCGCCAACGCGGTCAACAATGTCAGTTATCTGATACTCAGGCGATTTGAACAGTGTTTTGCCGTCGTACAGAACGCCCGCCCAGTTGTTGTGGTTGGCGTTGATGCTGCTGCGCAAGGTTGTGATGACCTTCTTAGCGTTCGGGAAGCGCTTCATAATTTGCTGAGATACCGACAGATAGGCTTCGGCAACCACCTTGCCGCCTTCTATGTTAACACCTTCGGGCTTAATCAGAAGTGCCTTCTCGGCGTCTTCTTCGTTGCCCAGAATCACGTCGCAATACTCTACTAATGATGGCATTACTTCGTCGGCGCGCTTGCCGTACTTCCAGAGATTCTTGCGGTAGTTGAGGTCGCACGAGATGGTCAGACCCAACTCTTTGGCCGCTTTCAGGGCTTCCAGGCACACGTCGGCAGCGCCTTGCGAAATGGCAGGCGTGATGCCCGTCCAGTGGAACCAGTCAGCGCCGTCGAACACCTTTTTCCAGTCAATCATACCCGTTTTGATTTCGGACACAGCCGAATGAGCGCGGTCGTAGATAACCTTCGATGCACGGCTAACTGCGCCAGTTTCAAGGTAATAGATACCAATGCGGTCGCCGCCGAAGATTACATCGCTGACATCGACACCCAGACCGCGAAGTTCGCGCAGGCAGGCTGCGGCAATGTCGTTTTGGGGCAGCCGCGTTACGAAACTGACGGGAATGCCGTAGTTTGCGAGCGACACGGCCACGTTGGCTTCGCCGCCGCCGAATGTGGCGTTAAAACTACTTGTCTGCAAAAAACGCTCGTAGCCAGGCGCCGCCAGACGAAGCATAATCTCACCAAATGTTACTGTCTTTTTCATTTTTGATTTTCGATTTATGATTTATGAATTCAAAATTTCGCACTGATTACACTGATTTACACAGTTTTTATTTCTAACCGATTTATCAGATTCAATCAGAATAAGTTATCGGATAAAATCGGGTTGAATCGGTTAGAGATTTTTTCGTTACACTTTAATTATCATTAATACCTATAATATCTGCGTAAATCTATTAAATCTGTTCAATCTGCGTTCCACCTAAAACTTGAAATAATTTTTAGCATTGCGATAGCAGATATCGGCCACCATATTTCCCAGTAAATCAATATCGTTTGGCAGTTCGCCGTTTTCCACGTCGTTGCCGAGCAGGTTGCACAGAATGCGGCGGAAATAGTCGTGGCGCGGGTACGAAAGGAAACTGCGCGAGTCGGTGAGCATACCTACAAAGCGGCTCAGTAAACCGTGGCAACTCAGGCAGTTAAGTTGTTTTTCGATGCCGTCTTTTTGGTCGAGAAACCACCAAGCCGAGCCCCATTGCATTTTACCAGGAACCGTGCCGTCTTGGAAGTTGCCAATCATTGTGGCAAACACTTCATTATCAGCAGGATTGATATTGTAAAGAATGGTCTTTGCCAGTTGGTTTGTCGAGTCGAGACGATTCAGGAACTTGCTCATACTCAAGGCCTGTGAGAAGTCGCCGATTGAGTCGAAACCCGTGTCGGGGCCGAGAGTGGTGAGCAACCGCGTGTTGTTGTTGCGGATTGGCCCTGCGTGGAATTGCTGCGCCCAGCCTTTGGCGTGCACCTGCAGTGCAAACCGATAGAGCGCCGCCGAGCGGAATTTTAGTATCTCGTTGGCGGTCAACTCTTTGTCGCTGCGCACTTTGGCAAAAATGGCTTCAATCTCAGCGTCGGTGTAATCTTCGGCGTAGAGAAAATCGAGTCCGAAGTCGGCCAAGCGGCAGCCAGCGGCGTGGAAATAGTCGATTCGGCGGTCGAGCGCGTCGAACAATGCCTTGAAACTGTTAATCTCAACGCCCGAAACTTCGGCCAGACGGTCGATATAGGCGTTCCAGGCTTTGGCGCTGGTCACGTCCGATGCCTTGTCGGGACGCCAGGTGGGCAGAATCTTCGCGGGGCACGCCGAAGCGGCTATCTGTTTGTGGTATTGCAGATTATCGACGGGGTCGTCGGTGGTGCAGGCCGTTTCAACTTTCATTTTCCGCAACATTCCCCAAACGCTGAACTCGTCCGACTTGAGCATTTCCGACGTGCGGTTCCAAATCTCGTCGGCCGATTCGGGATTCAGCAGCGTGTCGATTCCGAAATAGAGTTTCAACTCGAGGTGAGTCCAGTGGTAGAGCGGGTTTCGCAGGGTGTATGGCACCGTCTGCGCCCACGCGTCGAACTTCTCGCGGTCGGTGGCGTCGCCCGTCACAAACCGCTCGTTGATACCGTTGGCCCGCATTGCACGCCACTTGTAATGGTCGCCCGAGAGCCAAATCTGCGCAATATTGTCGAACTTGCGGTTCTCGGCAATCTGCTGCGGAATCAGGTGCGAGTGGTAGTCGATAATCGGCTGATTTTCTGCGAATTCGTGGTAGAGTTCCTGCGCGGTTTTCGTTTTCAGCAGAAAATTATCAGTAATGAATGTTTTCATATCGTTTTCAATTATTTAGTAATGGGTTTGTACTTCGGCACCAGCACCTTCATAATGCACCACGCCAGCAGATAGGCCACAGCGCAGTAGCAGAACACCATCATATAGCCTGCGGGTTTGCCCGAAGTGCCGAAGAAAGTGAAGGCGTCGCCGAGTTTTTCGGCGTGAGTGAACAGCACGCCCGAGCCCTTGTTGATTGCGAACGAGCAGAGGCCGCCAAACATTGTGCCAATGCCAGTTATGGTTGCAATGGCCGACTTCGGGAACATATCGCCAATTGTCGAGTAGAGGTTTGCCGACCACGCTTGGTGTCCTGCGCCAGCCAGGCCGATAATAATGCACGGCCACCAAACCGACGTTCCAGCCAACGGCTGCGCAAACATTGCAAACACGGGCAGGAAGGCGAAAATCAGCATCGCCCGCATACGGCCTGCGTAGGGGTGCATCCCCATCTTCTCAACAAAAAGTTTTGGCAGATATCCGCCGAAGATAGATACCACAGTCACAATAAGATAGAGAACGAAAATGAGCATTTGGCCCATCCCTGACGACGTTGGGTAGCCCAATTCAGAGAAGTAGGCAGGGGCCCAGAACAGGAAGAACCACCAAACGCCGTCGGTCATCAGTTTGCCGACAATGAACGCCCACGTCTGACGGTATTTGAAGCAGTCGGCAAACGAGAGTTTGACTTCGTTTGCATCGAGTTTCACTTCAGTGGCGGCTTCCGTCTCGTTTTTATCTGACTCAATATAAGCAAGTTCCTGTTCGTTCACAAAGCGGCTCTGCGCAGGTGCCGAGTAGAGGAACAGCCACGCGCCAGCCCATACAAAGCCAATGGCACCAATCACAATGAACGCCATTTCCCAGCCCATATGTTTGGCCAGAATTGGGATTGACAGCGGCGCCACAAGAGCACCCACCGACGCGCCCGCGTTGAAGATTGAAGTGGCGTAGGCGCGGTCCTTTTTCGGGAAATATTCGGCCGTCACCTTAATGGCCGCAGGGAAGTTGCCCGACTCGCCAGTGGCAAGAATTATGCGGCAGGCAAGGAACAACCAAACGCTTATGGTTGAAACGGTTAGCGCAAGTTCCGAACCTTTAGTCACGGCTTGCAGCGCTTCAACATCGGCAATGCCCGTGAGCCGCATTGTGGCCCAGCCGCAAGCCGCGTGCAGGCAGGCGCCAAACGACCAAATGACAATGGCCCAAATGTAACCTTTTTTGGTGCCCATCCAGTCGATAAACTTGCCCGCGAAAAGCGAAATGAATGCGTAAAAAATTGAGAATATGGCGGTTATGTTGCCATAGTCGTTGTCGTTCCAATGAAAGTCAATCGCAATAAAATCCTTCCACGTGAGCGACAGAACCTGACGGTCGAGATAGTTGACTGTGGTTGCCAGGAAAAGCAGGGCGCATATCGCCCAGCGGAAATTGCTCATTTTCTGATTGGTGGTCATAGTTTAGTGTTTAAAAGTTTAGTGTGAATTATTTTATCGTTGCATTTGCATTCGTGTTCGTTTACAAATTGCGAAGGTAAGACAAAATTTGCTTTGTGCAACTTTTTATGCAATCGGTTTCATAATTTATTTTGAGCAGGTTGTTTTACTGAAACTCGCCATCAATATTCACATCAGTTATCAGAAAAACCGTACATATTATTATTTGGTGCATTTTGCAACTTGGTTGCACCTTCAACTTTATATCTTTGCCGCGCAAACTGGGAAAAATATGATTACATAAAATATTGGTCTAAAGAGTGTTGTGTTTTTATGTCTAAAAAAATCAAAAAAAATAACCTTTTAGGTGCAACCATTTTCAACTTTCCGCATCAATAGAGCGTGAAAAAAATTAAAACTATCGAAATGAAGAAAATTATCTGGCTGTTGGGCATTTTTGCGCTGACAGCAAAAACAGCAGTGCCGCAGCAACTTGCGGTGGCAACCCCGCAGGGGAAGCACACAGTGAGCGGCACAGTGTCGGACGCGGCAACGGGCGAAGAACTGATTGGCGCGACAGTTTACATTAAAGAATTGGGTGCGGGAACCACCACCAACACCTACGGTTTCTACAGTCTGACGGTGGCCGACGCCGACTACGAACTGGTGGCGCAATTCATCGGCTACACGCCCGTGACAAAGAAAATCAGCCTTTCGCAGAACATCAAGGTTAACTTCAGCCTTGAGACAACTACAACCGAAATCGAGCAGGTTGTTGTGCAGGGCGAGAAACTCAACAAGAATCTTACGCGGCCCGATATGGGAATGGAAAAGTTGCAGATTGCAACCATCAAGAGCATCCCCGCGCTGTTCGGCGAGACCGATGTCATCAAGAGCATCCAGTTCTTGCCAGGAGTGGGCACGTCGGGCGAAGGATTCATCGGCTACAACGTGCGTGGCGGCGGAACGGGGCAGAATATGATGCTGCTCGACGAAGCCACCGTTTACAACGCGGCCCACTTGTTCGGCATTTTTTCGGTGTTCAACAACGATGCGCTGAAGGACGTGAAGTTCTACAAGGGCGGAATGCCTGCAGAGTACGGCGGCCGCCTGTCATCGCTTCTTGACGTGCATATGAAGGAAGGCAGTCCGCAGAAGTTCGGCGTGAACGGCGGTATTGGCCTGCTGTCGAGCCGCCTGACTATCGATGGTCCGATTCTGAAGGACCGCTGCTCGTTCATCGTGTCGGGACGCCGCTCGTATATGGATATTTTCTTCCCGCTTTACCGTGATGAGATTCCTGACGACACCAAACTCTACTTCTACGATATGAACGCCAAAGTCAACTTCAAGGTGAACGACAACAACCGCCTGTTCGCTTCGGGTTATTTTGGCCGCGATGTGATGAACTATGCTGGCGTGATGCAGATTGACTACGGCAACCGCACGCTCACCACACGTTACAATCACTTGTTCAACGACCGTCTGTTCTCGAACCTGTCGGTTATCTACTCGCACTTTATGTACGGACTCGAAGAGAGCGACACTCGCTGGGAATCGTCGATTCGCGACTGGAACGCAAAAGCCGATGTGACCTTCTTCGCCACACCGCAGAACACGCTGAAAACCGGCGGACAACTCACTTATCACAAGTTCACGCCGTTCACCGTTACGGCAGGCGCCAACAGCCCCAACTACATGAAGAACGTCTCGCAGCACAACAAATCGCTCGAGTACGCCGCCTACGTGTCGCACGAGACCAAAATCGGCGGAATCATTGATATCGACTACGGCCTTCGCATGTCGATGTTCCAGAATTTCGGCAAAGCCGAAGTGGTGAATCTCGATGAGAACTACAACGCAGTCGACACCACCCGTCACGAAAAAGGCATCTTCAATACCTATAAAGGAATTGAACCGCGCATCTCGGTCAACTGGCGTGTAACCGACAAGGCCAGCGTCAAGGCCAATTTCCAGCAGACCTACCAGTATGTGCACTTGGCCAGCACCACAATGTCGCCACTGCCCATCGACTCGTGGTTTGCCAGCAACCCGAATGTGAAGCCCGAACGCTGCCGCATGGTTTCGCTCGGCTATTTCCAAAACACACAGAACGATATGTATGCTTTCTCGGCAGAGACGTATTATAAGAAGATGTACGATGTGGTCGATTTCAAAGACCACGCCGATATGTTTGTCAGCGATGATATTGCTACGCAGATTCGCACCGGACAAGGCTATTCGTACGGTTTGGAGTTGATGCTGAAGAAGCAGGAAGGCAAGTTCACCGGTTGGGTAAGTTACACCTACTCGCGTACCTTCACAAAGGTTGAGACAATCAACAACAACGAGTATTACCCGTCGAACTACGACAAACCGCACGACCTTTCGGTGGTGGCAACCTACGATGTGCTGCCGCGCCTGCACGTGTCGCTCAACTGGGTTTACTCAACTGGCGCACCGCGCACTTTGCCCACAGGGCGGTTCGAGTACAACGGCGTTATCGCGCCAGTCTATGCTGAGCGTAATGCCTTGCGTCTGCCCGATTTCCACCGCCTTGACCTTTCGGCCACCTTTGACTTGAAAACCGTCGAGCGCAAAGGCCGTCCGTGGCTCGAGCAGAATTTGAACCTGTCAATCTACAATGTCTATAACCGCCACAACGCGGCCAGCATTATGTTTGAGCAGGACGAGCACGATCCGTCGGTAATGACCGCCGAAAAACTCTATATGTTCAGCATCTTTCCATCGGTAACCTATAACTTCAAATTTTAAAACAATGAAACACAATATATTGACAATCGGAATTTTAAGTGTGGTGCTAGGATCGGCCTGCACTGAGAAAATGGACATTGAGTTGAACGATGGTGAAAACAACCGCCTTGTGGTTGAGGGTTACATCTCGACCGACACAATGCAGCACAGCGTCCGCCTGACTCGCTCAACATCGTACTTCTACAATCAGCCCGCTACACCTGAAAAAGATGCCATAGTCACCATCAGCGACAGCGAGGGCAACATTTTCCCGCTAACCTATGACGAAAGTACTGGCAACTACCTCACCGACCCCGATGTTTACGGCGTTCCTGGCCGCTTCTACACACTGAATATCAAGTTGAAAGATGGCGAGGAATATGAGGCAGTTGACGAGTTGGTTGAGCCAAATTTCTTTGACACAGTCTATTACGAGTACACCAATCTGCAATACGGTGTTGATATAGGTGCATACTATTATTGGTTCTACACAACGTTCACCGAGAAACCGAATTTCGATGATAAGTATTTGATTTACTACTATTTCAACGATTCACTCTGGAACCCGACATTCAACGATGTTCTGTATGCCAGCACCGCCAGTTATATGGACGGCTGCGAGCACTTTGAGGATGTGCTTTTCAGCGCCGAACACGAGGATTCAATTCCGCACAATCCGCACATGCGTTGCGATTTGGTGACAATCAGCAGCGGCTATTACAACTTCGTGACAGATCTCTATAACGAAACGGTTACCCAAAGTGGCCTTTTCGCAGGCCCGCCAGCCAACATCTGCACCAATATCATTAACAAAGACAAGGACAAGCCGAACGGCTTGGGCTATTTCTCGGCTCGTTCGTACGACAAGTATGAGTTTGATATTGTGAACGATAAGAAGGACGGCAAGCCAATGAAAGATTGGCAGAAAAACGAATTGAAGAATTGAGGGGAAAGATAAATTAATGGTAAAATTTGAACGTGCAAGGCCGTGGATTTCTACGGCTTTGCTATTTTTGAAGCCTGTTAAACATAATTAAACTTGTTAAACATTAACTTCTAAACCCTTAACCTATCAACTTTTATAAATGAAGCATAACATATTGGGAATCGGAGTTTTGTGTGTGATTTTTGCTGCCGCTTGCACCGAGGCACTCGACATCGATCTGAACGAAGGCGAGAACAACCGCCTTGTGGTTGCTGGTGAGATAACAAATGAGCCTGGACCTTACAGCGTGCGGCTTACACGTTCCACTTCGTACTTCTACAACCGTCCCGCTCCGGCCGAGTTAGGCGCCACCGTAACAATTTCCGACGGCGAGCAGACATTTGTCCTCCTCGACGATGACAACGACGGCACTTACTGGACCGATTCTGCGGCTCGCGGCGTGCCAGGCCGAACCTACACTCTCAATATCAAACTGACGAATGGCGAAGAGTATGAGGCAGTTGACCAAATGCCGATTCCGAATCGGTTCGACACAATTTATTACGAGTACATCAATGAGGAATACGGCTTGACGCTGCCCGAGTACCACTATTTATTCTATGCCTCGTTCACCGAGCAGAAGGGCGTGGCCGAGTGCTATTTGATTTATGTA
>JAEEPS010000096.1 GCA_016284875.1 Salinivirgaceae bacterium | reverse complement strand
CGAAAGGCGCTCGCAACTACGCTAACGGCACCATCCTTCGCAATCTGGCAAAGGGCGCCGTTGAGTACGCTAAGGAACTTGGCTGCCCCAATCCGCAGATTGTTCTTCACCTTGACCACGGCGACAGTTTCGAACTCTGCAAGGACTGCATCGACAATGGTTTCTCATCGGTTATGATTGACGGCTCGTCGCTGCCATACGAAGAGAACATAAAGTTGACAAAGAAGGTTGTTGAATACGCTCATCAATTCGATGTTACCGTTGAGGCTGAACTTGGCGTTTTGGCTGGTGTTGAAGACGAAGTTTCGGCTGCTGAATCACACTACACAAAACCTGAAGAGGTTGTGGATTTCGCCACTCGCACAGGCTGCGATTCGCTGGCCATCTCAATCGGCACATCGCACGGCGCACACAAGTTCACACCTGAACAGTGCACTAAAGTAAATGGCGTTCTTGTTCCGCCCCCGTTGGCATTCGACGTTCTTCACGAAATCGAGAAAAAACTTCCAGGCTTCCCAATCGTTCTGCACGGCTCATCGTCGGTTCCGCAGGAAGAGGTTGAAACCATTAACAAATATGGTGGCAAACTTGAAGCCGCTATCGGTATTCCGGAAGAGCAACTTCGCGAGGCTTCGAAGTCGGCTGTTTGCAAAATCAACATCGACTCTGACTCTCGCCTGGCTATGACCGCCGCTATCCGCAAATATCTTGCCGAGAACCCGTCGCACTTCGACCCGCGCCAGTATCTGAAACCTGCCCGCGAGAATATGAAGAAAATGTACATCCACAAGATTGTCAACGTTTTGGGCAGCGACAACAAATTGTAATCATTCGCTTTCGCGATATAAGAAAAGCGAATTCCGAAAGGGATTCGCTTTTTTTATAGATTTGTGAGGTTTAAAACTAAAAACATATCCAAAATGAAGAAATTATGCTTATTGCTGACTGCTGCTTGCTTTGCGGCTGTCGGTTGCTCGTCGCACAAAGCGGCACCAGAGACTTACAACCAATCGCGCACGCTCGAAGACGGCGGCACGGGCGACTACAAGGCCATTATGGTGGCTGAGCCTTCGCTGGCCGAGCACACCATCTTCCGCCCCGCCGACCTTTCACCGTTCAACGCAAAGAACCCGCTGCCCGTGCTGGTTTGGGGTAACGGCGCCTGCGGCAACTCGCCGTGGGAACACGTCAATTTCCTGAACGAGATTGCATCGCACGGCTTTATGGTTGTGGCCATCGGCAACTTCCCCGTCGACGACCAGCCCTACCACGGCCCAATGTCGAAAACCGAGCAGCAGATTGAAGGTCTTGACTGGGCAGTGGCTCAAAACGCCGACAAGAACAGTCCCTACTATCAAAAACTTGATATGCAGAACATTGCGGCTGCAGGAATGTCGTGCGGCGGCTTGCAGACACTCAACAACGCCACCGACGAGCGCCTGAAAACCATAATGATTTGTAACAGCGGCTCGTTCATCGACCCGAATACCGCCATCCCTGGAATGCCAATGCCAACCAAAGACGATTTGCAGAAAATCAAAGTCCCTGTGCTCTACCTGCTTGGCGACACCACCGACATTGCCTACGGAAACGGTATGGACGATTTCAGCCGCATCAACAACGTGCCCATTGCCGCCTGCAATCTGCCCGTTGGCCACGGCGGAACCTACCGTCAGCCTTACGGCGGCGAGTTTGCCATTGTAGCAACGGCCTGGCTCAAATGGCAACTCAAAAACGATGACGAAGCCGCTCTGATGTTCAAAGGCGAGAACCCGGGCGTGACTCAACGCGAGGGCTGGCGCATCGACAAGAAGAATATCGATTGATTCTTTTCCGAGATAAAAATAAAGGCGGGCTTTGAACGGCTCGCCTTTTTTTGTTGAATTTTATAAAAGAATATGCGCTAAATAGATACATACAAATGTCCGAGATCTAATGCTTGAATCAATCCGTCTCCAAATCGAAAATATCTCGTAAGATTTGAAGATTCGGGTTCTTTTCGAGCATAAAGACGTATTTCTCTTTCGATGTATATGGCATTCCAGAGGTATCGGCCTCCACTTCCCCATCAACCTCGAAACGCAGGTTAATACCAGAATTGTGCAAATTGGCACGAAGATAGCCTTCAAGTGCATTATGCATGTTTTTATAAAGATACTCCTTCACCGTCAAACTGCCAACAGTGAAACGGAACAACAAACCATCATCAGGTTTTTGAGGTATCTGACTGAGAAGTAAACTACTGAGTCTCGGACGGCGGTTGGCCTCTGCTTGGGCAAAATCTTTCCAAACTTTATTGAACTCCTCTTGTGAGAATTCTTCACTCTCTTCTTTAAGTGAGCCATCAACGGCATCTGCCGTAGCAACACTTTGCAGAGATATTGTTTGTGGATATTCTTTGTAAACTGGTGGAGTTTTTACCGGCTCTGTAATTGGCGTAAACTTTGCTCGGCCACCAGTAGACGCGGTGGCGACGGATGCCTGAGCCGGAGCACCCTTCAGCAACTTGCCTTTGCGTTTTAATTCTCGTTTTTTTTTTCAGTCTCAAGGTCGCACAACCTCATAAGAGCGAATTCCACAGCCAGACGTTTGTTCTGGCTTGCGCGATAACCCGACTCGGCCTCATTGAGCACCCGAAGTGCCTCGAACACAAACCACGGTTCGCACTTTTTAGCCTGATCCAGATAGCGTGTGCGGATTCCTGCTCCTACATCGAGAAGACTAACGGTTCTATCGTTCGAAGCCACAAGCAAGTCGCGGAAATGATTGCTCAAACCAGCCAGAAAATGCTGTCCTTCAAAGCCTTTATTGATGATTTCATCGTAGATTGTCAGGCTTGTGGCCACATCTTTTGCCAGGAAAGCATCCACAAGGCGGAAGAAATAGTCGTAGTCCAGTACGTTCAGGTTGGCCACGGCTTTCTCGTAGGTTATCTCGTTGCCCGAAAAACTGACAATCTGGTCAAAAATCGACAGTGCGTCACGCATGGCACCATCGGCTTTTTGTGCTATCACGGTCAGAGCATCGGGATCGGCCTTGATGCCTTCTTTTTCAGCCACGCGTGCAAGTTGAGCAGCCGCATCCTCAACGGTTATGCGGTTGAAATTATATACTTGGCAGCGCGACAAAATTGTCGGCAGAACCTTGTGCTTTTCGGTGGTTGCCAGGATGAAAATGGCATGACGCGGAGGCTCCTCAAGCGTCTTCAAAAATGCGTTGAAGGCGGCCTGCGAGAGCATGTGCACCTCATCGATGATGTAAACGCTGTAGTGTCCAATCTGCGGAGGGATGCGCACCTGGTCAATCAGGCTACGGATGTCCTCGACAGAGTTGTTCGATGCTGCGTCAAGTTCATGGATATTATATGAGCGATCCTCGATAAATGCCTTGCACGACTCACACTCGTTGCACGGCTCCATATCGGCTGTTGGGTTCAGACAGTTGATTGTCTTTGCAAAGATGCGCGCACAAGTTGTCTTTCCCACACCACGCGGCCCGCAAAACAGATAGGCCTGTGCCAAATGGTTGTTCACAATAGCATTTTTCAATGTCGTTGTGATTGACGACTGCCCGACAACACTCTCAAATGTTATTGGACGGTACTTACGCGCCGATACGATGAACTCTCCCATACTTTTTTGTTCGGTTGGCAAATATATTAAAACATAAATATGGCCAGTCGGGAAGTTTTCAACAACACGACATTATTCCATCGAATAAAAAAAATCTTCGTTGACATATAGCAATTTACGCTATTCACGCATAAATGTTGAACGATTTCAGTTGTAAAAAACGAAACCAATGCTAATTTTGTAGGAAATTTTTGTCAAATGGAGACTGAACAACTTATCGATTCGTTTAAGAGCAAATTCGCAACGCTTGCTGAAAAGTACAATGCGCTGAAGGCAGAGAATGCACGGTTGACGGACGAGAACGCCGGTCTGCTACAGAAATTGGAAGAGAAAGATAAAGAGTTGGATAACAGCAAGAAAGAACAAAATACACAACAATTAGCGAATACATTTTTGGCAGCAAGCGGCAACGATCCGCAAGAAGCCAAAAACAAGATAAATAAAATAGTGCGGGAGATTGACAATTGCATCGCCCTATTGAACCGATAAAAGATTGATTTTGAGATGAATGAGGAGTTTACAATAAATGTTGGCATCTGCGATAGGAATTATCCTATCAAAATCAATCGCAACGATGAGGAGAAAATAAGGAAGGCTGCAAAAAAGATAAACGATACAGTTGCCCAATACAGGCAGTTGTATAACAGTAAAGACGGTCAGGATTTTCTTGCAATGGTGGCACTTCAGTTTGCAACGAAGGTTGTGGAGAGCGAAGAACACTTTGAAATCCAGCCGGTTATTGAGGAATTAGGCAAACTCGACAGTCAATTGTCGGAATTGCTAAATGATTGATAACAAGACGTTCTTTAACATATAAAAACCGAAATTTATCCGCACCGGTTTGGAATAGTTTGGGAAACTCAACACTAAAATCTTAGGGGTTGCGTTTATTTCTGCGTAAGACAGGCCTCAACGCCGCAAGGCGTAACCATTTGGTTCAGTGGAAGTAAGAAACAGTCGCCGCAGCCCCGCCTATATCATTATAGGAGTTTTCACAAAGACATTCCGGTGCGGTTTTTTATTATATAACACAATAAATATATGGACAAAACATTATTGGTAGTTGCAATCGCAGCAGCAATAGCAGGAGGTTTGATAACCTTTATAGTGCTGAAGGTTGCATTGAAGAAAAAAACAAAACAGTTGGTGCAAGATGCTGAGGCTGAAGCAGAAATGATAAAGAAAGAGAAGGCATTGCAGGCAAAAGAAAAATTTCTGCAACTGAAGGCTGAGCACGAGAAAGTGATTAACGAGCGCAACAGCAAACTGGCTGCCGCCGAAAACAAACTCAAACAAAAAGAGGCTGGCATCAACCACCAGATTGAGGAGTACAACCGCAAGAAAAACGAAGTTGACGCAGTCAAGGAAAAACTGAACTCTCAACTTGAGATTGTTGAAAGAAAGAACGAAGAACTCGAAAAACTGCACAAGCAGCAGGTTGACCAATTGGAGTCGATTTCGGGACTTTCGGTTGAGGACGCAAAGGCGCAACTGATTGACTCGCTCAAGGCTGAGGCCCGCACGCAGGCAATGTCGGAGATTAATGAGATTATGGACGAGGCCCGTCTGTCGGCCAACAAAGAGGCAAAGCGCATCATTCTGCAAACAATTCAGCGCGTGGCATCGGAGCAGGCAATTGAGAATTCAGTGACTGTTTTCCACATTGAGAATGACGATATTAAAGGCCGCATCATTGGTCGTGAAGGTCGTAACATCCGCGCTTTGGAGGCAGCAACCGGTGTTGAGATTATTGTTGACGACACGCCGGAGGCCATCATTCTTTCGGCTTTCGACCCGGTTCGCCGTGAGGTTGCCCGTTTGGCTCTGCATCAACTTGTAACAGACGGTCGCATTCACCCTGCACGCATCGAGGAAATCGTTGCCAAAACGCAGAAAATGGTTGAGGAAGAGATGATTGAGACCGGTAAACGCACCGCTATTGACCTTGGCATTCACGGTCTGCATCCCGAACTTATCCGACTCATCGGTAAAATGAAATACCGCTCATCGTACGGCCAGAACCTGCTTCAGCACTCGCGCGAGGTGGCCAATCTGGCAGCCATTATGGCATCGGAACTCGGACTGAATGCAAAGGCCGCCAAACGTGCCGGCTTGCTTCACGATATCGGCAAAGTGCCTGACGACGAGCCGGAGTTGCCGCACGCAATTCTGGGTATGAACCTTGCCGAAAAGTACAAGGAGAAACCCGATATCTGCAACGCCATTGGCGCTCACCACGACGAAGTGGAAATGTCGACACTGATTGCCCCGATTGTTCAGATTTGCGACGCCATTTCGGGCGCACGTCCGGGTGCACGCCGCGAGGTTGTGGAGTCGTACATCAAGCGTCTGAAGGAACTCGAGGATTTGGCGCTTTCGTACCCTGGCGTGCTCAAGACCTACGCCATTCAGGCAGGCCGCGAGTTGCGCGTGATTGTGGGCAGCGAGAAGGTGAGCGATGCCGAGGCAGAATCGCTCTCGTTCGACATTGCCAAGAAGATTCAGGACGAGATGACTTATCCGGGACAGATTCGTATCACCGTCATCCGCGAAACACGCGCTGTAAGTTACGCGAAGTAACGGTTGACGCACAATCGATATTATTGCCGAAGCCGATTGAATGTCGGCTTTCGGTTTTTGTTAGAGAGTTGAAAAAGTTGGATTCAATTCAACGATTTTCCGATTATCCGATTCAACAAAACGAAGATTATGAACCCGTTGCAAATGGTCGATTTAAAGAGTCAGTACCAGCGGATTAAGCCGGAGATTGACGGCGCGATACAAGGCGTGATTGACAGTTGCCAATTTGTGAAAGGTGCTGAAGTTAAGGCGTTTGAGCAAGAGTTGGCGCAGTATCTGAAAGTGAAGCACGCGATTGCCTGCGGCAACGGCACCGACGCTCTGCAAGTTGCGATTATGGCTCTCGGACTGAAGCCAGGCGATGAGGTGATAACTACTGATTTTACGTTCATTGCAACCGTTGAGGTGATTGCTCTGCTTGGGCTCAAACCTGTTTTAGCCGATATCAATCCTGCAACGTTCAATATTGATATTGAGTCGGTTAAGCGGGCCATTACGCCACGCACAAAGGCTATTGTGCCGGTTCATCTTTTCGGGCAGTGCGCCGATATGGAACCGCTGCTGCAATTGGCTGAAAAATACGGTCTTTACATTGTAGAGGACACCGCACAAGGGCTTGGCGCCGAATATCGCTTTAGCGACGGCACGGTGCGCAAGGCAGGAACCATCGGAACCATTGGCTGCACATCATTCTTCCCGTCGAAAAACCTTGGCTGCTACGGCGACGGCGGCGCGCTCTTCACCAACGACGACCAATTAGCCGAGCAAATCCGCTGCCTGACTAACCACGGAATGAAGGTGCGCTACCATCACGATATGATTGGCGTCAACTCGCGTCTGGACACCATTCAAGCGGCTATTCTGCGCGTGAAACTTCCACACCTTGACGAGTATAACCGTGCACGACGTACGGCAGCGGGAAAATACAATGCCGCATTATCGGAAATATCTGATATTGAAACACCTGCAACGGCGGCATTCACCAATCACATTTTCCATCAAT
This sequence comes from Salinivirgaceae bacterium, assembly GCA_016284875.1. Taxonomy (GTDB): domain Bacteria; phylum Bacteroidota; class Bacteroidia; order Bacteroidales; family SZUA-534; genus RUG13583. The sequence continues at coordinate 6,013 of JAEEPS010000096.1, read as the reverse complement.
ACACGCTGAAAGTGAAGAACGGCCGCCGTAACGCGCTGAAACGCCACCTTGACGAACAAGGCATTCCGAATATGATTTACTATCCGATTCCGTTGCATCAGCAAAAAGCATTTGCGCCTTATGTGACTGAAAATGATAAGTTTCCAATATCGGAAGCAATATGCGACGAGGTGCTTTCGTTACCTATGCACACCGAACTCAGCGACGAACAGATTGAGCGGATTACTGCGGCGGTGAAGGCGTTTTTCAGTTGAAAATTTAGTTTGTGTTTGCGTTTTCAGTTTGCGTTAAAAATAAAATTATGAGCGACAACGGATTTTTTGCACACGAATCGGCGATTATTGATGAAGGCTGCACAATTGGCAGTGGTACAAAGATTTGGCACTTCTCGCATATTATGAGCGGCAGCACTATCGGTCGCGACTGCAACATTGGGCAGAATGTGGTCGTGTCGCCGCAAGTGGTGCTGGGCAACAATGTGAAGGTGCAGAACAACGTGTCGGTTTACACTGGCGTGACGTGCGAGGATGATGTTTTTCTCGGCCCTTCGGCGGTGTTCACCAACGTGATTAACCCGCGCAGCGCCATTGCCCGCAAAGACCAATACCGCCAGACGATTGTGCAGCGTGGCGCGTCGATAGGCGCAAACGCAACCATTGTCTGTGGCCATACTATTGGCCGCTACGCCTTGATTGGTGCGGGTGCCGTGGTGACCAAAGACGTGAAGCCCTATGCGCTTGTGGTTGGCAATCCCGCCCGGCAGACCGGCTGGGTTAGCGAGTACGGCCACAAACTGAAATTCGACGCTCAAGGCATTGCCACTTGCCCCGAAAGCGGAAAACAGTATAAGTTGGAAGATGGTGAAGTGAAGGAGATTCTGTGATTGAGTTCGAGCAATGGCGACTCATAATTATTTGCAGACACCTATAAATAAAATAAATTTGTGGTCAGAAAAGGATAAACGCAATGAAGAATTTTGCACTGATTGGCGCAGCCGGATATATCGCAGTTAGGCATCTGAAGGCTATCAAAGATACTGATAATCTGTTGGTTGCTGCTTTGGATAAATTCGATAGTGTGGGCATAATGGATAGTTATTTCCCTGATGCCGATTTCTTTACTGAATTTGAGCGTTTCGACCGCCACATCTACAAACTGAAGCGTCTAGGTACGCCCATCGATTATGTAAGTATTTGTACACCAAACTATTTGCACGATTCACATATCCGATTTGCGTTGCGACAAGGGGCCGATGCCATTTGCGAGAAGCCGCTTGTGCTCAATCCGTGGAACGTGGAGGCGCTGAAGGATTACGAGAAGGAAACTGGCAAAAAAGTGTATAACATTTTGCAGTTGAGGCTTCATCAGTCGATTGCCGATTTAAAGAAGAAGGTTGATGCTGGCGACCCGAACAAAGTGTATGATATTGATTTGCGGTATTTTACAAGTCGTGGCAAGTGGTATCACTACTCGTGGAAAGGCGATGAGAGCAAGTCAGGTGGGGTGGCCACCAATATTGGCATTCACTTCTTCGATATGCTGACGTGGATTTTCGGTCCCGTTCAGGAAAATATCGTGCACGAACGCGACGCCTATCACGCGGCAGGATTTTTGAGACTGAAAAATGCTCGTGTGCGTTGGTTCTTGAGTATAGATTACAATGACATTCCCGACAGTGTGAAGGCCGAAGGCAAACGCACCTTCCGTACCATCTTGATTGATGGTGAGGAGTTTGAGTTCAGCACAGGTTTCACCGAACTGCACACCGAAACATACCGTAACATTCTGGCAGGCAAAGGCTTCGGTCTCGATGATGCACTGCCGTCGATTGAGATTGCCCACCAAATCCGCAATGCAACACCGGTTGGTTTGGTTGGCGATTTTCACCCTGATTTGCTGAAACGGAAGAAATAGCACAAAAAATAATAACTTTGGAAATTAAAATTTATAGCAAATATGAAAGGAATTGTTCTTGCGGGTGGTAGTGGAACTCGCTTATTTCCAATTACTAAAGGAGTATCGAAGCAGTTACTGCCCATATATGACAAACCAATGATTTACTATCCGCTGACGGTGCTTATGATGGCCGGAATCAAAGATATTCTGGTAATCTCAACACCGCACGACCTGCCCGGATTCAAGCGGCTTTTAGGTAGCGGCAACGATTGGGGTATCAACCTTGAGTATGCCGAGCAGCCTTCGCCCGACGGACTGGCGCAAGCGTTTATCATTGGCGAGAAATTCATTGGAAATGACTCTGTTTGCCTTGTTTTAGGTGATAATATATTCTATGGTCACGGCCTGCCGAACCATTTGGCTGATGCCCGCAAAAACGTTGAGCAGCAAGGCAAAGCAACGGTTTTCGGCTACTATGTGAACGACCCCGAACGTTATGGTGTGGCCGAATTCGACAGCACAGGCAAGGTAATTTCGATTGAGGAAAAGCCGAAAGAGCCGAAGTCGAATTATGCTGTGGTGGGGCTCTATTTCTACCCGAACAGCGTGGTTGAGATTGCTAAGCACATCAAACCATCGGCACGTGGCGAATTGGAAATAACCACTGTAAATCAAGAATATCTGGCAAAAGGCGACCTTCAGGTTGAGATTATGGGCCGCGGTTTCGCCTGGCTCGACACTGGCACCTACAGCAGCCTAATTGAGGCCAGCAACTTTGTTGAGACACTGCAGAAGCGTACCGGTCTGATGGTAAGTTGCCCCGAAGAAATCGCCTTCAAACGAGGATTCATTACCCGCGAGCAGTTGGCTGAACTTGCCAAACCTCTGATGAAAAACGATTACGGCCAATACCTAATGAAGTTGGTTAATAGTAAGGCTTGAAATTTGAATAACAGTAGAATACAATGAATTTTATAAAGACTGATATCGACGGAGTGGTGATAATGGAGCCGCAGTTTTTCGGTGACCGCCGAGGATATTTCTGCGAGACATTCCGCGAGAATCAATTTATTGAAAATGTGTGCAATACACGGTTCGTTCAAGACAACGAATCGTCATCGACGGGCGGAGTGCTACGAGGCTTGCACTATCAAATGCACCCTTACTCGCAGTCGAAACTTGTGCGAGTGATTGAGGGCGAGGTATTTGATGTCGCGGTAGATATACGTCGTGGCTCACCAACTTTTGGCAAGTACGTAGGTGTGACGTTGAGCGCCGAGAACAAACGTCAGTTCTTCATTCCGCGAGGATTTGCGCACGGATTTTTGGTTTTAAGCGAGCACGCCACATTTGTCTATAAATGTGATAATTACTACAACAAAGCAAGCGAGCGCGGTATCCGCTTCGATGACCCCGACTTAAATATTCAATGGCCGAAAGTGAATTTTGAATTAAATTTGTCGGACAAGGATTTGGCGGCTGTCAATTTGAAAGACGCTGATTTATTTAACTTTACGGATAAATTATATTAAAATATGAGCGTATCGATTTTAGTAACAGGTGGAGCCGGATTTATCGGTTCGAACTTTATTCCTTATTTTATTGAGAAACATTCTGATTATCACATTATTAACCTTGACAAACTGACATATGCCGGCAATCTTGCCAACTTGTCGGAGGTTGAGGACAGCGACCAGTACACGTTTGTTCAGGGCGATATCTGCAACCGCGAACTTGTTGAGTATCTGTTCCGTCAATACGATTTCCGCGGTGTGATTCACTTTGCCGCCGAGTCGCACGTCGACAACTCAATCAACGGTCCTGAAATCTTTATCAAGACTAATATAAACGGTACGTTCACATTGCTCGACGTGGCCCGCAAATACTGGATGGATGCGCCTTTCAAGTACAAAAAAGACTATGAGGGTTGTCGTTTCCACCATATCTCGACCGATGAGGTTTACGGCACGTTGGGTGAGACGGGTTTCTTCACCGAAACAACACCGTATGCGCCAAACAGCCCATATTCGGCGGCCAAAGCAAGTTCCGACTTGATTGTGCGTGCATATCACCACACCTACGGGATGAATGTCACAACAAGCAATTGCTCAAATAATTACGGGCCGAAACAACACAACGAGAAGTTGATCCCTACCATCATCCGTAAGGCGCTGGCTGGCGAAAATATCCCAATTTATGGCGACGGAAAGAACATCCGCGACTGGTTGTATGTGATTGACCACTGTGCCGGAATCGACCTTATCTACCATCGCGGCAAAGCGGGCGAGACTTACAACATTGGCGGTCGCAACGAGCGCACCAACCTGCAGATTGTTGATACTATCTGCACCATTCTCGACGACCAACGCCCACGCACTAATGGAAAATCGTATAAAGAGTTGATTACCTTTGTGAAAGACCGTGCCGGCCACGACCGTCGTTACGCTATCGATGCCACAAAAATTGAGAAGGAACTTGGCTGGCGTGCCGACGAGAATTTCGAAAGCGGAATTTTGAAAACGGTGGAATGGTATTTGAATCGGAAATAGTCTGACATACAGACCTTTGTATACAAAAAAAGAACGATATGCACAGCATACCGTTCTTTTTATTTTTGTGACGTGTGATTAATACTCGTCTTCGTTGAAAAAGAAATCTTCCTTGCTTGGATAGTCGGGCCAAATATCTTCAATGCTATCGTAGATATCGCCGTCGTCTTCCATTTCCTGCAGGTTCTCAACCACTTCCATTGGTGCGCCTGACCGAATGGCGTAGTCAATCAATTCTTCTTTTGTTGCTGGCCAAGGTGCGTCTTCCAACTTTGATGCCAGTTCGAGAGTCCAATACATAGCCTTTAGGTTTTAAAATTTCGCGCAAATATGAAAAAAATATCCAAAATGTATCATACCACGCTAATATTTTTATATATATCGGTTAATGTGTTTATAGTCAAATTGTTATATGGTTGAAGTTTCGATAAAAACGCAGTTTAGTAGCGCAGGCAGATGGTCTGACGCGACAGTTGGCTGCGGAAAAAGACCACGCCCATAGTGTAAAAATCGAGAGATAACGTTACTTGCTCATTTTCAATAATCTCGTGCCAAGCGCGTTCCATTTCGGCATTTTTATGAATATCATCGATGACAAAAACGGAATTGTTGCCGGCAAATGGCAGACACTGAGTGAAATAACTCATTGTTGGCTGGTAACTGTGATTGCCGTCGATAAAAAGCAGGTCGAGAGTTGGTATTTCGGCCAAGACCTTGGGAAGTGCCGATTCAAAGCGTTCGTTAATGGCGGTTATGTTGTTGGCATCCAATTGTTTGAAAGCCGTGGCGGCCATCTGCGAAAGCGTTGGGCAGCCTTCGATGGTTATTAGTTTTTGGCAGTGTGCCGAATGGGCCAAATAGAGCGCGCCAATGCCCAAATTGGTGCCTAACTCGACAATGTTGCGGCACTGCATTGCAGATGCCAAATTCGTGAGTAACCGTCCGTCGCGGGCCGATGTTGAACTGTGGCGGGCAATGTCGCGCACACGGCGGGTGTTGCCTTTGTCGAACTGGCTGCCCGAGCCGTAGTCGGTAACGTTGATGGTGCGTTTGTCTGTCAGTAGCTGTTTGCGGTATTGCTCAACTTTTGTAACCCTATCGGCTTTTATTTTCTGATGCAGTTGGTTGGTTATCAGTTCGTAAAGGAACGGCGAGTGTATGCGGTGCCCTTGCCGGTCGCGGGCTTGTGCCTGCCATCGCAGATAGCTCAATATGTTGTGAATGTTGACCATCGGCCGCAAAAATACTATCCGTAGCAACAAAATTGATGGTATTTTTGCCAAAAATTTGAACAATGAACAAGACAAACGCCGCACGTATTTTGGATTCGGCCGGCATCAACTACAGCCTGACCGAGTATGAGGTTGACGAGTCGGACCTGAGCGCAACGCACGTTGCCGCGCAGTTGGGGCAGGATATAGGTCAGGTTTTCAAAACTTTGGTGCTGCGTGGCGACAAAACAGGGCTGTTCGTCTGCGTGATTCCCGGGGCGGACGAGGTTGATTTGAAAAAAGCCGCCAAAGCATCGGGTAACAAAAGCGCTGAGATGATTCACGTTAAAGAGCTTC
>JAEEPS010000016.1 GCA_016284875.1 Salinivirgaceae bacterium | reverse complement strand
GGGCAGAGCGTAGAACTGTCCGGGGTTCATACGGCTTGGAACGACAAAGTCGCGGGCACCCTCGGGTGTTGAGTTGACCAAAACTGGGGTTTCGATTTCAAGGAACCCGTGCTCGTCAAGATAGCGGCGAACCTCAAATGCGAATTTGTGGCGCAGCTCAAGGTTCTTGCGCACGGCCGAGCGGCGCAGGTCAAGGTAGCGGTATTTCATCCGCAGGTCATCGCCGCCATCGGTGTTGTCTTCAATGGTGAAGGGCGGCACTTCCGACGGGTTGAGCACCGTCAGGCGGCTCACGGCAATCTCTATGTCGCCTGTGGCCATTTTAGAGTTTTTGCTCTCGCGCTCAATCACTTTGCCCTCAACCTGAATCACAAACTCACGGCCAATGGCTTTCACCTGCTGAACGAGTTCTGGTTTGTCGGCGTCGAAAACCAACTGTGTTATTCCGTAGCGGTCGCGCAAATCGACGAAGGCCATTCCGCCCAACTCGCGTGTCTTCTGGACCCAACCGCACAGCGTGACGGTCTGGCCTATGTTAGCGGCATTGAGTTCGCCGCAAGTGTGTGTACGATACATAATGTTTTATTTTTTGCAGCGGCAAAGGTAATAAGGGAAAACGAAAAACGTAAACGAAAACTGGAAAGCACAAAAAAAGCCGCAAGCGCTTGTTATTGATTACGCTTGCGGCATGTAATCACTATTCAGATTTTGGCCAAACCTTTTTCCCGCCCATAAAGACTTGCATATTGCTGATAGTGAACGTTCCCTCACCATTATGATGGATTTCACGACTACCATCTTGATATCCGGCAAGATTGATTTCAATACCAATATATTTCGCACCTTTCTCGCCAATTACGCCACCCCACACAACGTCAGTCTCGTCACCTCGGCCAACGGTAAACGTCTCTCCCATTCTACTATCGAAGTCATCAAATCTGAGTTCGGTGTTCTCATTCTCTTTCCAAGCGTCCCAATCCTTGTCAACATCTTCGAGAATGTACTTATCCGCCCCCGAACAGATACGGAAACCGGCTGTTTCTGCCTTTCCCTCCCACTTTATGCTGAACATCAATTGAAAATCTTTGTCCACTTCTTGGTTTTCCAGTTCATGGAACACCACCTCGAAATTATCATCCCAAAAAGCAGCGTTGCCATTCTCATCCTCACCAACTATGCCTCCAACATTTATAGTAAAATTGCTGAAGTCTTTGACTTGTCCTGTCGGTGCATTATTTCCACTTAAGAACCAAATGTTATTGCCTGAATAAGCATTTCGAATCTCATATTTATCTTTTTTAAAAATGGCCGTCAGATAAACATATTCATCATACACATCGAACTTGCGCGGATTTTCTGTGCTACCATCGCTCCATTGTTTGAATTTGTATTCGTCGCCGTCGCTGACAGTTATAATTGCTGTCTGGCCATACTCGTAAGCACCGGCCACTTGGTATACAATGTCGTCGTCATCTAAAGGCACATAATTCTTGTTGATTGAAAGCAACTGCCGAGCATCAAATGAATTTTCATATTCGTCTAACGCATATACATACACACGATATAAAGGATTAATCTCATCGAACAAAGCTTCAAGATAAATGTCATTTTCTGCAATAATCTTACGCGGATTGTCGGTTTCGCCATCGCTCCACTGCGTAAAGACATAATTATCGTAAGGTACGGCAGTGAGTTCAATAACTGCGCCAATTTTTCGCATGCCCATCTCTCCTTCGCCCGATATATTCACATAGCCTTTCGATGGGTGGGCTGTGGCGCCTATCAATACTTTAGGTGACAAATCCATATTCAAACCCATCGGTTCCGACACACAGAACACTCCTTGGCTTTTCTCCATTCCAAGCAGCCGAACGGCAAATACAAATTTCTGCGAATCATCAAGTGAACCTAATGCGTCATACACCATTTCGGGTGAAACTGATGCCTCAAGTTGGCTTGTAGTCATAACCAATTTATAATCACGTTCAGTTTCGCCCCACATATTGTCATCGTCGGTGGCACGGGCAACGCAAACCTCAAACATGGATACAACGGCGTTTCCGTGGTTGGTGTGAATTCGCGGTGTCTCCCACTGAAGATTATAAGCGTCATTCCCTTGATACACATAAACATAACTCTTATCGATACTGCTTAACACAGCCTTATCGTCATCAATGTAATCATCACAGGCGGCCAAAAGTACCACCATAACCACACCTATTATATATTGTATTGTTTTCATATCATTATCAGTCTTTTATGTTGATGTTAAGTTTCACGCCTATGCTGAAGATTCTTGGACGCTGACAGATGCCTGAATAATCAATTCCATCGTAGATTTCTGGGTCGCGGCCATCGTATTTAGTCACGACAAACGGATTCTCAACCGCTGCATACGCACGCCCCGAGAACAACCACAAATCTGTGAAGCGATAGCCCAGCACAATGTTGTCGATGCGCAGGAACGACGAGTTGTGTATGTCGCTGGCTAAAGGCAGATATGATTGACCGACATAGGATAGTTCTGCATTATAGTTGAGATTATACCTGTCGGCACTTCCGTGGGCATTGATTTGCAGATATCCGCCCATAACTTCAAAATAGGTATTGAAACCGCCAACAACCGAAGGCACAGGGCTCAACTCTGATGATTTTCGGTCTTTATTATCGAAATAACCATCATTATTCTGGTCGATAAACATATTCGGCACCAAATTGTCGCTCTTGTCATAAACTTGTTCAAAAACACTGTAGGTCAATGGCTTGTCATCAGTTACATAAATATCGCCATTGCCTGCCATCAACTCCTCATAATCATCGCTATCGACAATAATGCTTCCGTTGACACCCAAATTTGCCCCAATTCGCCATTTGACGACGTCAGTATCTATCAGTTTAGCGCCAATGCGGAAATCGGCACCAACATTTGTGAGCGACATTGTCTTGTAATCCTGGCTGCCCATATAATCGTAATATGGCTCCTCGTTGTGGTGAATATAGAAATCGAGCGAACCATAGACTTTGCTTTTCAAATTACCTCTGTCGATACCAAGATTATAAGTGAACGCATCGAACTTGCTGATGCCATCAGGACGGTGACCAACCGTGACACCCGAAATGCCAAATCCAGAGTGCAAGGTGACTGAACTGGCGACCTTCACGCCAAGCGAAACCGCAGTTGTCATTTTGTTGTAATCACCCTCATCGATTTCAGAATCGTGCATATTCAGCCGTGTGTTAACATTCATGAAATAGCGGTTGAGAGCCACGTTCAATTGTCCGTAAAGAGCGGTCATGTCAGCAACGGAATGTTCGGCTCCGTTAGGTTCAAGAACATGAATGTCCTTGTAATCATAGTTATTAAGTGCGGCTCCCACTTTCAGTTCGAGATAATATTTCTTTCCAAACTGATGATTTATATCAACATTGCCATCAAGCATCAACGCACTGCTACCGTCAAGGTCGGAGTTGTAGCCTGCAGTAAGGTTCAGATGCAAATCCTCGAACGAGTGAACCGAATAATCGGCTTTCAAGACACCCGAGAACCTGTTGAAATCTGACTTGCTAGTTTCTGAACCTGCCACACTGTCGTTGTAATAACCGCGAACTGTGCTGGTGGATGTGATTTTTTTGTAATAAGCATTGAAATCGATTTTTAAATGCTTGTCGAGCAGACTCGGCCCCAACCATACGCTTCCTGAAAGGCGGTCATATTTATTGTCTCCCAAAATACTGCTTATCGAGTTATAGCCCAGTGCAGCCCGGTAAGGCATCGGTCCTGCCAACCCGCGAACTGCGAGGTTGTGCTTTGTGCTGAATGAGTTTTTGTAATCGGGGTCAATATTTTCCGATGTTTTCCATTTGTCATCATTATCGCAAGTGTTCAACGAGCCATTGCCGTCGTACGACACTGCCAGCATCTTGTCCGACGGTTGGCGGGTCTTAATCACAATCACACCATTGCGCCCCATTTCACCATACTGCGCTGTGGCGGGTATGTCTTTCAGCACTCTGATGGATTCTATATCATTGGGATTCAATGCCGAAACCGTTGAGAGTCCGCCGTAATAGTCATACATTCCGTCGACAACAAACAACGGCTCAGACAAATTGTCTGTTGGCGAATCGCCGCCGCGCATCCGATAGTGGACAATGCCTGAAGCATCGGGAACAACCTCAAGCCCCGGCACCTTGCCCAAAAGGAATTGATGGATATCAGTTTCGAGGCCAGTTTCAATATCATCGATTTGAATCAGCGTACTGGCTGTGGTGAGCGCGTAAAAATTGTCGTTGCCATAGAAGGAGCCGATACTACTCAGAATTGCGGGTTTGAGTTGAAGGTCGGCAGTTGGCAAATCGGCCACAGCCACTTCCAAATCCATATAGCCTTCATAACTGATAACCAGCACTGCGTCAGAAGCGGCAGAAATCTGAAACTCACCAGTCGGGCCTGTGATGGTGGAAATTGTTGTGCCCTTCACAATCACGTTGGCTCCAATAAGAGGCTCACCGGCACGATCTTTCACAATGCCGCTTACCCGCCCCTGCGCAAAAACTGCTCCTGCAGACAGCACAAAGACACAAATCATTATAAGGAAAAATCTCAATTTCATAGCTAATAGCATTTTTAAGCACGCAAGATAATGATTTTCGGCAACTAATAATGCAACAATCTGCATTTTTTATTAGAGACGATAAGAAATGGGTCCAAACAAAAAAAAACGCCAATGCCGAAGCACTGACGTTTTTTCCTTAAAATAACTAACTTTTTTATACCAAATGAGAAATCAATTCCTCGCGGTCGCCGGGCAGATAGTCGATGACCGGAATCTCAACCATTGTGTAGCAACCAGGTTTCTGCTTCATGGCGGCACGGGCAGTGTTCACAAGCACCTGACCAGTGAGTGCGGGATTGTTAATCTTCATCTTGAACTCGAAAAGTTGGTTTTGAGTCTTACCCGATACGCCCTTGCGCTCAAGCAGGACACCGTGTCCCATGTCGCGGCAGTCGTCGACGCTGGCAACTGGGATAACGTGCAACTCATCGTGTGCAAAATAGTCGTCGGCCTTCAGTTCGTCGCAAACCTGCTGAGCGGTGAATCCGTCCTCAAGTTCAACGTAAACCAGACGGCTGTGGATGCCGGCACCTTGCGGCATTGTCATTGAAAGAGCATTTTTAACGCCCTTCTTCGAGCGAGCCACAACCGAGTGTCCCATGCTCATTCCCGGACCGAAGTTTGTCCATGTAAGTCCTTTGGGTGCAAGGCTTTGCATCAGTGTGCGAACGATAGAGTCCGACCCCGGATCCCAGCCTGCCGAGATGACAGAAACGGCATTGCCAGCCTTAGCTGCGGCATCGAGCGAGCGGCGCAACTGAACAATCTGAGTGTGAATATCGAAACTGTCGACAGTGTTGATTCCCAAAGCCAGGCACTCTTTTGCGTGCTCCTCAACGCTGCGGGTTGGTGTGGCCAGAATGGCAACATCCACGTCCTTCAGTTCCTTAATAGATTTAACAATTTCAATTCCAGCAAGTTCTGCCGGACGGTCGGCAGCGCCGTTGCGGCGTACAATTCCGGCCAATTCCATATCAGGCGAAGCAAGAAGTGCTTCCAATGCGTAATGGCCAATGTTTCCATAGCCAACAATCGCAACTCTAATCTTTTTCATATCAGTAAAAATTTATGGTACAAAGAAAAAAAGAAGTTGGCCGCGGCGGCATACGTGATTAACTGATTTTGAAAACCTGGCATGCATATCTCCTTTTTCGGACACACGCGGTGTGTCCCTACGATTGCGGACGCCACATTGTGACGTCCCTACTTAAAACTTCAAAACTTATAACTTAAACCCTCCCCTCACTCCTCATACTGGTCGCGCTTGCTGCCGGCGTAGACGCTGTATTTGCGGAACGAGCATTCGAGCGCGCCGTTGTAAAGTTTGATTTTCCGTTCGGGGCGGAGGCCGATGAAATTCATCAGTTCGGTATTGCTGCCGATAATCCACACCTCGTAGCCGGTGAATTCGCTTTTCAACTTGTCGCCGATTTTCTGGTAGAAGATGCGCAAATCGTTGGGTTGCAGGCGTTCGCCGTAAGGTGGATTGGTGATGATGGTGCCTGCGGCTGTGGCGGGGCGCAGGTCGAAGAAGTTCTTCAGTTGCACGTTGATTTTCTTGCTCAGGAACGCCGCCTTGATGTTCATCTCGGCCGCTTTCACCGCACCCGGATTCAAATCGCTGCCCGCAATGGTGTATTTGAATTCCGGCACTTCGAGCGTTTCATCGGCAATGTCCGACAGAAGGTCGGCATCGAAATCGCTCCATTTCTCGAAGGCGAACTGGCTGCGGAAGGTTCCTGGAGCAATGCCGTAGGCAATCATGGCAGCCTCGATGAGCAGTGTGCCCGAGCCGCACATTGGGTCGTAAAAATCGGAATTGGCGTTCCAGCCCGAGAGCATAATCATTCCGGCGGCAAGCACCTCGTTGATAGGCGCCTTTACGCTTGCCTGTCGGTAGCCGCGCTTGTAGAGCGGCTCGCCCGAACTGTTGAGCAGCACCGTAACGTGGGTTTGTGCAATGTGAATCTCAATCCGCAGGTCGGGATTTTCGGTATCCACATTGGGGCGCTTGCCTGTACGGCGGCGGAACTGGTCGACAATGGCGTCTTTGGCCTTCAGTGCCGCATACTGCGAGTGAGTAAAGATGGTGGAATTGGTGGTTGCCGAAATGGCAAGTGTCTCATTAACACTCATATATTCATCCCAATTGATGCGGCCAATCTCTTTGTAATAGGTGTCTTCGTTTTTTGCTTCAAAATCGGCTATCGGCTTAAGCACGCACAGAGCCGTGCGCAGGCAGTAGTTGGCACGATACATCAGAGCCTTGTCGCCTTCGAACGACACGGCGCGAATCAGTTTTTTGATGTTCACCGCGCCAAGCGCTTCCAACTCGCCGACCAGTACATCCTCTAGCCCGGCAAAAGTTTTGGCTACCATCTGAAAAATTTCCGATTTTGTTTTGTTGTCAGTCATCGCTATTCCTTTTGAAATCGGTTGCAAAGCAATATAATATCAGTTTTTTATGCAACTATTTTGTGCCACCAGCCTGTTTTCGCCCAAAACGTTGTTAACGTTTGCAGATATTTTTAAAAGTTGAATACCAAATGGTTGTTTCTTTTCCTCAAAATGCAATTCGCTTCCGGAAAACATTATTGTCAAAAATCTTGGAACACCATAACCTCGTTGAACGCTACTTTTGCGATGAAAAAATTGAGACATGAATATTCAGAGTTAAACCAATGAAAATGAAAGAAATAAATCACTCTTAACATCGTCAAGAGAAGTGGGTTACGCAATTCGCAGGAAATGGTTTTATGATTTATCTCAATATAATTTTTGAATCAAACCATTTTCAAAAGCGTAAAACGCAAACAAAAATAATGAGTATGGATACGAACATAGTTAATGTAATTAATTGTTTTAAAATAATTTAAAAAATGAGGAAAACAGTATTGGCTATTTCCGCATTCTTGCTGCTATCGACTGCAGCAAGAGCGCAAGACGAAAAATTCAAGGCTCTTTTCATGTACAACTTCACAAAGTACATAGAGTGGCCGCAGGCGAAACAGTCTGGTAATTTTGTTATTGGTGTTTGTGGCAACGCCTCCATTGTTCCGGAGTTGCAAGAAATCGCCAGCAAGAAAACCGTTGGTTCGCAAAAAATTGAAATTAAAGAAGTTGCATCGAGCGATGATCCCGCAAAACTGCACATTCTGTATGTAACTGAAGACAAAACGGAGGCTGTTGACGGATTTGTTGGCAAGGTTAAAGGCAAGGGCGTTGTGCTGATTACCGACAAACCGGGGCTCGCCGAAGCAAAATCGGGCATCAACTACATCAAGGATGGTGGCCGACTGAAATACGAGGTAAGCCACAAGCACTTGTCGGAAGAAGGTGTAAAAGTATCATCGCAGTTGGCCCAGTTGGGTAGCGCTGTTGACTAAAAGGAAAAATAAAACTCTAATTATTGGAAAATGGAAAAATTGATACTCTGCGTAACGTTGGCCTTTGCGATTGTAGGCCAACTATTCGCTCAAAACAAAGATGTGTCGTCAATGACCAAAGACGATATTATGCAACTCACATACGACGAGTTGCTTGAAATGCCGTTTGAGGACGTGCTAAAACTGGCCGACATCATGGGCGTCTCGATGGACGACTTGTTTGCCATGATTATGAACAAATCGGTGTCGTCGGCATCAAAGAAGGCTGAGGACTCGTTCAAATCGCCGCTTTCATCAACGGTTATCACCAAGGCAGAGATACGCTCCTACGGCATCAGTTCGATTGAGGAGGCTCTGCGCCTGATTCCGGGCATGATTGTGCAGGAAAAGACCAACGGAATGTACGACGTGCACATCCGCGGCCTGAACAACATTCCTGACAACCAGATGATGCTCTACACCGAGAACTCAAACATTCTGCTGATGATTGACGGCCGCATTGCACACAACTACGCAACCGGCAACCTGAACTTCGACATTCTGCCGATCGGCATCGAGGATATTGAGCGCATTGAGGTTGTGCGTGGCGCGAACTCTGCACTCTACGGACCGAACGCTGTTACGGGTGTAATCAACATCATCACTGAGAAGCCCGGCGAGAATTCAAAAACACTGCAAGGCAGCATGATGATGGGCACACAAGAAAACTACATCGGCGATGTGGCTTTCCGCAAGAACATCAACAAGAAGTTAAGTGTAGGCATCACGGCCAACCTGCAATACCGCCGCCGCAACACCAATCAGCTTTATGTCTATCCGACTCACGGACTTTACTATTCGAAAATGTCGGATGGTGAGAAATACTATTTCAAAGACGGCATGAGCAAAGGCCAGATGGCGTATTTGATGGGAATGGTTGACGCCGAAGGCAATCCGTATAACCCGCCGGTAGTGAATGCCGATGGTTCTGTAACACTCATCCCCGACCTATCGAAGGCAAAACTCATCGACGCCTCGCAAGGCGGCTACTACGATGCAACCGACATCAAGAATCTGAAGCAGGCCTTTACTTTTGGCGCCATTGCCGAACAGATTCCCGATGCGCTGAAGGTACAGATACTTGAAATCCAAAAAGGAAAGTATGAGCAAAGCCCCGACGCCTTTCTACATAATTATGGAAGCGAGCCATCAGCGGCTACCGTAGAAGCATTCCTTGGCGGCTTGGCCAACAACCTGCCATATTCACTCTACGAAATTATTGAAAACCAAGGCGATATAACTGAAATGCTTGAAGACCCGGGGATGTCGCGCAAGACTTACGGCTTCAACTCTTATTTGAACTACCGTCCGACAGAAGATATGAATTTTGACGTATCGTTCGGCTACCAACACTCACGCGTGGGTGCAACACCAATTGGCGAGATTCCGTTCCTGCTCTGCGAGCGCGAATCGAAAACCGGATACTTCAACCTGAACTCGAGCATCTACGGTCTGAGTCTGAACGCCAGCTACATGGGCGGTGTACAAGACTACCAGAAGGGTAAACCCGGATTCAAGGTGTTCATGAACAACCTTCAGGTGAATGCCGAGTACGACATCAAGTTGGGCGACCTGAGCGTTGTGCCTGGTTTGGCTTACTATCATGTATGGCAGACCGACTACATTCCTGACTACATCAATCCGAACGACCCGTCCGATTTCCGCTGGGAGTACCACGACCACGATTACAAATTCACATCAAGCCGGCACCTTTCAGGCAGCCAAGGTGGCGAGGACGCCAAACTGACCAACTTTGCGCCAAGTTTGCGACTGGACTACCGTTTGGGCGATTTCCGCGTGCTCGGCGCTGTGCGTTTCGACAAAACCAACATCCCCGACGAGTGGAACCCCTCGTATCAGATTGCAGCCAACTACTCAATCAACGAGAACAACCTTATCCGTGCATCGTTTGGCACAGCAAAGCGCTCTGCCAACATCATCAACTCAAGCGCCAAATACACATGGTACCGCGATGGTCTGATGCCGCCTGACACCATCTACTTCAAAGGCGACAAAGACGCTCCGCTGACCAAAATCAAGAGCGCAGAGTTGGGATACCGCTGGCGCCCGACCGAGAAAATCCTTGTCGACGCTGAGGCATATTATTCAATAAGTGAAGATTACGGCGCACTCAAGGCATACCAGTCACAGGTTATCATGCCGTCAGAAAAACTCAATGCCTTCATGACCAATCCAGAAGTATTGAAATCGCTCCGAAGCATCACCGAAGGTGACCTGGACATGGCAGCACTGAGCACATTCATGGCCAATTCGAGCGTTATTTCCACCATCAAATATGACAAACTGCCTTATAAGGTTAATCAGATGGGCTTCGGCGTGAACATCGACTGGATTATCTCGAAGAAGTTGATTGCCAAGGTGAATGCCAACATTCAGCAGACAAAAATCGACAACTACTACGCCTACAACCAGAACACCGAAATTCTTGGGCAGTTGGGCCAGATTTTCGGCATGATTACGAACGTTCCGTCGCTGGCTGAGGATTTACAGACCGACGCCATCAACGAGCTTATGGCAAGCGGAACCTTTACCGAGCAGCAATTGATGAAAGTTTTGGGTGTTCATGTCGACGAAAACGGAAACCAGACGCCGATACCCGTTGATTTCGAATCAGACGATTTCAAGACTTATTTCAGAACGTACACGAACTACCTGCACCGTGCAATGGGCGATATTGACCATGCGAAAGTTGCAGAAATCACTGCGGCATATATAGCGGCAGAAGACAAGGCTGAATTCCTTAACACCCTAAAGACCAGCGAGAACAACACTGAGTATGCCGCATATTATGCTCTTAAGTATGGCGTTTATAACGACGACGGCATATTCACCTTCGGTAACTCGAATCCGTATGAATTGCCAACTGATAACGGTCACAAGCATAAAGCCACTCCGTCGTTCTATGGCATGATTGGCCTCATCTACAAGCCGACTCCGAAATTTGATGTTACCGCCTACGGCAACTATCTTGGCAAGCGCACCTACGCAACCAAGTACAACATGGGCGACAATGCTGTTGAGTTGAAGGACCGCTTCACTTTGAGCATGAAACTCGCCTACAAGCCGGTTCCGGGAATGGAAGTGTTCCTGAATGGTCACAACCTGCTCAACAACGAGCAGCGTGAGTTCCCCTACGGCGACAAGATTGGAGGTATCTACTCGATTGGAATTAACTTTGGATTCTAAAATAGAAGTATAGTTTGTGGTTAATTAATTTTGTGGTTAATTAATTAGTTGGGGGCTGTCCGGGAAACCGGGCAGCTTTTTTTGTTTTTCACACCAAACTCCGCCAACGTTTGCAATCAATGCAATGATTTGAATACAAGCATATTATAAAAAAGAAAGACAAATTTGTTCGCCACTTTTTTTTGCGCATATATCCAATTAGCCGCCTTAATATTAAGCGTAAAAATTACTTTTGTATTGGTTAGGTTGGTGCGTAACTAACAATTTGTTAATTAGACACTATATGAACAAAACATCGGGAGGCTTCCCAATTTCTGGTTTCGATGGGGATTTAAAATGTAAGAAACCAGACAAAATGCAGGCTATCAACATAAGGTATATCGGCAATAAGGAAACCAATCCACGAGCCGCAATGCAAATGATTGATTCTGAAAGTTTTTTTAAACTCAGCAGTTTCACCGGTAAACGCGCCGACGTGGCTCCGATAGCAGCAATCACTTCTTTTTTCGACAATAAAACAACACCTTATAAAATCAATGCAGGGCTGAGTTAGACGGTGCTTATTATCCGACCTCAGCTTTCAATTTTTCAAAAAAACGACCCGAACAAAAACAAAATGAAATTAAAAACGTAGAAAGGCTTTAATAAAAAGAATATTAAGTGACTATTATGAAGTTGTTAATTGGTTAAATAAATTTTTTAATGATGAGAAAAACAGTATTGGCTATTTTCGCATTCTTGCTGCTAGCAACTGCAGCAAGAGCGCAAGACGAGAAGTTCAAGGCGCTTTTCATGTACAATTTCACAAAGTACATTGAGTGGCCTCAGGCGAAACAGTCTGGTAATTTTGTAATTGGCATTTATGGCAACAATTCCATTGTTTCGGAGTTGACATTAATCGCCAGCAAGAAAACCGTTGGTTCGCAAACAATTGAAATAAAGGAGATTTCGGACAGTGATGACCCTACAAAACTGCACATCCTTTATGTAACCGCTGACAAATCAAGCGCTGTTGACGGATTTGTTGGCAAGATTAAAGGTAAGGGCGTTGTGCTGATTACCGACCAACCAGGGTTTGCTCAGGAAAAATCGGGTATCAACTACGTCAAGAATGATGGCAAGTTGCAATTCGAGGCAAGCGACAAGCACCTTAGTGAAGAGGGTGTGAAAGTGTCGGCACAATTGTATAATCTGGGTAAGAAAGTTGACTAAGGAACTATTAACTAATTTTTTGTATAAATGAAAAAACTGATACTCTGCGTAACGTTGGCCTTTGCGATTGTGGGCCAACTATTCGCTCAAAACAAAGACGTGTCGTCGATGACTAAGGACGACATTATGCAACTCTCATACGACGAATTGCTTGAAATGCCGTTTGAGGACGTGCTGAAACTGGCCGACATTATGGGCGTCTCGATGGACGACCTGTTCGCCATGATTATGAACAAATCAGTGTCGTCAGCATCAAAGAAGGCTGAGGACTCGTTTAAATCGCCTCTGGCATCAACAGTTATCACCAAGGCTGAGATTCGCTCATACGGCATCACCTCACTTGAGGAGGCACTGCGCCTTGTGCCGGGCATGATTGTTCAGGAGCGCACCAACGGCATGTACGACATTCACATCCGTGGCTTGAACAACATTCCTGACAACCAGATGATGCTCTACACCGAGAACATGAACACATTGCTGATGATTGACGGCCGTATTGCGCACAACTACGCAACAGGCGGCATCGACTTCACAATGCTTCCAATCGGTGTTGAGGATGTTGAGCGTATTGAGGTTGTACGTGGCGCCAATGCCGCACTCTACGGCCCGAACGCAGTGAATGGCGTTATCAACATTATTACTGAGAAAACCACCCAGAACTCGAAAGAGCTGCAGGGCAACCTGACCATGGGTACTCACGAGAATTATGTTGGTGACGTGGCTTACCGCAAGAACATCAACAAGAAGTTGAGCGTGGGCCTGACGGCCAACCTGCAATACCGCCGCCGCAACACCAATGAACTCTATGTTTACCCGACACAGGGTCTTTACTTCTCGAAAATGAACGAGGGTGAGAAGTACGTGGCACAACAAGGTTTGAACCAAGGCCAGATGGCTTATTTCTTAGGTATGGTTGACGACAAAGGCAACCCATACAACACACCGGTATTTGATGCTGATGGCAACATGACACTGATACCCGACCCAAAACACGCCAAGCTGATTGACGCTTCTGAGGGCGGATACTACAAGACAACCGACATCGAGAATCTGAAGCAGGCCTTCACATTCGGTGCCATTGCCGGCCACCTTCCTGACGAATTCAAAGCCGACATTCGTAAAATTCAAGAGCAAAGGGTACAAAACGACCCGGAAGGCTTTAAAGCTGATTATGGCACTGACACCCCGTCGGCTGCAACTGTTGCCGCATTCCTTCAAGGTTTGGCCAACAACATGCCTTACGGTCTTTACAATGCTATGGAGAGCGAAATTGACATTGCCAGCATGTTCGACGACCCTGGAATGTCGCGTAAGACATACGGTTTCAACTCTTACGTATCGTATCGTCCGCTCGAAGATGTAACATTCGACCTCTCGTTCGGCTACCAGCAGTCGCGCGCCAACTCTATTCCTGTTGGTGAGATGCCGTTCTCGTTGGCCGAGCGTATTTCAAAAACAGGTTATGTGAATTTGGACGCCAGCATCAAAGGATTGAGCTTGAATGCCAGCTATATGGGTGGTCCGCAGACATATATGAACGGTGCTCCGGGATTCAAGATTTTTGCCCACAACCTGCAGGCAAGCGCCGAGTATGACTTGAAGATTGGCGATATGCTTAATGTTGTGCCGGGTGTGGCCTACAACTATGTCAACATGGTCGATTACATTCCTGATTTCACCAATCCGAGCGACCCGACCGATTACTCTTGGGAATATCACGACCACGACTACAAATCGCCTAACGGCCGCCACCTGACAGGCTATTTCGACGGCGAAAAGGCTGAATTGAAAGACCTTGCTCCAAGTTTGCGTGCCGACTTCCACGTTGGCGGTTTCCGCGCTATTGGTGCCATCCGTTTCGACAAGACCAACATTCCTGACGAATGGAACCCATCATATCAGATTGGTGCAAACTACCTGATTAACGAGAACAACATTGTCCGTGCATCGTACAGCACAGCAATGCGTTCGGCCAACATGGTGAACTGCAACACCAACTACACATGGCACCGCGACGGTCTGATGCCGCCTGACACCATCTACTTCGACGCTGACAAGAACGCTCCGTTGGCAAAAATCCGCAACATCGAGTTCGGCTACCGTATGCGTCCGACAAAGAACATCCTTATCGATGCTGAGGCATACTACTCAACCAGCGAGGACTTTGGCGCACTCAAGGCTCACAAGTCATCAGTTGTCATGCCGGAAGAGAAGTTGTCTGCATTCATGACAAACACCGATAATCTGGCAGGTTTGAGGTCTCTCTCTGATGGCGCTTTGAATTTGGATGTTCTTACAGTATTCATGAATAACACAAGCGTTGTAACAAACATCAAGTATGATGAGCTGCCGTACAAAGTTAAACAGATGGGTATTGGCTTGAACATCGACTGGGTTATATCTAAAAAATTGATTGCCAAGGTCAACGCCAACATTCAGCAGACCAAAATCGACAACTACTATGCCTACAACCAGAATGCCGAGGTTCTTGGACAGCTTGGTCAGATTTTCAATATGATTACCAAGGTTCCGAGCATGGCAAGTGATATTCAGACAACCGCCATCTATAAATACATGGCTGAGAAAAATATCACTGAGGAAGAGTTGACAGCCGTTCTGTCAAATCCTGACTTCGAATCTGAAGCTTTCCAAACATATTTCAGCTATTACAAGGATGCTTTAGCCAGATCAATGAGCCGACTGAGCGACGAAGACCAAGGCTGGGTTAACGATCTTCGGGCACAATATATTGCAGGCGGTTGCGACTCAACATTCCTCGCCAATCTGCACAGCAGCACAAACAATACCGAGTATGCCGCATACTACGTTCTGAAATATGGCGTGTACAACGATGAAGGCACATTCATCTTCGGCAACTCGAATCCGTATGTGACTGAAACAAAGAATGGCGTTAAGCACAAGGCAACGCCTACGGTTTACGGAATGCTTGGTCTTATCTACAAGCCAACTTCGAAAGTTGACGTTGCAGTTTACGGTAACTACATTGGCAAGCGTACATACGCTACCAAATACAGCACCGAGGAGCTTGACGACCGCTTCACTGTCAGCATGAAACTTGGCTACAAGCCAGCCGATGGCATCGAGGTTTACCTGAACGGCCACAACATGTTCAACACTGAGCAGCGTGAGTTCCCCTACGGTGACAAGATTGGCGGAATCTACTCTGTAGGCGTAAGCTTCGGATTCTAATTGATAGAAAAGGTTTAAGGTTTAAATGTTGTTAATTAATTATGTGGAAACTGCCCGAAGTGATTCGGGCAGTTTTTTTTTGTTCTATTCTTGCTAAAAAAGGTTGAATGCGCCCCATGACGGGGATGTACCTCTACCCTCTTTATTCAACCGATACGAATGCCGCTAAGGGCATATTTCCTCATTAATTGATATGATTCACGTAGGTAATAAATAACAGTAGGAAAGAATAACACCAACGGTTTCTATGCCGTAGGCGTTGCACAACCCATTCTATATGGACTATCGATTTCGGCTGAAAAATCAATGTTGCGGCTTAAACGCCACAACCGACATCAGCACGTAGAGTAAGATGATGGCGGGGATGGCGGCAAAGTGCAGAACCACAATCAATATCAAACTGAAAAGCAGAAAGATGTAGCGGATTTTGTTGCTGCCGAAATCCCATGTTTTGAATTTGAGCGAGAACAGCGGCAACTCGCAAACCAACAAAAACGACATAATCAGCGACAGCGGTATAAGTATATGTGGCACAATGACATTCTGTGCAATATAACTGTCGGCATTGTAGGTCAGGATGAATGGCAGCGAGGCCCAAACCATGGCATTGGCAGGCGTTGGCAGACCGATGAATTTGTCGGTTTGGCGCTCGTCGAGGTTGAATTTTGCAAGGCGCAGAGCCGAAAAAGCGGCCATCAGGAATGGCAGAAGGCAAAGCAGCATTGTACCCAGTGGCAATTCGGTGAACCCAACACCATTCGGGTTAAGTTGCTGGCGAACAATAACAAAAGCAATGGCAGATGGTGCGACACCGAAACTGATGTCATCGGCAAGCGAGTCGAGTTCCTTGCCAATAGCCGAACTGACTTTGAGCAGACGGGCGGCCATGCCATCGAAGAAATCGAAAACTGCGGCAATCAGGATGAAAAGGCCCGCAAGAGTCAAACTGCCTGTAAATGCGAAAGTTATGGAAAGACATCCCGAAAGAGCGTTCATCAGCGTGATGGTGTTCGGAATGCAGGAAACGACTTTGTTTTGTGCCATTGTTAAGCGTTTTAAAACGATTGCAAATGTAGCACAAATTTTATTGAGTGTTAGGTTTTGGGGGCATGTTGGTCGGACCGTCGATTTAAGATGGTCGTTGTCTGAAGTGATTCTATTCACGCACTCTTTACTAATCTTCTTTTCTTCTTTTTCCATCAGATGTAAATTGAAAAACACAAGAAAATGAAAACAATATATTGTTAGGAAATAATATTTTATATATTTGTCGCGACATTAGTCGGTGCATGTATATTTATCCAAGGTATATGGGCACGTTAAAATGGAATTGAAAGAGGGAATATTTCTGAAGGTATTCCCTCGATTTTTTTAGAATCTATGGAAATCAAATTAGCAACAACAACCGACGAACAAATTGCGAAACTGAAAGAACGCGGAATGATAATAGCCAATGAACAATTGGCAAAGGATGTTTTGTTGGATATTGGTTATTATAGGTTGGGATTTTTCTGGTTTCCTTTAGAACAACGTTATCCTAATAAAGATGACAGAGACCATAGATTCAAGAACGATGCAAAATTCGAGACAAGCGTCCGCCTTTATCATTTTGATAAGAAATTAAGGAATATCTTATCAGAATACCTGCAAGACATTGAGGTAAATGTTAGAACAAAAGTTATTTACCACATATCTAACCGTTATAAACAAAATCCCATCTGGTTTGCTGACAATAGAATTGTAATGTCGCAATTCATTTCAGAATTTGACCAGAAATACTCAAGGGAAGTTGCAAATAATGAAGTGATTATGCGGCATCACAAAAAGCATATAAGTGACAAATATGCACCTGCGTGGAAAACTTTGGAGTATTTGTCGTTTGGCGATTTGGTTCGTTTAATACGGAACTTAAAAAGCGATGAAGACAAAAAAATCATTTACAACTGTTATGGTCTCTACGACGACAAAACATTCTCAAATCACATTGAAGTTATCAGACAGTTGCGAAACATCTGTGCTCACGGGCATCCTTTGTTTGATATAAAACTCTGTAAATCAATAAGGGCAGGAAAATTCCGCAACCATTTGAAGGGAAAAGATGTGTATTCAAACATACAAGGAGTATTTCTTGTTATGCAATATTTCCTTTATTATTTGTCGGAAAAAAGAGGCAATGAATTTAGAGACAGTCTGATTGACTTTTTCAACAGTTCCATTACGGATGACATTCGCCCAATGGTTGGCTATATGAGTGAGACACCATGGCTAATGGGAAAATTATAAATACATTTTTTCTATAAAGTTGTTGGACAAGCCTCATGGAGTATTTTGTCTGACCTTCCTACACTAATCTTCATTTGCCTTTTTCTTTTTGATTTTGGAGCGGTGAGTGCGGACGGTTACTTGTGAAACCGACAGAATAGAAGCAATTTCATCGTCCGTTTTTTTCATATATCGGTCAATTATAATAAAGATTCTATCGTTGATTGTCAGACCATTGTAGCCATCAAAAATATGGTTTTGTTCTGGATTTTTGCTGCTAAAATAGAAAACACAATCTGCCCAATATTTATTATGTTTGATTATCGAGCAGTTCTGTTCCATAAGTTTGAAAATTTGCTGCCCATTCTCCATATACACAAGCATTTTAGTGCTTAATTCAGAAAGTTGCGCATTAAGTTGGTCAATTGTATTGACGTTTGCCTGAACGCTAACATTGTTGTTTTGAACGAACAGTTGGTTTTTGCAATCTGCAATTTTACTGTTCAAAATGGATATTTCATTATATAGTAACGAGTTTGTGTTTTCGAGTTCCAATTCTCGATTAACTATCTTTTGCACACGAAGTTGGTGCCATATAAAAACAAATGTACAACCGCCTATTAAACAGCATATTATAGTACAAAGCAACCAAAACATCTTTTCATATTCAGTTTGCTGTTTCTCGTAATCGAACTTCTTTTGCAGTTCAAGTATTTTGCTTCGTTCACTGTAAGCCATCTCATCCTTAAGGCTGTTTATTAGTTTATCGGTCGCTTCTTTATATTTTTCCAAATTCTTTTTCTCGTAGCTTTTTTCCGCCATAAGTGTGAAAATCTGATTTCTAACGATAATACTTGTATTGATAAGAGCAGAGTCACAATATTTTTCAGCCAATTCATACTGGTTATCATCGTAGTAGATTTTTGCCAGATTTGCGTATGCGTCAGTCAAACTTTGATATTTCAGTGCTTTTAAAAAATACTCTTTAGCTGCGGCAGTATTTTCTTGCATGAAGCATTCTCCCAAATAGTTGTATAACAAAGCCTTATCAGCACCATCTATATTGTCGGCAAGTGTTTTACATTGTATAATGTAATGCTCCGAACTATCACTGCAATTTATGGCTTTAAAAGTAATAGCGCGTGACATTAGCGCGTATGCCAAGCAATAATTATCATTCAACTTCTTGGCTGTATAACATTCTTTATTTGAATATTTCAAAGATTCGTCAATTTCACCTAAAACTGCGTTAACAATTGATAGCACAGCATATATTCGGTTGAGAAGACGCAGATCGTTTGTGTTTTCAGCGTGTTGCTCTGCTTTTTTCAGTAAAAAAACAACATTTTCATTGTATTTATTTAGGCATATATAATAAATGGCCTTATAGTAATAGGCGTAAGCAAGTTTCTGATTGTCATAATTTGACGTGTAATAAACTATGCTAAAATTCAACGAGTTTGTGTCTTTTATACTCCTATTTTGATCGTAGTCGGCAGCAGCTTGTAAAATATTGAAATAAGCCGAATCGGCTTGGGTTTGTAAATCAATGCTCTTTAGTAGCATGGTTGCTGTATCGTCCATATTAAGTTCCAACAGCAGGCTATCAATTCGCTCAAGCAGTCTATAAGTTTCGCTTTTTTGCGAACAATTTGTGGTTAAAAATGATACAATAATCAGTATTAAAAAACTAATTTTTTTCATACAAAAGTCTTCTTTTCTGCACAAAATTAGATTTTTCTTGCAGTTTTTGTCCCTATTTCTTCCCTAAGATACCACTAAAATGTAGTTAAAATTCGTATCTGGCGAAAAAAAAAGAAATAAAGGAGAAAATGCTACATTCAAGAATCCTCAATGGTTTGCACCTAATTCTGTCAGTTTTACTCATTGTTGATAACGTTCCTTTTTAGCCATTTAAATCCTGTTCCCTAAAAGGAACTAATTTGATTATCAACCCTTTAACATCCAAAACAAGGGAACATCACCTAACGGGCAACTGTAAAAATCGCCATTTTTCGACTATAACTTTAGCCGTGAACTTTAAAAACAACAATTATGAATTTTATAAAATTAACTTCATTAATGGCGATTGCCATTTTCAGTGTACCGAGTTATGGTCATCCTTTACAATTGAAAGATGGTGATGAATTCATAAAAATAATTCATACACCTCCTCACAAATCTCCTAGACAACAATCGGTCTCTGTTAACTACAATCAAACAACAACACTATTGGATATTCTTTTTTGTGCAGAACAAAGTGGTAAAGTTGAAATCTACCGGAACGGCTCGCTTGTAGCTTGCACAAAAGCCCTTGCAGGAGCAAGTCTCAGTTATGTATTGAGCAATTATGGTAAAGGAGACTACGCAATTATTGTAAGTAGTGGAAATACTGTGGTTTACTATGGAAATTATGTAGTTAAATAATTAAACAACCAAACAAAATGAAACATTTACCAAAATCAATACTATGCACATTGTTGCTCTCACTTTTAATGTGTATTGCAACAGAATCGAACGCACAAATCTACTACGGATACGATGTGGCAGGCAACCGCACAAGCAAAACTATCACCCTGATAACTAAAACATTAAAGAAAATGGTGAAGGTGGAAGACTCATTGGATTTGGTGGCGGCACAACTCACCAATGAGTACGATGAGCCACAAACTGAAGAACTTGCCGATGCGGAAATAAAAATCTACCCCAATCCCACCCACGGGATGCTTAGGGTTGATATTCTTAATGTCGAGTTGAATAAGGCTGACAAAATTGTGCTTTTCGACGTTCGCGGCAACTTTGTTAAGCAAATACTGAATCTGACTGAATCGAATGTTATAGACCTTTCAAATTCTGCCAACGGCATCTATATGATGAATATTACAATTGGCCAAGAATCAACAACATGGAGAATAATTAAAGAATAAACAAATGAGTAATATATTCAAAATAATGGTGGCAACGGCAATGGTGTTGTCGTTCCACAAAGCAATAGCCGATAATTACGCGGTTGGCGACATGGGCGGTTTTTTTAATGTAAATGAGAGTGGCGCGGCGACTTATACGCTACCTTTCGACCTGCCCGACGGCATCAATGGTTTGAAACCTTCGCTTGGCCTTGTCTACAACAGTCAAAGCGGAAACGCAGTGGCCGGAATGGGAACCTCAATTTACGGCACATCTGTCATAACTCGCACACCCAAAGACATTTACCACGACACAAAAGCCAGTGGCATTAGTTATACCAACAACGATGCGTACAGTATTGATGGCATACGAATCATTCAATTGGCACAAAACGATTTCCGACCCGAAAATTCCCCATTGGATTACATCTCCTTAAGTGGCTTGGGCTTTACTGTCACGCAGCAGAATGGCAACACTGCCTTCTACAACTACAAAGCAAATACTGGAGATGTGACTTACGCATGGTATTTGAGCAAAATAGTAGACCCATTTGGTAATACAATTACATACAATTACACTACGCTTAATGGTTGTGTCTATCTGTCTTCTGTTCAGTACGGCAAAAATGCGAATGGCTCATCTGGTCTGAGCAACATAATAACATTTAATTACGAGAACCGTCCCGATGCCATTCCATACATTGTGAAAGGAGCCAAATGCTCGATGAGCAAACGGCTGAAAAGCGTTACTATCATAACCAACAATACCGAAAGAAACAAATACGTTCTAACTTATTCAAATTCCGACACATTCTCCCGACTGACAAAAATTGAGGAAAGTTATGGCTCTGTAAAATTGCCATCAGTAACAATGGCGTGGAAAAACATTCCCACATTCAGCATAACGGCAGAATCAATATCATCTACTAGCGACCTTGGCAAGTATGCAACATCAGGCGATTTCATAAGTGCAGACCTTACCGGCAATGGAATAAGTGATATCATTCAGTTAACTGACGGAGGCAATGACAATACCAAAATAAGTATCTATAGCGCATCAGTCAACAATGGTACGACAACTTTTTCAAGAGTAACAAATTCCGCCAATATCAGCGCCTCTTTTTCGTCACCCTTTCTGCTCGGTGATATGGATGGCAATGGCGTATCAGAACTGCTGGCCATAAAAGCCGTTTCCACATCAAATTCCGATGCCATATCATCGATAAGCAATAAGACAAGAGTCGTTTCATTGGCTTCGGGTCCAAATCCTATATTCACAACGGGTAATTTTTACAACAATGGAAAAACTGATATTGTATATCTAACAAAAAGTGGTAGCGGATATCGATGTAAAATATTAAATCTAAACGGGAATTCGATACGTAAAGCCGAATCATATCTGACAATGAATGTGGAGCCAAAATGCTTGTTGGCAGGCGATTTCAACAGCGATGGCATGTGCGACATATTAGTAATCCATGAAAACGGTTACATCTGTTTTTTGAATCAAGGTGCGACAGAAGGTTATTCTCCGTTTTCTAACAGCAAAAGAACAGAAGGTGGAAATTTAAAATATGCATGGATTATTCAACCCGGCGATTTCAATGGCGACGGTCTTGCCGATTTTCTCACAAACGCTACTGATAACGACAATTGGTATTTCTATTTGAATAACGGCAATGGTACATTCACACAAAAACTCGCTTGCACAATGGATGTGCACGACAATAGTTTCACTGATAAAGACGACGAACGATTCTCATGTATTGTTTCGGATTTTAATAATGACGGAAAAGATGATTTAATAATTACAAAAGCCCAATACAACAGAAAAACAAATATAATCGGAGAAGAATGGGGTGATTTCCAAAAGACTTATACATATTGGATGAAGTCGGATGGTTCGACACTTCAAAGAGTAAAAACAGCATCGTCGAATAAAGACGATGATGCTCTTGCTGAACGATTTATAGTCGGCGATTTTAACGGTGACGGCTTTGCTGAACTGATGAATTACGGTTATGACTGTTATGCTAGTACCAACGCTAATGTTAACTCAACTTGGCGTGTATACCAAAATCCATCGCTTACAGTCGCTACTAACAAGATGACCAGTGTTTCGGTTGGACAATCGGGCATATACACAACAATTGCATATGCCACACTTTGCGATGCCAATATTTACACCAAAGGTAGTAGTAGCATATATCCCATAGCCGACTTGCAGGCTCCGTTATGTGTGGTAAAGCAGGTATATCAGAATTTGGCATACAATAGTTATTATACAAATTACAAATATATAGGGCTTCGTTCTCATTTGCGCGGACGCGGTTTTTTAGGATTTACCACCATTGAGGCAAACAACACTACAATAAGCGAGAAACGAACAAACACTATAAATTCACTCGATCAGACATATTATGAGCCATCGAAAGTAACAAATACCATTACTAAAGGTGGCAAAACAGCAACAACAGAAACCTCTTTTGATTTTAAAACCAGTTCGGGATATGGCAAATGCCATCTCACTTACCCACAAACCATTAAAGAGACAAGTTTTTATGGAGAGGTGTCTACAACTACAAACAGTTACGACATCAATTACCGTCTGACTGAACAATTAACCAAATACGATGTTGCTAACATGTATCGGCAGGTTAATTATTCATCGTATGTGAAAGCGGGCGGCACAAACAAACCGCAAACTGTGACTACTAAACAGAAACACAAAGACGACGCTAATGCATTTTCAATCGTAACAACTTACAAATATGACGCGACAACAGGTGCGGTGACCCAAATGGTTGAAAACGCAGTTACGCATGAGTACAGTTACTATTCGTTTGGTAATCTGAAAACGCACAAGATTTCCGCCTCCAACATATCTCCCATTACCACCACTTACACCTACGATGCCACAAACCGATATGTGGCCTCAGAAAAATCATCGGCCAATTCGTTGATTACCAAATATACATACAACACACTCGGAAGGTTAATCAAAAAAGAAGAGGGTACAAGCAGTCCGTTTCTGACAACAAGTTATACATATGATGCAGTTGGCAATCTCGCTTCATTAACCCGCCCCGATGGCACAACCACCACTTACACACGAGGTTGGGGTACAATGCCATATCGCCGATATTATGTTACTGCCACCACAACCGCGCAAGCATCTGTAACCACATGGTACGATAATCTAAACCGCGATGTGGAGACCACATCAATAGGGGAAAAAGGAGTAAATGTGACCAGCACAAAAAGTTACAATCAGTCTAACGGTAATTTGTATTCACATAATTATAAAGTTGGGAACTTGACTATCTCTGAATCTTATAGTTATAATGGATTAGGACAATTAACCAAAACCACAAAAGGAACTGGACAGACAACGAACTATTCTTATTCGAAACGCTCGATAACGGCCACTCAAGATGGCAACAAATCATTTGTGAAAGCCATTGACCCTTGGGGTAATATAACATCGGTTAGTCACAATGGCTACACTTCTGCAAATTACAAATACAGTTCGAACGGACAGCCGCTGACTATCAGTTATGGTGATGTCAGTTACCAAAGTTATACTGTGGCCACTATGACATACGATGACCGAGGCCTTCAAAACTCGCTCACCGATGTTGATGCTGGAACTACATCATACGAATATGATGCTCTTGGCCGCATAACTAAACAAACTGATGCTCGTGGCTTTGTAATTATTAACTCTTACAACAACTCCGGTTTGCTCGAAAAGCAGAGTTTTGGCGGCTTGATTACTAATTATTACTATGACAGCAAACTCCGTTTATCTCAAAAAACAACAAGTAATCAAACCATTGCATACAACTACGATGATAAGAGCCGTCTTACAGAAAAAATCTATACTATTGACGGAGTAACTTTAACTTTTTCGTATGTTTACAATAGCAATGGTCAATTGGCCTCGCAGACATTCCCCGATGGTATGACAGAAATGTACACATACGATAATTACGGCAACCTGACGTCGATAAAAATAGGTGGGCAAAGAGTATGGGAATTGGCCTCATACAGTGGCACTCAACGCACAGCATATTTGGGAACAGTTCCGCTTATTTCTACAAAAACTCTTACCTCAAAAGGTGTGCTAACAGGAACTTCTATTAAGAAAGGTTCAACCACGCTGCACTCATTTGGTTATACATTCAATGGAGCAACTGACAACTTGACGCAACGCACAGGTATGAACGGCACTGAAAATTTCAGTTATGACCAGTTCGACCGCCTCACCACTGGCACGAGTTATGCATTGAACGGCAACATAAGCAGCAAGACAAATATTGGTGCCTATACTTACGATGCTAGCAAGAAACATGCTGTTACTCAAGTAGCAAATAGTGGTAATCTGATTCCAAAGGAAAATATTAGTGTTTCTTACAATGCCCTTAACAAAGTTTCAATAGTAACTAAAGGCAATTCCAAACTGACTATCACTTATGGCTGTGACCAACAACGCGTTAAGACTGTGCTTGTAAATGGTTCGAACACAACTACAACTCTTTATGCCGACAATTTTGAACTGCGTTCTGTAAATGGGACAATTACTACCTACCACTACGTTGCAACCCCCGATGGACTGGCAGCCGTGTATGTGAAGAAAAATGGCGTTGCAACACCATATTACGCAGAGACAGACCACCTTGGCAGCATAGTAAACCTTTATGATGCCAATGGAACCAAACAATTCTCTGCAACCTACGACGCTTGGGGCAACCAAACCATAAGCAAAAACGCTATAGGCTTAACTCGTGGCTTCACCGGCCATGAACATTGGAATGAGTTTGGCTTGATTGATATGAACGGCAGATTTTATGACCCGTTGCTCGGTCGGTTCCTATCGCCCGACCCGTATGTGCAAGCACCTGAAAACCCGCAAAATTTCAATAGATATAGTTATTGTATGAACAATCCGTTGAAATATAATGACCCCGATGGTTATAAATGGTGGCATTGGGTGATTGGGGCAGCATCATTGCTTGACCCCGTCTCAACAACCATAACTGCGTGCTCAACCGCAACTGCAGGTGCTGGAATAGCGACCACTACCGCTGCGACAGGAGTTGGCATAACAACTGCTGTGGCTGCTGTAGGTCTAACTCCGTATCAAGGCACGTTGCTCACAATGTCATTGCCATTAGAAAACAGCAATAAAAAATTTAAAAATGCCTTCAAAATCGACTCATACGGTTTAAAAGCAAAAAATTTCAAGGATTGGGTTTCAAGATTCACTTGGGAATCCCCACAGACAGGTATAGGTAATGTATATTCTCATTTCCGTAACATCTTTGGAAATGTTGACCGTGTTGATTATTTTGAGGGAGCCACATATTGTACTAATGAATATGCTAATGATAACGACGGAATAACACTTGGCAACTATATCAATATTAATATTGAGAAATATATAGACTCTGACTTTGATAATTACCTTAAAACCGCATATTACGGAATGTTTATGCACGAATATGGTCACATGATTCAAGGAAAAAAATATGGTTTGGTATACTTACTTTATATTGGTATTCCGAGTTTTTGGTCGGCGAAAAACAGTCATGATGTTCCATTTAATGAACACACTATAAAATCTCACAGACTATCTTGGTTTGAAAGACAAGCCAGTGCTTATGCACGGGACTATTTTGGTGATGATTGGTATAACATACCTGAAATAGAAGAAAAATATCACCCAACATATGGTTTTTAATAATTCAAATACTATAATATGAAAAGAATAACATTGCTCAGTCTGATTATATTATCAACTTTGAGTTTTAATAGTTGCAAACTCGATGAAGATTATAATTATATAAAGTATTCAAACAATACTAATGATACTATTGTAATATTTGCAAAAGGGGGAAAAAACACTGTTACATATGATACTGGCAGCTATGGTTATGGTTGTACTGAGTTGTCTCCTAATACGATAGCCACAGGACCTTATATACAAGAAAGTTTGAAAGACAGTTTGTTTTTTTATATCGTTAATAAATCTCTGTCTGAATATCTTAATTCTGGCAAATCACTCAACACTCTTGTTCATTATTCTTTAAGCAAGAAGGATATGGAAAAAATAGGTTATACCATTTCATATCCTCCAACCCCTGCAATGAAGGATATGAAAATGAACCCATCGTATGAGGAGTTTATGAAGAATTATAAATAAGTGCAACACAATATTGCACTTGGAGCAATACTGGACTCTTATAACATTTAATCTATGAAGAAAAATCGCTTTAAGTCATACCACCATTCTGATTTTTGGTTCTTCCATTTTATTTTATTGATTATGATAAATTTTATTTTTTACATTTCAAGTAATTCAGTCCCAAACCCGACAGCACAAACAATTTTATAAAATGAGGATTCATTCAATCGCATTTTGCTAAAAAACAATTAATTAAACAGAATAAAAATGAAGTCTAATAGATTAATAAAAACAGCATTATTATTAGCAATTTTCTCACAGTCAACTATTTTGCAAGCGCAAAATAATGATGAGCAGCCTGCCAATCGACAACGAGAAATTTTTTCTGCCGGTGTTGGCATTGGCTTCGACTATAGTGGCTTTGGCGTGGGAATGACCATCTATCCGCAGAAAAACATTGGCGTTTTTGCCAATGGCGGAATCTTTTTGGCCGGGCCTTCTTATACAGTTGGTTTGAAAGCCCGCTACGTGACAAAGTCTATGATTGACCCCTACGTTTCGTTCCAATACGGCTTCAGCGGAAGCGTTTCGGTTTTCGACGATGACGGCCACCTTGTCTTCGATAAGGCTAAAATATTCATCAAACCGAATGTCGGGGCTGGTGTTGACATCCATTTCACTGAGAATATTAGCATTTCTGGTGGTCTCACCACAAACACTGCTGCAGCCGATATCATAAAATATATGGATGAACTTGAAGATAAAAGAGAAGCAGAATTTAAAAACAAACTTGTTTTCCCATTCGGCATCTCGTGTGGTTTGAGGTGGAGGATTCGGTAAGCAATTTAAGTTGCTCCAAAGTAATCCGCAGGTTGCCCTATAGTGGTGACCTGCGGATTTTTGTTTTTAGTTTACCATGTACTCCGTTCCTTCCTCATCGCCATATCCTTGAGTAATCACCGTGTAATCCCCTCGGGCGATTATCGCAAATTTTCCCGCACAATCCAACCGCAACCGAAAGGAAACGCAAGCAAACCGCGCAAAACAACTTTATCGCAAAGAAAAAAAACGAAAACCAAAGAAACCGCAAGTTGCTCCATGGTGGCGTTGGCTTTTCTATATGTTCCCTATATGTTTGCTATATGTTAAACCATGAATATGCCATCACTTTTTGTGCTTTAAACTATGCGGCACCTCGGCTGTAAAAAACGTTTAATTCCCCCGCCATTCGCCATTTTGCCTTGTCAATTCACCAAAAAACTGTGCGTCAAACGTTCAAATGCTTAACTTTGTTTGTTTTTATAGCGGTTGTCTGATGAGGCGTTTTTTCGGCATATTATTTTTTGCGATGGCAGCAATGGTTGCCATCAATGCTGATGCCCAGCAGTTTACGAACGATTGGATTGATTTCGGTCAGGATTATTACCGATTGTCGATACCACAGACTGGCATTTATCGCGTGAGCCGCAGCCAACTTGAGGCCGCAGGCGTGCCGCTTGGCAGTTTCAATCCGCAGAATATCCAACTTTATCAGAATGGCTGCCCCATAGCCTGCCATATCGATGGTGAGCAGAATGGCTTGCTTAATTTTATCGAGTTCTACGCCGAAGGCAACGATGGCTGGTTCGATGTGGAGATGTACGATAAGCCTGAAAGTCAAACCAATCCGTATTACAGTCTGATAACCGACACTGCGGCTGTTTTTCTGACATGGAACAGCAAATTTTCGAACTTGCGCCACACCAACTGCAGTTCGGCAGATGCAGTAAATCGCAGTCAGGCAAATAGTTGCATAATCGATACCATCTGCCAGTTTGTGGCGACATACATGGGCGGCGAGGAAAACTGTCGGTTCACCGAGGCCGAAGGTTGGTTCGACGGGTCGGCGCTATCGCTTGGCCAAAAACAGACCAAAACGGTGCCCACGCCTGGCGTTGTTGGCGGAAAAGCCAAAATTCAGTTGGCATTGGCAACATATTCGTCTCAAGGCCACCACATCACGCTTTCGGGGCCTAGTGTCAGTTTCGACACAGTTTTCTACGGCTTGCACACCATTAAGTACAAAGCGGAGATTGATGCGGCCAACTTGTTGGCACAGAACAAGTTCACTTTTTCAAGCATCAACGATATCGAGGCCAAAACCGACTATTCGCGGGTGTCGTTCATCGAGATTGAATACCCGTCGGATTTCAATTTCAAAGAGCGTCGGCAGCAGGTTTTCAGCATGCCGCCAGCCGCGGCCGATTCGAGCATAACCATCACAGGCATGGAACTCGACCAAAACGCTGTGCTATACGATGTTACGCGGAACTTGCGCATCGGGCTTGTGGTTGACGGCGGCCAGGCAACTGCGCTGATTCCCGCCCATTCCGAGACCGTCAGGCTTGTGGTGGCAAGCGGCAAGGCACTGCTCAAAGTTGGCCAAGTGTCGCATTCGCCATTTGTCAATCATGCCGTTAGCGGCAAGCAGGTTCTGATTATTTCGCAGACATCGCTGATGGGCAAGGCAAAGGAATATGCCAACTATCGCAACGCTTATCTTGTTGATGTTGAAGAACTTTACAATCAATTCGGCTACGGAATACGCAAGCACCCGATGGCCATCCGTCATTTTATTGAGTATGCGGTTGCGAAATGGAGCGTGAAGCCCGAGTATCTGTTTTTGATTGGTAAAGGCGTGACAGCCAACGATATGCGTCGCAATGCCACTGGCTATGCCAACTGCCTGATTCCAACGATGGGCGTCCCCGCATCTGACGCGCTGCTTTCGGCCTACATCGGGAGTGCTGGCGACGGGCCGCTGCTGGCCACTGGACGTTTGTCAGCGCTTCGCGAAAGCGACATCGACAAATATCTTAACAAGGTGAAGGCCTTTGAGCAGAACGAGCAAAGCGAATGGATGAAACGCGTGCTGCACTTTGTGGGCGGAAAAACCAAGAGCGAACAAGACCAGATTAAGGGCTACATGGCTGAACACAAGCGTATTATAGAAGACACTCTGTTTGGCGGCCAAGTAACATCGTTCTACAAATCGACATCGGACCCGATAGCAACATCGAAAAACGACAGCGTTAAAATGCTCATAAACAGTGGTGTAAGTCTGATGACATTCTTCGGCCATGGTTCGGGCTACGGCGGTTTCGACCAGGACATCGATGTCCCGTCGTACTACAACAACGAGGGCCGATATCCGCTCATAATTTCGAATTCGTGCTACACGGGCAACATCTACGGCACATGGCAGACGTCGGTGAGCGAGGATTGGGTGCTGGCCGACAAAAAAGGGGCTATCGGCCTGATTGCCATGGTGAACGAGGGCGTGCCGTACTACCTCAACAAGTTTTCAGCGAACTTTTACAAGCACTTGGCCAATTATTCGTATGCCGAGCCTATTGGAAAGTCGATGCGCACGGCACAAACGGCCATAGTTGGCAGCACCGACCGCCTGACTATCGGTCATATTCAGCAGATGGTTCTTCATGGAGACCCGTGTATTGTGCTGAACAGCAACTCTTTGCCCGATTTACAAATTACGCCGTTCGATGTAAGTTTCACGCCATCGCTGCTGACCACGGCCATCGATTCGTTCACGGTGAAGGTGGTTCTGCGCAACGTCAGCCGCGCCATAACAAAGGATTTTGTGGTTGAGTTGCTGCACACTTTACCCGACGGAACCTCAACGCTTTACGCCGAACAACTCGACGGCCTCAAATTCAAAGACACGCTGCTTTTCCGCCTGCCGATGGACCGTGCAATTGCTGGCCATAACCGATTCATTATCAAACTCGATGCCATGGAGCAAATCGCCGAACTGAACGAGGAAAACAACTCCATTGAGGTGGCAACCTACGTGCAGTCGGTGGATGTGACGCCCGTTTGGCCTTACAATTATTGCCTTACCGATGCGGTTCCCAATGTTCTGAAAGCCTCAACTGCCGATGTTGCTTCTTTGAAATATTCTAGTGTATTTCAGATAGATACAACCGAAAAATTCAACAGCGGCCAACTGTCGCAGAAGCGCGTTGAACACAGCGGCGGAGTGGTTGAGTGGAAGCCGCAGAAGACAATCAGCAAAGACAGAACATATTTTTGGTGCGTGAAAGGCGATGCGGGCGACGACTACAGCCAGACAAACTCGTTCGTTGTCCGTAATGGCTTGACAGGCTGGGAACAGTCTCATTTTGAGCAGATTGACGACAATGTTTTTTCGCATATCGAGCCAGATGCCGAAAGCCGCTCGTTCAGTTTTGCAAGTGCGGCGCGCACAATCCGCTGCCACAACCTTGGCTCGCCAAACTCGAGCAACTTCATGAAAATCAGTTTCGAAATGGACGGCTACAGCGCCCAGTCGTCGTGCGGTGCGGCCAATGCCTTGCTCATGGTTGTCATCGACTCGTTCAATCTGGTGCCGTGGCAGTCGGACCGCGGACGCTTTGGCCATTCCAACTATCCGCACTGCTCATCGGCAGCCTACGAACTTTACTACATCTTCTATTTGGGCAATCTCGATGCGGGCTTGGACTCGCTCATCAACATGGTCGAAAATCATGTGCCAAATGGCAACTACATAATGATTTACTCGTTCATGTCGGGACGTTTCCAGCAGTGGCCCGAGCGGGCTTACAGCGCATTTGAGCGGTGGGGCGCAACCGAGATTCGCAACGTGAACAGTTCGGTGCCGTACATCTTTTTCACTCACAAGGGTTATCCCGATGAGGCAGAGGAAGTTATCGGCAAATCATCTACCGACCATATTGATTTTCACCGAACACTGTTCAACAACTACAATTTCGGAACCATAACCAGCCAGCCGATTGGCCCTGCAAAGAAATGGGCGGGGCTCGAATGGGATTGCGACACAACGGCGCATGGCGAGCAGTTTGTGCGGGTTATGGGAATCGGCGCCAACGGCAGTTCGAGCATTCTGATTGATTCCGTGACCGACCGCACCACTAACCTATCTAACATTGATTCAAAACGTTACGAGCAACTCCGATTGCAGTTTGTCACCAAAGATGATAGCAGCCACACGCCGTCGCAACTGCGGATGTGGCGCGTGCTTTACACTCCGTACACCGATTTGGCGGTGAGTCCGAACCGCGTTTGGAGTTTCAGCGCCAACACCGTGAACGAGGGCGAACCAGTCAGTGTTTCAGTTGCTTACGAAAACATCGGACAGCAGCCATCGGACAACATTCTGGTGCATTATTGGTTGCAAACGGCCACCAATCGCATTGTCGATATTGGTTACAAACGACTGGCCGCTCTGAAGGCTGGCGAGTATGTGGTTGATAATGTAACATTTGAAACCGTAGGACTCGATGCCGAAAACATTTTCTATGCCGAACTGAACCCGATAAATCCCGATTCAAAGGAGTACGACCAAAAAGAACTGACGCACTTCAACAACTTCATACAGAAGCAGTTCCGCGTTGTGCGCGATGCGGGAAACCCGTTGCTCGATGTCACTTTCGACGGTCGGCATATTGCCGATGGCGACATTGTTTCAGCACAGCCCACCATCACCGTCAGCGTGACCGATGCCAACCGCTTCATGACCATCAGCGACACAAATTCGATTGCCGTTTATCTGATGTCCATGGCCACAGGCATCGAGAACCGCGTTGAACTTGCAGGCAACAATCAGATTGAATTCACTCCAGGCTCGTCCGAAAGCAACACAGCAAGGCTCGTTCTGCCCATGACTTTCGACGACGGCATCTATCAACTTCGCGTCCGCGCCCATGACGCATCGGGCAACGAGTCAGGCACCGACGACTACATTATCTCGTTCCGCGTAGTTGCCGAAAACACGGTCTCTGATGTTTACGCATTCCCCAATCCGTTCAGCGCGGCAACCCGATTTGTTTTTCAACTCACTGGCAATCAGTTGCCTGACGAACTGCAGATTGACATTTACAACCCGATGGGGAAAATTGTCAAAACCATCACCAAGGCGGAGTTTGGCGATTTGCATTTCGGATTGAACCAATCGGCTGTGTGGAACGGCACCGACACCAACGGAGCCTTACTGCCGACGGGCGTTTACTTCTACAAAGCGCGCATTTCATGCAACGGCCAATTGCTTCAGATTCGGAACGAGCCTGGCAGTCCGAGTCATGTTGGCGGTGTGGGTAGAATTGTGATTGTCAGATAGATACTGACAAGTGGCTTGTCCTATCGAAACCGATTACTTTTAATCGGCTCTTGTCTCTAATACGCATAAAGAATATATTTGTCGCGATTTAATTCAAGGCGATATGGCTATATCAATCATTATCACCATTATATACGTGCTAACGCCAGTGCTGATTGCCGCTGCCTATCAGCGCAGCCAGTTTGTACGCAGGGCGGGAACCGTGATAATTGCTTACGCTGTGGGGCTGGTTCTGGCGCTCGGCGGATTTGTCAAGATGGGCAATGTGCCTGCGCTCGAGTCGGCGCAAAATCTCATAATGGATATTTCAGTGCCTTTGGCCATTCCCCTCATGCTCTTCAATTGCAACTTCCGCCTTTGGACCCGCTCGCTGCCCAAAACCGTGGTGACGCTTGTTGGCGGACTGCTGTCGATAACGGTTTCTGTGGTGGTGGCGTTTTTCGCGTTCCGCAACTCGGGCATTGGCGGCCTCGACCGCATTTCGGGCCTGATGATGGGCATTTACACAGGCGGCACGCTCAACTTTTTCGCCCTTGGCTCAGCTTTGCGCGTCGATGAGTCGGTTATCCTGCTCGTCTATGCCTTCGAGATGCTTGTTACTTTTCCGTTGATAATGTTCATTGTGGCAGGCGGTTACAAGCTTTTCCGCCGCTTGCTTCCTTTTCCCGATGAGTCGGTGACGTTGCATTCCGATGTCGAAACCGACGGCGGTGTTGAAGATTACAGCCGCTTCTTCGCTCGCCGCACATTTGGCCGAACCATGCTGGGACTGTTGCTCGCAGTGCTTTTCTTGGCGGTTGCTGCGGGCTTGTCGCTACTCATTACGGGTGTGTTGAGTGAATTAGTTATCATTTTGGTAATCACCACATTGGCTGTTGCCGCCTCGTTCTCTGAAAGAGTGCGCGCCTTGCCCAAGACATTTGAACTTGGAATGGTTTTCATCCTGATGTTCAGCATTGTGGTGGCTTCGAAATTCGATGTCAGCAGCCTCAACTCATCGGCACTCACGCTCATGTGTTTTGTTCTGACAATCATGTGCACAACAGTGTTGCTGCACTTTATCATTTGCCGCCTTTTCCACATCAGCGGCGACCTTTTCACTGTGGCCAACATCGGTCTGCTCTGTTCGCCGCCGTTCATTCCGCCAGTGGTTGGCGCCATGGGCAACCGCAAGGTGCTCATTAGCGGCATCATCATTGGTCTTGTGGGCTACGCCGTGGGCACATATCTGGGCATTAGCATCGCCTATCTGCTTAAGTCATTTGTTGATTAACTGATGGACTGTATAACTGAAGAATTGAATTTATCAATATGAAACGCTTGATAATCATTGTAATAATTATCATGTCCGCTGTTTCGGCAGGTGCGCAGAGCGAATCAAAAACAGGCTGGACTTTCGGCCTTCTGCCATCGGTTGCCTACGATGCTGATTTAGGCTTTCAATACGGCGCTCTCACCAACATTTATTATTATGGCGATGGCTCCACCTATCCTGAATATCTGCACTCTATCTATCTTGAGGCGAACCGAACAACCAAAAAGAGCGGACTTTTCAGACTGAATTTTGATTCCCGAGCACTTGTGCCAGGTCTGCATGTTTCGGCTGACATATCATATATGCCTGAAGAGATGTACGATTTTTCAGGATTCAACGGTCATCAGGCGGTTGTGAATTCCGACTGGACCGATGACGGCAGCAGCATTTACCGTTCGCGTGCCTTCTATAAATATTATCACGATTTATTTCGCACAACCACTGATTTGCAAGGAGTTATCAGCGATAAATTCAAATGGAACGCAGGCGCGGGAGTGCTTGTTTTTAATGCTGGTTCAGTCAATATCGACAAACTTAACCGCGGGCAGTCCGATGACAAGAAACTGCCTGATACCGACTGCCTTTTCGATAAATATCTGCAATGGGGGCTTATCGATAGTTGTGAGACTAAAACGGGCGCCTTCCCTTACATTCACGGAGGTGTCAGTTTCGACAGCCGAAACCAGACAGCCGCTCCGTCGTCGGGTATTTGGGCCGACGCTTTTGTCACCTACACGGCTGCTTTCGGCGACCTAAAACGTTTCAACAGCCTGAAACTGAATGCCGATTTCCGTCACTACATGGCCTTGGGCACACCAGTGGCCGTGCTGGCCTACCGCCTTACAGTTCAACTTACTATGGCGGGGCAAACACCTTTTTACATGGCCAGTTACCATAACGTGCTGAATCTCAAGCGCGCATACTATGAGAGCCTGGGCGGTTCAAGTTCGTTGCGCGGCATCACCCGCAACCGCATCATTTCTGATGGCTTCGCGCTGGCTAACATCGAGTTAAGGCTCCGTATTGCCAAATTCGACATTGGTTCGCACCATTTTTATGTGGCCACAAATCCGTTTGTCGATGCGGGAATGGTGCTTCAGCCTGCCGATATTGATGAGCAGCAGGTGCGGATTGCAGTGGCTTCAACAGGCGAAAAAGCCGATGATTATTTCGATTTCAGCAGTAACGTTTATCGCCCGCACCTGTCGGGTGGTGTTGGCCTGAAAGTGGCTATGAATGAGAATTTTATCCTCTCTGTCGATTGGGCAACGCCATTCAGTGCGAACGATTCGGATAAGAAGTCGAACGTGTATGTGAAGATGGGGTATCTATTTTAGTTACAAGACAAAAAAAAGCCGCACCAATCGGCACGGCTCTATTAAAAACATTTTCAATTATTATGCATTAGAACGGCTTGCATATTCGTTCTTCACATCCTCATAGAAAGCAGCGTACGAAGCATACATGTAAGGTATTAACCACAAATAGCCAATACCCAAAGAGAGTACGCACAAGAATGCCCAACCAATGAACGACAACTCAAGGCAGAACAAATCCCATTTGTGACCGTCCATCATTGCCATACTCAATTCAATGGCTTCGTTGTTTTTCATGTTCGGATTATCCTTCAGAATGAAAGGTGTCATAGCGTATGAGAAACCTTTGATAATTCCCGGTACAACGAGCAGCAAGGACCACAAGAATGTGTACAAAAGCATCAAAAGAATTGTTGCCCAAAGACGCGTTTCCTTAAAGAAATCGAAGATGCAGCCAACCTGCATTTTCTCGCCAGTACGCAACATAGTCAAAAAAGCAACCTCAAAACCCACCGCTAGAATCATAGTCGCCAAAGACGCAATAATATTCAAAAACGGAATGATTGCAAGAATTGCGCTTGCAACACATGAAACAATAAGAAGAACGAATAAGGTAAGCACAGCGCTTCCCCATTTACCTTTGAGAGCGGCAGCCGCTGTGGCGCGCATCTCTTTTGCACATTTAATCATAGTATTAGTGTATTAGAAATTAAAAATTTTAACACCCTAAAATATAAAATTTTTCATTTCACCAACGGTCTGATGAGATTTTCTAGTCCGTTGGCTTTAATTTCGTACATCAGTTGCAACTGCGCGCCAATTTTTCCTGGAGGGAAGCCTCTTTGCGCGTACCAAGCCAAGTAAGGTTCAGGCAGTTCCACAAGCAGACGGCCTTCGTACCGGCCAAAAGGCATACGGGTATTGGCAAGTTCAACGAGTTCGTGGCGGTCGGGAGTAGTTAGAGGTGTCATAATCGTTTTTGTTTTGACTACAATGTTACTATTTTTGCACAATAGTTTAATTCCGAAAATGAAACTTATTGCTGAACATTTAGTGAAACGCTACGGCAGCCGTACGGTGGTGAAAGACGTGTCGTTTCAGGCTGAAAAGGGCGAGATTGTGGGGCTTCTGGGACCGAACGGCGCCGGCAAGACCACATCGTTCTATATGATTGTGGTGCTGATTACGCCCAACGGAGGCAACATCTACCTCGACGACCTGAACGTGACGAAGGAGCCCATCTACAAGCGTGCAAAACTGGGCATCGGCTATCTGGCGCAAGAGGCGTCGGTGTTCCGCAAATTGAGCGTTGAGGACAACATAATGTCGATTCTTGAGATGACCGACCTGACCAAAGAGCAGCAGAAGGAGAAACTCGAGTCGCTGCTGACAGAATTCAGCCTGCACCACATCCGCAAGAGCCTTGGCATTCAGTTGTCGGGCGGCGAACGTCGGCGTACCGAGATTGCCCGCGCCCTGGCCATCGACCCGTCGTTCATTCTGCTTGATGAGCCTTTTGCCGGCGTTGACCCGATTGCCGTTGAAGACATCCAACGCATTGTGCGTCAGTTGAAAGAGCGCGGCATTGGCGTCATCATCACCGACCACAACGTTCAAGAAACGCTCTGCATCACCGACCGCACCTATCTGCTCTACGACGGCCGCATCATGAAGGAAGGCTCGGCCCGCGAACTGGCTGATGATGAAGAAGTTCGGCGAGTTTATCTGGGACAGAATTTTGTATTGAGAGAATAGAACGCAACTATTGAAGATAGAGTAAAGGGTAAGGTATAAAGAGTATGGTGTAAAGTGTAAAGAGTTTTTTTGACTCGGCTCGTAATTCGTAATTCATAACTCGTAATTACTTATGCCTTTCTTATGTCTGTAGTCCGTTGTCTGTAGTCCAAAAAGTAAAACCACGAAACTGAAACTTAACATATTATTGTTTTTGCTGCTGATTGCCGTGCAAATGAGCGCGCAGGTTACGCGTATTCGCGGCTCGGTGGTCGATGCCGAAACTGATGAGCCGATGCCGTTTGTGAACGTGGCGGCGCCAGGCACACAACTTGGCACCATTACCGATGTGGACGGCAACTTTTTTCTCGAAACGCGCCTCAAAGTCGATACACTGATGGTGTCGTGCATGGGCTACAAGCCATTTAAGACGGCCATCAAAAACGGAGCCTATCAGGAGTTGGCTGTGCGGCTCGAACCCGACAATATTGTGATGGAGGAGATTGTGGTGCACCCTGGCGAGAACCCCGCTTTCCGCATTCTGCGCGAGATTAACGAGAACAAACCGCACAACAATCCGATGCGCCAGGAACTCTACACTTACGAGGTTTACAACAAGATGGAACTCGACATTAACAACATCTCTGAAGAATACAAAAACCAGAAGATTTTCAAGAAGTTCCAATTCATTTTCGATTATATCGACACATCGGCTATTACAGGAAAAACATTTCTGCCGGTATTCATAACCGAAACATTATCAGATTATTACTACCGAAAGAACCCCAAACGGGAGAAAGAGGTGATAAAGGCCAGCCGCATTTCGGGCACGGAGGACGATATGGTGTCGGAGTTTACGGGCAAGATGTACTTGGATTTCAATATCTACGACAATTTTGTGCCGATTCTGGGCCACGATTTTGTAAGCCCGATTGCAAACATCGGCCGCGTGTACTACAAATATTACCTGATTGACAGCACGTTCCGCGATAATCACTGGTGCTATCAGATTTCGTTCAAGCCGAAACGCAAGCAAGAGCCCACGTTCACCGGATATTTCTGGGTGCACGACACCACTTTCGCCATCGAGAGTTACAAAATCCGCATTTCCGAGGGTGTGAATATCAACTTCGTGTCGGATTTTGTAGCAGAGCAGTCGTACACGTATGTCGATGATTCTGTGTGGTTTCCGAAGAAACAGGAATTGTTTGTCGATTTCTCGGTCACGCAAAAAGATTATGGATTTTTTGGGCGCAAGACCACATCGTACAGCAACATAAACATTCACCCCGACCTGCCCGAAAAGACTTTCTCGGCATCGGCACCGACCGAAACCGTGCTGCTCGACGACGCAATGCATAAATCGACCGATGAGTGGAACACACTGCGCCACGAGGAGTTGAGCCA
The DNA here is from genome assembly GCA_016284875.1 of Salinivirgaceae bacterium. Classification (GTDB taxonomy): domain Bacteria; phylum Bacteroidota; class Bacteroidia; order Bacteroidales; family SZUA-534; genus RUG13583. The sequence continues at coordinate 11,246 of JAEEPS010000016.1, read as the reverse complement.
GCGCGAGAAAGATATTTATGTGATGGTGGATTCGGTGCGCGAAGTGCCGATGTTCAACAATATTGTCAAACTTGTAAATGCCTTTATAACAGGCTATTGGGTTTGCAAATATATTGAAATTGGCCCCTACTACACTCTCTACAGTTACAACCCCATTGAGGGCAGCCGATTCAAAATCAGTCTACGTACCAGCAACGAGTTCAGTACCAGGCACATGCTCTACGGCCACCTGGCATATGGCACCCGCGACCAAAGGTTTAAATATGGTTTGGGAGTCACTGAAATGTTCAACACCATGCCCAGGCGATGTGCTAACATCTATTATTTTCATGACAATGAGCAACTTGGTCTGACCGACAATGCGTTTTTGAGCGACAATATTCTATCATCGCTGTTTGCGCGCGAAAAGAACGACAAACTGACCATTGTGAACGAGGGCGGCGGCTACTACGACCATGAGTGGTTTGCAGGCTTCTCCACCAAATTCAAGGTTCGCCACAAGCAGATTTACGCTTCAGAAACGGTTCCTTTCCAAATGTACGATGAGCAACTGGGCGACACCGTTAATGTGACAAGCCTGCGGACAACCGAAATGTCGGTCAACTTCAGACTGGCCTACAACGAGAAATTCATTATGGGTGAATTCGAGCGCATGAGCCTCGGCACCAATTATCCCATTTTCAACATCGGACTGACAGTAGGCGTACCCCACATAATGAACAGTAAATATGAGTATTACAAACTTCACGCGAGCGTGGAGCAGACTGTGCCGCTGAAACCGCTGGGCGATTTGCGCTATGTTATCGATGCCGGAAAAACGTTCGGCAAGGCACCGTTCCCGTTCCAGCAACTGCACGAGGGAAATCAGACCTACGCCTATGACGAGTATGCCTTCAACCTGATGAACTACTACGAATTTGTGAGCGACCAGTATGTCACCCTTATGCTCGAGCATCACTTTAAAGGCCTGTTCCTTAACCATATACCACTGATGCGAAAGTTGAAATGGCGCGAGGTGGCAACTGGCAAAATTTTGGTCGGCGATTTTGCGCATCGCACCAGCGACGACCTGTTTTTCCCATCCACGCTCAATGTGCTGCACAAGCCATACGCCGAAGCGGGTGTAGGCATCGAGAACATTTTCAAGTTCTTCCGTGTTGATGCTATCTGGCGTCTCACCTACCTCAACCACGAAGATGTGCTGCCATTCGGTATTTTAGCGAAGATGCAGTTGCGGTTCTAATCCCATCTGTTCCACAGCCACCAAAGAAAAATCCGCCGCGAACAAGATGGTACTCATTCGCAGCGGATTATTATTACAGATTGTCATATCGAGTGAATGGAGCAGACTCCTGCCCCACTCACCCGCATTGACAATTAATCGTTCAACATCACTCGTTTAACAACATCACCAACCTTGACAACAAAGATTCCGGTGCTGTTGATTCTGATTTCCGCATCTGCTTTATTGGCTGTTGCCACAAGACGTCCCATTGCATCAAATACTCGGATTTCGCTGTTGGCATTTTCAACCACAATGGTGTTGTGGTGAGCGTAAATGCTGACAGCATCTGCAGCCGACTCAACAATGGCTGTTCCTGGTGTCGTCTCATTTTTCTCAAATATTGCAGTGAACTTCATTTCGCCAGTTACAGTAATGGTGCGCGGGTTGTCGGTGTTGCCATCGCTCCATTTGACAAACTTGTAGCCGCTGTTGGCTGTAGCGTTGAGTTTGATGTTGGTCTTATAAGCAGCTGAATCCACCGCCGAGACTTTTCCCATTGAGGCATCGTTGGCAGCAACACTGATTTTGAACATGTCAGGTGCAAAAATCGCAGTGATGGCTGTGTCTTTCTGGAATGTCTGATAACGGCTGATGTGCTTTTCGTTGTCGCTCCAAGCCACAAAATGATAGTTAGGATTCGGTATGGCCCAGAAATCGATTTCTGTCTGATTATCGCCATGCGAAGTAACATAACTGCGCACTGTACCCATTGCGTCGTCGTTGACATAGAGCATCACCTTAACCGCAAGTTCTTCGAAGTAAGCCGTAAAGGTTGTGTCGCTGTTCACATTAACCGTCGGACGACGTGAACTGTTTCCAGTGCTCCAGCGCGAGAATACATAACCATTCTTCTCTGTAACGGTCAATTCAATGCGAGTATCATCCAAAGACGATGAACTTGTAGAATAACTTACCGAACCTTTATCGGAATCGCAATCGACCGTAACATTGTAAGGGAACTTGACAAAATGTGCGGAGATTACGGTGTCGCTTTTCACTGCAAATGTGCGAGATCTCATCGTAATACCATCGCTCCAATTGGCAAAGCAATAGCCATCTTCAGCATAAACATTGAAGTCTGCAACAACAATATTGTCTATCAGTTGAGAGCCTTTCATACTGATTTCGCCATTGTCGGTAACAAGGTTGATATCGTACTTGATTGGCTCGAAGTAGGCCACCACCACAGTGTCGCTTGTAATGTAGAAGTCAGTACGCCATTGGGTGATACAACCGTCGCTCCATTTCTTAAATACATAACCAGGTTTTGGATCCGGATATATGATTGCACTGTAAATGTATTGGTTGATTCTCTCGCCTATCAAATATTCTGCGTATCCCATTGTAGTATCATTCGACTGAAAATCAACTTTGTATGGCATAGCCTCAAATTTGGCTGTGAAGGTTGTGTCGCCTGATAAGGTAACCGTACGCTTATTTCCGTTGGTTGAGCCGTTTTCCCACTCAATAAAGAAAACATCTTCAGATTTATACTCTGGCCAGATGTAAAGCGTCTGACCCTCATAGTACGTTCCTGTGTCGGATACGCTGATATAGCCCAAAGATGCATCGTTCGTCTGGAAGTTGACCTTGCAGGCCTTGTTGCGTTTGAACTCGGCCACAAGCGTGATGTCGCCCGTGGGGCTATAATAGCGGTATGAGTCTTTGCTTCCGTCGCTCCATCTAACAAAACAGAACTCCTTTGACAGTGAAACTGCGCCAATTTCCAACGATTCACCATAATAATAAATACCGCTCGGGCTGCCTTGAACCTTGCCGAGAGTGGTGTCGCTGCTCTGAATGGTCACTGTGTAGGCTTGCCGTTTGTTGAAAATGGCTGTCAGAGTGGTGTCGCTGGTTACTTTCACCTCTCGTTTTTCGCCAATATAATTGTCACTCCAACAGTTGAAGCGGCCAGGACGTTTGTTTTCAACCGAGACATTGAACAAATAACTGCTGCCAACCTCAACAATATTGTTGACAACAACCTCGCCCAGCGCGGTATCGTTGGCGTTTAATGCAACCTTGAACGGAACATCATCAATATCAACCAATTTCACGGCTGTCGCTGTCAATTCAATTCCGCTATCAGTTGAACTTCCGTCGGAATAGAAATAGAGGGTTGCTACAGAATCACCGACATATTGCTCTTCAATGCCATACCCTTTCCAATCGACAAGTTTCTTTCTGTCCGCTCCCTGATAAATCCGCAGATAATCGCAGCAGCCTTCAGTATCGTACACTCCGCTTATTTTTATGGCGTAGCCTTTAGGCGCGTTGATTTGCAGATAACCCCGGTTGCCATTGCGGTAGTTGCTCTTACCTTCCGAATCATAGATGGTGATTGTGTCGCCAATATTCAAGGTAACATCAATTGTTCCCGAGTATGGAACACATACGTAATCAGTTATTTCGGCAGCCACAAAGCATGCGAACAAGGCTGTGTCACGCTTGACATAGAACCCGATTTCCGGATAGTCTCGGAACAGTGAGCCATCAGCATTATACCACCCTGTAAACCGGTAACCTTTGTTTGCAATGGCTAGCACCTCAACATAATCGCCTTCACTAACAGTTTGCGAGCCCGTGTAAACCACATTACCCCTCTGCTTGCATGAGTCGGCAACGGCGAACTTCACTTCGTACTTCGGCAGTGGCTCGAAGTATGCCACAAGATTGGTGTCGGATTCAACGGTGATGTATCTCCACCGATTAGTGTTGCCATCGCTCCACCTTACAAATCTATAGCCCTCATATGCCGAAGCCGATATGTCAACACTGGTACCTGCACGACAACTTCCGTTATCTGCAACCTCTCCCATTGTATAATCGGACGACAACAGAACCACATTGCACAGAGGAGCCTTCTTGAAGTAGGCAATAAGTGTTGTGTCGTGAGTGACTCTAAAACCAATATCTTTTTTTGTTCCTCCTATATTCCAATGGTCAAACACATACTCGCCAACACCTATGGCATAAAAACTTTCCCTACTGCCCTCACGCACTTTTGTAGCACCTTCGATGTAACCATGCTTAACATTGCCAACGAGCAATGTGACGGTGACATATTTTTCTATAAAGATGGCCGTCAGTGTGGTATCGCTCTTAAGATTGATGGTTCGCGGATTGTCAGTGTTGCCATCGCTCCATTTAACAAACTGATAACCAGTATTAGGCTCCGTGCTGACGATGGCCTTGGCATCGGCTGTAACCTCGTACAGTCCGTCACCCGACACTCTGGCATCACCTCCATCAACAAGCAGCGTGACTTTATAAATGGGGTACTCAACAATGTTGCTGATGTTGCTCCACGGGGCGCTGTGTTGGTAATCGTTCTTGCTGCCTTGCGGTACACGCAAGGTTATCTTGCTGTAGCCGACGCTGTCGAGGCTGCCAAAAATCGAGCCGTACCAACTGTTGTCGTATGGCGGTGTCGGGCGCTTGATGGTGATGGTTGTCAGGCTGTCGCAATCGGCAAATGCATTGCGACTTATAGAGTTTACGTTGCTGCCGATAATCACCGATTTCAAATTGGTGCACCCGTTGAATGCACTGCTGCTGATTTCAGAAACCGTATTCGGTATCACTATCGAGCCAAGACTGCTGCATCCTTGGAACAAACTGCTGTTGATTGTTGTGAGCATGTCTGGCAGAACAACCGACTTCAATTTTTTGCAATAGGCGAATGCATCATATCCGATGTTTGTAACCGTATTAGGTATTATCACCGATGTGAGATTCTCGCAATTATAAAATGCATAATCACCTATTCTGGTTATAGTTGAAGGGATGGTTATCGATTCCAAACCTTTGCAACCACTGAACGCCTGCGAACCAATAACTGTTACCTCAAATGTGCCGCCCGCCGTTACTGACGACGGAATCACAATCTCACCCGACTTACCATAGTATTTTAGTTCGACATTGTTTCTAGTTAATACGCCATAGACGATGCTGTCTTTGGTAAAGTGCAAACCCGCACCAGAAATGCTGACATCGCCTTCAATTGTTACCGATATCAGGCTGTCGCAATAAGAAAACGCATCGTAACCGACATACTCAACCGAGCCAGGAATGGTTATTGCCTTCAAACCGTTGCAGTAATCAAATACCGACTCACCGATTCGGGTAACGGTGTTTGGAATGCTGACCGACGTCAGACTGCCGCAACCCACGAAAGCGTAATCTTCGATGGTGCTGACACCGTCAGGAATCACCAACTCGGTCACTTCTTTGCCGCCGATATACAAATGCTTCGCCATGTTCAACGGGTTAGAGTTTTGGTTACTAAAATTCATTCCGCACAAACTCTCTATGCTCGAAAATTCGGCTTTTGCCAAATTCCAACAGCCATAGAAAGCACTCGACCCAATGTATGACACCGAATCGCCAATGGTCACCGACTTCAAACCGCTACAATATTCGAACGCATAGGTGCCGATTTCCTTAACCGAGTTGGGGATGCTAACCGATTCCAACTTATCACAATCAGTGAAAGCGCCCGAACCAATATATTTGACTGAATTAGAGATGTTGAGCGATTTCAAATTCTGGCATTCGGCGAAAGCCGACTCCCCGATATTGGTAACAGAATTGCCGATAGTCACCGATTCTAAATTATTACAATAAGCGAACGCATTTTTGCCAATAGTAACAATCGAATTTGGTATTGTCAGCGATTTCAAATTATGGCATTCGTAGAACGCCTTTTCTCCAATGCCAACAACCGCAAATGTGTTGCCTGCAGCCACCGATTCGGGAATAACAACATTAGTACGCATGTTGGCGGCAACTTCAACTGATTCTTTACCAATCACATGGTAGCGCACACTGTCTTTGGTGAAATACAAGTTTGATTTCGAAACATTGGCATCGGTTTCTATTTTTACCGATGTCAGATTTTTAAGGTCGCCGAACGATGTGTTAATATTGACAACCGAATTAGGTATTGTTATCGACTCAAGTTTACTGATGCCTTTGAACAGATTTCCTCCCAAATCAGTTACGGAATATGTCCTGCCTTCAATTTCGACACTTGCCGGTATCACTGCGCTCGTTGCGGCAGTGTCAGTGAAACTCAAAGCCTTCACCTCGCTTGGAGAGATGACCATATAACTGATATTACCCACATTAACCGCATCAATGTCGGCCGGCATCACCTCGTAATAATTCAAGTTGGTTTTATCCCCCATCCTGACGTTGATGTTGCGGAAATAATATGTGCCGGCATTGTCCTCATCGCCACACATATTTATTTGAACGCCAATAAATTCCGCACCGCGATCTCCAATTGTACCCTCAATTGTTACAGTCTGCCAATTATTCTTGTAAACATTAATTGGTGCGTATACGGGAATTGAGGTAGCACCAGGAACATCCAGCAATTCAGTATTATCGCCTGACCACTGATAATCTTCGTGAAGCCAACCGCCATATTCGTCATACCACATTTTTCCTGTTAAGAAGAAAAGATGTGCCGTGTCGGCATTGGTGGTCGGTTCCCAATAAACATCAAATGTCAATGAGAATTTATTGTCCTCAACCTGGCCGGCATTATCGTAAAATACTGCGCAGAACTGAATTGCCCAGCCATCGTCATATGCCGCATCGTCAGGGACTAAAAGTTCCGCCACACTGCCAGACAGTGTCTCGCCATTAACTTCATCTACAAGTTTGAGCGGTGAAGATAACCTGCCATCGGCAAACCACTCATTGAAAGTGTTTTGTGCACAAACACCAAACGACATCATGCACGCAAGTGCTGACATCAATAACGTTTTTCCCTTTTTCATCCCGAATAGTGTTAGTTAAACATAAAAACAACAATAATTGACTCGTAACAAGCCAATGATATTTTCGCTTTAACAAAAATATCATTTTCACGTCACGATGTCATTGCATTCAGTATTATTTTGACGAATAATTCTGAATGTCAATGTATTTAACTAAACTATCGGGCTGTCTACCCTCCCCCGCAAATCTCCTTCAATTAGTGCGAGAACAGCAGCTCGCGGTATTTCGGTAACGGCCAAATCTCGTTGTCCGAAATCATTTCAAGATGGTCGATATGCTCACGGATGCTTGCCAGATAAGGTTTCACTGTGTCGGAATATGCCTGTGCCTTCTCAAAGATGTCGGTAATGGCGTTGGCGCGTTTGCGGGCCTCGGTCATTTCGGTAACCATTGATTTTATGGCTGTTATACGTTTAGAAATATCTTTTATGGTTTCCAATTGCAGTTCGGCAACCTCATTGAAATCTGCCTCGTTCAACACCTCCTTCAAGCCGCGGACGTTCTCAATCAGTTGGTTCTGATATTTGTAAACGGTTGGTATAATGTGGTTTGTGGCCAAATCGCCCAACACGCGCGACTCAATCTGAATTTTCTTGGTGTAGTTCTCGACACGGATTTCGTGACGCGCTTCTATCTCGCGCTCGGTGAACACTTTAGCGCTGGTGCAAAGTTCAATGTTCTTGGGGTCGGCAAAGGCTTGCAGAGCGGCAATCGCACCTTTCGGGTTCGAAAGTCCGCGGCGCTCGGCCTCAACTTCCCACTCGTGGCTGTAGCCGTTACCATCGAAACGCACTGGTTTTGAGTAAACTATCAGTTCTTTCAACTCTTGGAAGATGGCTTCGTCCTTCTTCACTCCGGCATCGATTTTGGCATCGACCTTCAATTTGAACTTACGCAGTTGCTCGGCCACGGCCAAAGTGATGAACGTCATTGGTGCGGCGCAGTTGGCGCTTGCTCCGGCCGAGCGGAACTCGAAGCGGTTGCCTGTGAAGGCGAACGGCGACGTGCGGTTGCGGTCGGTGTTGTCGAGCAGAATCTCGGGAATTCGCCCGATGCCTAATTTTATGTCGGTTTTCTCGTCGGGCGTCATCTTTTTGTCGCTCACGCGTTGCTCTATATCGTCAAGAATGCCAGACAGATAACTTCCCAAGAATACCGACATTATCGATGGCGGCGCCTCGGTTGCGCCCAAACGATGCTCGTTGCCGGCGGTGGCAATGCTGGCGCGCATCAGGTCGCCGTACTCATAGACAGCGCTGATGGTGCAGGCCAAGAAAACCAGGAACTGCATATTGCTCTTCGGATTTTTTCCGGGCGAAAGCAGGTTGACGCCGGTGTTGGTGGCCATCGAGAAGTTGTTGTGCTTGCCCGAACCACTGATGCCCTTGAACGGCTTCTCGTGGAAAAGCACGTTGAAGTTGTGGCGGCGGGCCACCTTCTTCATAAGGTCCATAAGCAGCATATTGTGGTCGACGGCCAGATTGGCTTCTTCGAACACCGGTGCGCACTCAAACTGATTGGGTGCCACTTCGTTATGGCGTGTTTTGACAGGAATTCCCAAACGGTAGGCCTCAATCTCAAAATCGCGCATAAAGGCGTTTACGCGGCTCGGAATTGTGCCGAAATAGTGGTCGTCTAACTGTTGGTCTTTGGCCGAAGCGTGCCCCATAAGGGTGCGGCCTGTGAGTTGCAAGTCGGGACGGGCAAGGAACAGCGCCGAATCAACAAGAAAATACTCTTGCTCCCAACCCAATGTGGTTACCACTTTCGTGACATCTTTGTCGAAATACTGGCAAACGCCCACAGCCGCGTCGTTCAGCACCGATGTGGCTTTAAGCAATGGCGTTTTAAAGTCGAGCGCCTCGCCTGTGTACGATATAAAAATGGTTGGTATACAAAGAGTTCGCTCTAAAATGAAGGCCGGCGATGATGGGTCCCACGCAGTGTAACCACGAGCCTCGAAGGTGTTGCGCAATCCGCCACTTGGGAAACTCGATGCATCAGGCTCTTGTTGAGCAAGTTTGCCGCCATCGAATGCCTCGATGCCGCCATCGCCATCAAAATTTGGTTCAAAGAAAGCGTCATGCTTCTCGGCCGTTGAGCCGGTGAGCGGATGAAACCAGTGGGTGTAGTGCGTTGCGCCTTTGCCCAGTGCCCACGCCTTCATTCCCGATGCCACTTGGTCGGCAATGCGGCGCGGAATGCGAGTTCCGTTCTCGATAGAATCAACCACGCATTCGTAAGCCTCGCGCGACAAGAACTCCTTCATTTTGGTCTTATCGAACACATTCTCAGCATAATACTCTGATGTTTTGATGTCTGGCACCTCAACCTTCACCGCCTGACGGTTCATCAGTTGCTCCAAAGCCTGAAACCGGATTGTTGACATTGTTGTCTGATTTTTATGTTTATGGCGCAAAGATATGGCAAAAAAGATGCCGTTGTACGTGAATCTCTTACAATTTTTAAGCGACACCCCTATTTTTAATGGGGGTATTGCGAAAATTACACGTATATTTAATGTGTATGGTATAAAAACGAAGGGGCGAATGATTTTCGCCCCTGCACGTTTTGTCCGATTCAATTAATTAAAATCATCAGCTCCTTTGCTTATAATCCTTTTTGATTTCGTTATCCCAGTCGTCAGAGATACTTCCCATTGCCCGTACCTCCGACACAGCATCCGATACGCAGCAAAAATTTAATTCCACTCCCGTCGCGTCACAAACGAAATTGCATGCGCGATTCGCTTTGATTCCATAGTGACCTGCAGTTTTGACGGCATCGATATTCGCACCCAAAAAGATAAACTCCCAACCGTATTTTTCCTGTTCGTGCGAAATCATTTGCTTAACTTTTCTTGCAGAAAAACGGGTCGATGAATTCTCCTCACCATCGGTTATGATTACAAAAATCACGTTATCAGCCCTTTCATCATCGGCAAGCATCTTCTGAACCTTGACGGTGTGGTTGATGGCATCGCCCAAAGCGTCGAGAAGCGCTGTTGAGCCACCAGGTGTGTAGTCTTTGCGTGTCAGCGGCTCTACCGTACTGATGTTGCGGCGATTATGAATCACATCCGAACTATTGTCGAAAAAAACTGTCGAAATGTGGCAAACACCGTCTTCGTTACGTTGTTTCTCGAGCATTGAGTTGAAGCCACCAATGGTGTCGTCTTCCAAACCTGACATCGAACCTGATTGGTCGATGACGAAAATGAGTTCTGTAATGTTGTTTTTCATAGCACTAAATTTTAAAATTTAACAATAACTAACGGTGCAAAAATCCACCGATAAATCGGGAATGATGTCGCCTTAAAAGCGACATTTTGTACCTTTGCTGAAAACAAGGAGTTATGCCACTAATAATAAGCCGAAACGATATTACAAAAATCACAGTCGATGCCATTGTCAATGCTGCCAACACGCAGTTGAGAATGGGCGGCGGAGTCTGCGGCGCAATTTTCAAGGCCGCTGGAGAGCAGAAACTGCAACAAGCCTGCAACCAACTTGCACCAATAAAAACAGGCGATGCCGTCATTACCGATGGTTTTAAGTCGCGGGCAAAATTCATCATTCATACTGCAGGTCCGATTTATAAAGAAGGTGACACACAACAAGAAACACAGTTGTACAACTGTTATCAGAATTCGTTGAAACTTGCTGCAGCAAAGCAACTTGAATCGGTAGCGTTTCCGTTGATTTCGTCAGGAATCTACGGTTATCCGCCCGATAAGGCGCTCAACGTCGCACTCAAGTCAATCCACGATTTCCTCGGCTCATACGACGGTTCAATGATCGTCTACATGATAGTTTACAACAACGATGCCTTTGCCGCCGCGCAAAAACTCTATGCTGACGTTGAGAGTTACATCGATGAGCGACTTATAAAAGATGACATCCTTGAACGGAGAAGGCGGCTCAATTTTGAGGTTGGGAATGCCAATTGCTGCATGGAGACGCCGTCGCCTGTGCAGACAAATGATGAAATAGCGGATTCGGAAGATGCTTCTATCTGCGAATGCTGTGCGTCAATACAGGAACCGTTAGGTGCGGGAAATGAAAGCAATCTTGGCAACATTCTCTCCAACCTTGAAGACAGTTTCAACAAACAGTTATTCAAGTTTATACGTCAGAAACACATGACGAATGCCGAAGTTTACAAAAAC